>CAZKJI010000146.1:0-5516 GCA_964553005.1 uncultured Acinetobacter sp. | reverse complement strand
GGATATTTTTCGGAAAATAAACTCTTGGCTCTGGCTTGTCCTGTCTTGGTGGTATTGGTCACTAAAACTGAATGTCCAAGTTTTAGATAGTGCTCAATCAAAGGTTGAGCAGCATTAGTTTCACCCACTGACACCACATGAAACCAGATCGCATGCTGGTTTTTAACTGGCTGAAATGGGCCAAAACGCTCAATACATTCCTGTTGAAACAGCGCATCACTTTCAGCACGTTGTCTTATTTTCCAGCGATAAAGCGGCTTAAGACACGCCAATAGAAAGTTATACCAGAACGGGGTTTGCTGTGCTGCTGTATTCTGCGCCATCCGAGACCAAGATTTACAATTTGATTTCGTTCATTATGCGGACATGAATGGGGTTTTGACAATTTATAATTGTGTGGCAAGCATTGACCCAATCGGTTGAAATAAAAGATGATAGGCTAATACACCAAGAACAATATCTTTGAGAAAAGCCATGCAGCCTGATTGGTCGGACCAGATTAGACCACCCCAGCCAGAAAAAAGTCATTATCCAGCGCGTAGCCCGATTAAACTCATGCTGCCTTTCTTGCTGTTGGCGCTACTGTGCTGCCTATGGGCATTGTTTGCCAGTCATCTTGAAGCACTGATGACTGCCAGTTTCCTGATCGGTGTTCCGTTTATCATTGGGGCATTAATCGCCTATATCCAGAACTATCAGCATGCAGTTTCCTTTGTGCAGTCCTTTAAAGTGATTTGTATTTTTCTGGTGGTGTTGCTGCTGTTTGCCATCATTGTGCTGCATGAGGGTGCGATTTGTGTGGTGATCATGACCCCAATTTTATTTGTGGGCATGCTACTGGGTGCGGCCGTGATGAAATGGCTGTGTCATTTTATCTGGAAACCGAATAAAGCCATTTATAGCATAGCCTTACTGCCTTTTATCCTGCTGACCTTACCAGAGAAAACCCAACTGCATTATGATCAGGTGGAAAAAAGCATTGTGGTTG
This sequence comes from uncultured Acinetobacter sp., assembly GCA_964553005.1. GTDB lineage: Bacteria > Pseudomonadota > Gammaproteobacteria > Pseudomonadales > Moraxellaceae > Acinetobacter. The sequence continues at coordinate 4,528 of CAZKJI010000146.1, read as the reverse complement.
ATGCACCTGCTGAAGTGATTTGGTATCAGCTTAACCATGCCCATGATATTCGACCAGAGGAATTTAAACCCAGCCTGCTGTATTCCATCGGTGTGCCCTATCCTGTTTCAGGCATTACCACAACCACAGATGAGGGGCTGATTCGTTATTCGACCTGGCAAAAAGATATTCATTTTGAAGAAATCATTCAACAATCCAAACCGAACCAATATTTAAGCTGGACCTATCGTTTTGCGCCAGATTCGATCCCCAAAGGTGCGCTGGATGATCATGTCAGTATTGGAGGGAAGTATTTTGATCTTAAATATACTTCTTTTGAATTGAGCCCGATTAATGCCCAACAAACCAGAGTGACCTTAAAAATAGACTATCGCATCAGTACCGAAGTGAATTTCTATGCCAATCGCGTTGCGCAACTGATGGTGCATGATTTTTCCAATGTGATTCTGGATTTTTATAAGAATCGAAGTGAACAGGCAGTACAGCAAAGTAAGTCTTAAAAGTAAAAAAAATCAAGCGGCTAATGATCCGCTTGATCTTTCATCTGAGTTCAGTTCAGATTATTTTTATCCAGCACAGGTTGCTTAGGCTTCCAACTGTTCAAAGGTAGGATAATCGGTATAACCTTCTGCACCTGCACCATATAAAGTTTCAAACTGGATTTGATTTAAAGGCAAATCATTTTCCAAACGTTCTAATAGATCTGGATTGGCAATATAAGCTGATCCAAATGCCACGGCATCTGCTTGCTCAGTTTCTAAAATTTGTTTTGCTGAAGTTGGTGTTAATTTCTCGTTAGCAATCCACACCCCTTTGAATTTAGGGCGGAGTTGCGGCTGTAAACTATCTTCCGCTTCATATTCACGGGTAAAGATAAAGGCCACATTGCGCTGATCCAGTTGTTCAACCACATAACCAAAAGTCGCGAGTGGATTATCATCACCCATGTCATGTGAATCACCACGCGGTGCCAAATGCACACCCACCCGACCTGCACCCCATACCTCAATAAAGGCATCCACAATTTGCAACAACAAGCGCGCGCGGTTTTCAATTGAACCACCATACTCATCATCACGAATATTGGTGCTACTTTGCAGGAACTGATCGATCAGGTAACCATTGGCTGCATGCAACTCAACACCATCAAAACCTGCTACTTTCGCTAACTCAGCCGCATGTTTATATTGTGCGACGATTTCTTGGATTTCTTCATGCGATAAAGCACGAGGTGTAACGAAAGGACGTTTTGGACGCAGTAAACTCACTTCACCCGCAGGTTGAATCGCACTTGGTGCAACTGGAATATCACCATCTAATAAGTCAGGATGTGAAATACGACCGACATGCCATAGCTGAACCACAATCTTTGAACCTTGCGCATGCACTGCTTCAACAATTTTGTTCCACGCCTGAGCTTGTTCTTGTGACCATAAGCCTGGAGTATTGGCATAGCCAGCAGCTTTCGGACTAATCACCGTCGCTTCAGTGATAATTAAGCCCGCATTGGCACGTTGTTGATAGTATTCCACCATTAAATCGTTTGGAATACGCTCAACACCACTACGAGCTCTCGTCAAAGGTGATAAAACCAAACGGTTTTTAATCGTAAAATCACCCACTTGTAACGCAGAATTTAGTCCAGCCATGATCGCCTCAATTTACACTTATTCAGTTAAAGTGTTTGTTTTAAATGTTCGATATATTGCTGAATCAAAGCTTCATTTCTGGTGAAATAGGACCACTGCCCATATTTCTCAACTTGAATCAAACCTGCCTGCTGTAACACAGACAAATGATTTGACATGGTTGATTGTGCAACTTTGCCAAGACGTTCAATATGACCTGCACATACGCCTCGTTCAAAACTGCCACCACATTCCTGCACCGGTAAAAATTGCTCAGGCTCTTTCAGCCACTGCAAAATCTGTCGGCGTAATGGATTGGCTAAGGCTTTGCTAATAATATCAATATCCATAGACTCACCATGTTGATCAAGCGGCAAAACTTTGTTCAGCACCTAAACCCAGTATATCGTATTTTTTAAATATTAATATCTATTTTTTTCGATATTAATATCCTATTTTTTCGATTAACTAAACAATACTGAACCAAGCCACTTTGATATATTTGTTTTCATTGAATAAAGTCTCCATCCGCTCAGGAATAGAAGACTTTTTCTCACACTTTAAATTCGAGTATTCCCTCTCCTGACAGGAGAAGGCTAGGGAGAGGGCAAGAGATTTATAGACCTTGCTTTAAACTTGCTTCAATGAACTTATCCAAATCACCATCTAAGACTGCTTTAGTATTTGAATTTTCAATCCCTGTACGCAAATCTTTAATACGTGAATCATCTAGGACATAAGAACGAATCTGACTGCCCCAACCAATATCTGACTTCGAGTCTTCCAATGCTTGAGCTGCTTCATTACGTTTGCTCATCTCTAACTCATAGAGTTTGGCACGTAACTGTTTCCATGCATGGTCACGGTTCGCATGCTGTGAACGTTGGTTCTGACATGCCACCACAATGCCTGTTGGGGCGTGGGTCAAACGCACCGCAGAGTCAGTTTTGTTAATGTGCTGACCACCCGCACCCGAAGCACGATAAGTATCGGTACGGACATCCGATGGATTAATATCAATTTCGATGTTGTCATCAATCTCTGGCGATACGAATACAGCCGAGAATGAGGTATGACGGTTGTTATTACTGTCAAATGGTGACTTACGCACTAAACGGTGTACGCCACTTTCGGTACGTAACCAGCCATAAGCAAACTCGCCATCGACACGGATAGTTGCTGATTTAATGCCTGCCACGTCACCATCAGACACTTCCATCAATTCAGCTTTAAAGCCATGACGTTCGATCCAACGCAGATACATCCGCAGTAACATCGATGCCCAGTCTTGTGCTTCCGTACCACCAGAACCTGATTGGATTTCAAGGAAACATGGATTTGGATCCATTGGATTACTAAACATGCGGCGGAATTCTAAGTTACCTAAAGCCTGTTCAGCACTATCAAGTTCAGCCTGAACATCTTCTAGTAAAGTTTCATCATCGGCTTCTACAGCCAAATCAAGCATGGCTTTGGCATCATCTAGCTGCTCTGCAAGACGATCAAACACACCTAAAGTATTTTCTAAACTGCCCTTTTCTTTCGCAATCGCTTGCGCACGACTCTGATCATTCCAAATCGTTGGGTCTTCTAGTTCTCTTAATACTTCTTCTAAACGCTCAGCCTTTAGATCGTAGTCAAAGATACCCCCGTAGTGTTTGGCTACGATCAGATAAATCTTTCAATTGGACTAAGTACGGATTAATTTCCACGCGTATTTTCTCACAATATTTTTCACTCAATCTCATATTTTAACATAACTATTTTCAGGACACAGCCGTGTCTTTTTTTGTGAGAATATAAGGCAAAAATGCCCTTCAACTTGATTTCTGTTAGACACATTTGCTAATAAAAATTCGCAAAAAACACACCAAAGCCATCTAGATAAACAATTTATCTAGCCGTTTTAACAAAAGCTCACATTTATATTAAACAATAAATATCAAATAGATACGTCCTATAACTTACAAAAAAACAACATTGCTACAGTTTGGTTACGTTCTCAAGATTGACTCGCGGTTTTTTTCTACTAAACTGAAAATGTAACAAAAAATGTAATCACTTATAAATTGGTATATTATCTCAAAAAGGGGTTAACCATGAAAAAATTAGCAATTACATCTGCACTGTTATCTACATTGGCAATCACAGGCACTGCGCACGCATACCAAGCTGAAGTAGGCGGCACCTATGCATATACTGATATTGATAATGGTGATTCAGCAAACACTTTCGCTGTTGATGGTGCCTATTATTTCAAACCAGTACAAGTTCGCAATTCACCATTAAATGAAGCTGCATTTTTAGATCGTGCTAGCAATATCAATGCCGACCTAAGTAATACAGATTTTGATGATGTTGATGTTACGACTTTTAATGTCGGTGTTGAGTACTTTGTTCCAAACTCAGATTTTTATTTAAATGGTCGTGTTGGCTTAGTTGATACTGATGCTGGCGATGCAACCACTTATGCCGCAGAAGTTGGTTACTTGCCTGTGACTGGCTTTTTAATTGCTGCTGGTTTAGCAGGTGAAGACGTGGATGGCGGTGATAACGAAGTTGATCCAACCCTACGTGCAAAATACGTTACTCAAGTAGGCCAATATGACATCAACCTTGAAGCGAACGCTCGTTTTGGTGATGACAATTTCTATGGTCTTGGCGGTGACTTGTACCTAGACAAAACATTCAGCGTTGGTGTTGGTTACACAGGTAGTGATGCTGATGGCGTTGATGACGACGTTTTTGATATCCGTGCGAAAAAGTTCTTCAATCAACAAGTGAGCCTAGAAGGTTCTATCGGTTTTGCTGATGAAGCCAATATATATGGCGTACGTGCTGCATACCGCTTCTAATTCTCTCCAGAGAGAATATAGGGTCTGTTGATCTTTAACAGACCC
>CAZKJI010000145.1:0-5524 GCA_964553005.1 uncultured Acinetobacter sp. | reverse complement strand
TGATGATCCACAAAACTCCAAAGCCAAGTGGAGACATCATCCACGTCATCCTTAAGCTTGAGCCATGCAATTGCATTGTCTCGAATCGCTTTAAGTTTACCTAGATGACGAATTAATCCTGCATCACTCAGTTTGTCTTCGAGTTGATCATCAGTAAACTCTGCAATCTTAGTAATTGGATAGTGAAAGAAGTGTGAACGGTAATTCTCGCGCTTTTTTAATACGGTAATCCATGACAACCCTGCCTGCTGCCCCTCAAGGCACAGCATCTCAAACAGCCGTGCTTCATCATGCTCGGGCTTGCCCCATTCTTCATCATGGTAGGCGATATAGAGCGGATCAGAGGAACACCAGCCACAGCGTTGGATTGTCATATTGACTGCTTCCTATTGTTATTATCAGGGAAAAATTTAGAGTTTGAATGTAACCCAGTCATCTTGACGGGTATCCCAATAATACAATTCTGCTGTGTTTAAATCAGTAAATTTAAGCCAAAAGTCCTTGCCTGATTTATCTGCAAAACCTGTGCTGATCAGTAGGGCATCTTCAGTAATTTCCATGATCCAGCCCTGATAGCTGGTGCCATTGATAATGATTTTCTGCTGATTACCTGATTCTGCAAATTCAACCAGACGTTCAATCAATGCTTCTGACATGCTGTGTTCCTAACGTAAATATGGGTATGGATTGACTGCGCCACGCCCTTTGCCATTCAGATAAATGCCATAGTGTAAATGTGGGGCGGTATGGCGAGCATTGCCTGTATTGCCCACATAGCCGATCAGGTCACCTTTGCGGACATAATCCCCAACATTGAGACCACGTTTGTGACCATCCAGATGTGCATAATAATGCCATGAACCAGAAGGACCAAGAATCCAGATCACCTTGCCGCCTAGATTATTATTACGTAAATCAGCGACTAACCCTTCGGTAGCACTATACACTTTCGTACCACGTTCCGCCATGATGTCAATGCCTTCATGACTACGCCCCTGACTGCGTGCTGCGCCCCAGGTATCTCGCAATTGAGTGCGACTGATCCCTTTGACGGGAACGGGCAGGCGACTGTCCAGACGCATCATCTGGAGCTTGTTCACCTGTGTATTAGGCAAGGGCACTGGCTTCTTTGGTGCAGTGGTACAGGCTGAAAGGATCAGCATTAATAGGGCAAGAACCGTATGGGAAATCAGGTAACGCACACAAACTCCTTGCGTTCGAATTTACAGCATGCAGGTTTTAGGCCTTTTGTTTGGCTGTAATCAGTTTTTTCATGGCCGTTGGAATGCCTTTGGCAATCGCGGCTTCTGGACAGAGCCATATTCCATTCAGTTCAATGCTGAGCTGTTCTTTTTGGTCATGTTCCACGTGGAACAGTTTTTCATTGAGCACCCATGTGAAATGAGTGAAACTATGGCTAATCTGCAAAGATGATACTTGAGCTTGCAGCTTAAAGTGCTGCTCAATCTGTTGTAATTCGGTTGCCTGCTCAATGATAGGCAGACAATACAATCCACCCCATAACCCATGCGCCCCACGCTGTTGCCAAAACCATTGATCACCCGACTGGATTACAACCACATCAGCCGTTCTGACAGGAACGGGTTTCTTGGCTTTTTTAAATGGGAGTTCTTGTTCTAAACCTTGTTGATAGGCCTGACAGTGTTGTTGCATTGGGCAGTATAAACACAAAGGCTTTTTCGGTGTGCAGACTGTCGCACCCAAATCCATGATTGCTTGGGTGTAATCATGGTTACGTTCTTTAGGGCACAGCTGTTCCGCAATTTGCCATAAAGCACGCTCATGCTGTGGCTTGGATAAATCATCTTCGATTGCAAAAAAACGTGCTAAAACTCGTTTCACATTGCCATCCATAATGACACCATATTGTCGTAAGCCAAGAGACATTAATGCAGCAGCGGTTGAACGGCCAATGCCTGGTAATTCAATCCACTGTTCTAATGTTTCAGGAAACTTTCCTTTCTGCTTTACGATAACAGCGGCTTTGTGCAGATTGCGTGCACGGGCATAGTAGCCTAAACCAGCCCAATAAGGGGCAACCTCATCCCAACTGGCCTGACCAAGATCGTCTACGGTTGGAAACCTTTCGATAAAGCGATCAAAATATTGCAGAACAGTTTTAACTTGAGTCTGTTGTAGCATGATTTCTGACACCCACACTTTGTAGGGATCATCAGCGACTTGCCATGGTAAATCGTGGCGGCCATGTTGGTCGAACCACGTGAGTAGTGCATCAGAAAATGAGAAATCAGACATGAATCAGAACAATCAAAAGCAGAGGCTTAGTATAATGAAAATATAATCGTGGACTTATTTAAATGATAAAAACATTTGTTCGTGTGTAGGAGACATAAATGCCACCTACACAGAATGAAGTCTTTGTGAAAGTTTATGCCAATATTTTGAATCAGGTTAAATGTTTATCTAGTAATTCATACATGGCTTCTAATCCTTGATGTTCAGCTTCGGCGTTATAGCCTAAGTCAACATTATTTGCTTTAGCTCGCTCATCTGCGAGGGGATTACTAAAGCCATGTTTGGCATTTTCAAAAATAATCACTTCATGATCGACTTCTGCATCGTGCATTTCCTGACGGAAGCTTGCGACATCATCTAAAGAAACCATGGTGTCGATCTCACCATGTAATACAAGAATTTCAGCCTGAATCTTTCCTTTTTGTGCAGGTGCTTTCGGGCTTAAATTCGCGTGGAAGGTCACCACAGCTTTCAAATCGGCACCAGATCGCGCCAAATCCAGAACAACTTTACCACCATAACAAAAACCAATTGCTGCCAATTTTTCAGTATTGACCTCTGGTTGTGCTTTTAAAGCATCTAAGCCTGCTTGAGCACGCTCAACCACGGTGTCTACATGATCAAATGTTTGCATCATCCATGCAGATGCTTGAGGAACATCAGAGGTAACTTTTTTGTCTCCATACATATCAATTGCGAGAGCGGCAAAACCGTGTTCTGCAAGTTCACGCGCACGTTGCTCGGTATATTCGGTACGTCCCCACCATTCTGGAGCAACAATAACTCCTGCAACTGGTACATCTCGGATAGGTGTCGCAAAATAGCCAATAAGGCGTTGACCATCTGGTGCGGTATATTCAATTTCACGCGTTGTAATTGGAAAGCTCATTTTTTAATCCTGATCTATATTTTCAATGCTTTGATTAAAGCATAAAAAAGCAAAAAATTGATGATGCTAGCGGAAAGACAAATTTTTATTCGGCTGAAATGATGATAATAAAAAAAGAAGAATACGGCGATTCTTCTTTTTTCTTTCTGAATTTTTATTTCTCTTTAAACTAAACTTTACCGCGTGATAAGAAACCCACTACAGCAAGAATAGCCGCGATCACTAATAAAATGACGGCAAAGTCTTTGGATAAACCAGCAACACCACCAAAACCTAATAAACTGGCGATTAATGCAATCACTGCAAAGATAATAGCCCAACGGAACATATTACTTACTCCTAAATTTATCGTTATGAGATTACTATAGTGTGTATTTTTTGACCCAAATGTGGTGTTTCTGTGGTTGAAATGTTCAATAACTTAAGTATTGTTAATCGCTTAAGTCGCTTGGAAAACAGCTTGATTGAGAATAAATGTTATAATCAACACAAATTTTTAAAGCCTAAAACATTTGTCATGTCTACCGAATTGCGCGCTAACTTTTGGAAACTATATCCACTTGATCAGTTGAATAATACTGAGTGGGAGGCATTGTGTGATGGTTGCGGTTTATGTTGTTTGGTTAAGCTTGAAGATGAAGAAACGGCAGAAGTCGCATATACCAAAGTTGCATGTAAATTATTAGATTGTAAAACGGCACGTTGTTCTGATTATCCGAATCGTCAACAGCATGTTGCAGATTGTATTCAATTGACACCTGAACGATTGCAAACAATTACATGGTTACCTCCTAGTTGTGCTTATCGTCGTTTGAATGAAGGTAAAAATTTACCGTCATGGCATTATTTAAATACGGGCTCACGTCAGAGTGTGATTAAAGCGAAGAAATCGGCTGCTGGACGCTGTATTTCAGAACAAGATATAAATGAAGATGATATAGAAGATTATGTCGTACGTTGGGTACGTTAGATCTTGATATATATTTTTTTATAACTGTGTTTTTTATCAATAAAAAACAATACTTTCGCAGTATTTTATCCATACATTCCCATATGATGAACACTGAGAGGTCGATGTGGTTTGAGAGCCTCTTTGTTTGAATGAAATGGGTTTGGGAAATAGACATGATCGCATCAAGAATGCTTTTTTTACTTGCAGGGCTTTTATCCTGTAATTCTTCGATTTGGGCAAAACCGCTCAGTGAGCAGCAAGTTAGGGAAATTGTAGATCAACAATTTAAACCATTATTAGATCAATATAAGATTCCTGGATTAGCGGTCGGTGTCACATTCGATGGTAAGCATTATTTTATCAATTATGGCTTGGCATCAAAATCAAACCAACAACCCGTAAGTAACCATACTTTATTTGAACTTGGCTCAGTCAGTAAGACGTTTAATGCAACTTTGGCAGGTTATGCGCAGGCGAAAGGGCAGTTATTATTGTCTGATCATCCCGCCAAATATTTTCCAGAATTAAAAAATACTGCAGTGAATAAATCTACGATTTTAAATTTAGGTACATATACCGCAGGTGGCTTTCCGCTGCAGTTTCCAGATGAAGTTGTTACTCGGCAGGATATGCTTCAATATTTTCAAACATGGCAGCCAAAGACGAATGTTGGTACCGCACGGCAATATTCAAATCCAAGCATTGGTTTGATGGGTTATATCACTGCATTAGCATTAAAAAGACCCTATTCTGAATTGTTAGAAAAAACACTTTTTCCACAATTGGGATTGAGTCAGAGTTTTGTGCAAGTACCTGAACAGCAGATGTCACAATATGCTTGGGGCTATAAGAATAACCAAGCAATTCGTGTATCAGCGGGGATGTTTGATGCTGAAGCCTATGGTGTCAAAAGCAGTAGTTCGGATATGCTGAAATTTTTAGATGCGCAGATCAATTCAGCTCAATTAAATCGGTCAATTCGTCAAGCCATTGAAAATACCCATATCGGTTATTTTAAAGTCGGTGCAATGACGCAGGGCTTGGGATGGGAGCAATATGCTTATCCCGTTAAGCTTGAAACACTTTTACAAGGCAACTCAAGTAAAATGGCTTTAGAAAGCCATGCAGTAACGCTGATCAAACAACCCAAAATTGCCTCACAATCCACTTATTTTAATAAAACAGGATCTACCAATGGCTTTGGTGCCTATGCTGCATTTATACCACAGCAGAAAATTGGAATTGTAATGCTCGCTAACACTAATTTTCCGAATGAAGCTCGAATTACTGCAAGCTTCCATGTCATGCAGCAGTTACTTCAAAAGAATACTACGCAATAGAATGTCGCGTGGTTGCAGATTCAAATTGTAGATTTGAACCAGACGCAATAGACTAGGATAAAACAG
>CAZKJI010000144.1:0-5567 GCA_964553005.1 uncultured Acinetobacter sp. | reverse complement strand
TACTTTATAAAGCATTTTAATACTTTTTTGAATCTGTCAATGCGTAAGTCCTAATATATTGAAAATTAACTGAGAAATTTGACGATAATCGAAATACTGATCTGCAAAGAAGCGTTGTATACGTCGATAAAATGATTGTGGTAAGCACTTGATGGGTAAGGCTTTAGATGCAGAAGAAAGATTACATGTCTGTTTTACAATTAATGCCAGCATAATCAGTGTAAAACATTTTGCATGTGACTTGTTCCACTTTAGATATTTGTTTAAGATGAGATGTAACTCATTGAAATGTGTCATCATATTCGTCGTTAGAAAACAAGTATTATGCCATTATTTCAATGAGTTATCTTTTTTTGTCGTGTACAAAGAAGCATTTTAATACTTTTTTGAATCCGTCAATGCGTAAGTCCTAACTTATTTATTGTCAATAAATGTAAACAGTTAAAGATGTTTAATCCTATAACTGTAATCAAACTTCAACTATCACATAGTATTTTTTAACCGCTTCAATGACTTCAAATGTACCGACAAATGAGGGTGGAATAATCCCAGCATTTCCAGCAGTCACTTCAATAAAAGAATTGGTTTTTTCATCGTGGATACGTACAACACCTTCAATCACCTGAAAGAACTCTTGCTTGTTTTCAGCAAATTGAATATTCCATGCACCCACTTCACATTGCCAAATTCCACAGCTCATGTGTGGATGTTCATACAAGCTATAAGTCAGGCGTTCTGGGTTGCCTTTAACCAAGCGATCAGGACGAGGGTAGTCAATAGTCGCTTCGCCCTGAGAAAGTTGTCCCTGACCAGCAAGATAAATGGATGACATGGTAGATACTCAGATCAATAACTTTCAGGAACGGCACTTAAAAACTCACGGCGAGCTTCCTTGTCCGTCTTGAACTCACCAATAAACGAAACAGTACGGGTGGTGGATTCCTGCTTGCCTACACCACGCATCATCATACACATATGCGCTGAATCAATTACTACAGCAACACCACGTGCCTGAGTGACTTCTGCAACTGCTTCTGCGATTTGCTGAGTCAAGTTTTCCTGAATTTGCAAACGACGGGCAAACATTTCTGTAATGCGAGCAAACTTTGATAAACCTAATACCTGACCTTCAGGTAAATAAGCAATGTGCACACGGCCATAGAAAGGCAGGAGATGGTGTTCACACAATGAATAGAACTCGATATTTTTGACCAATACCATTTCATGGTTATCGGATGGGAACACCGCACGATTTGTAACTTCCTCAAGCGTTTTGCTATAGCCAGAAGTTAAAAAAGAAAAAGCTTTAGCCGCACGCATTGGCGTATCTTTTAGGCCTGGGCGATTTAAATCCTCACCAACGGCAGTTAAGATATTTGCGTACGATTGCTGCATAGACATAACAATGTTCACTTAGGTGGATTGAACAAAACGGCAATTGTATCAGAAAACGATTAAAAAATTGAGTTTTGATGCAATTGCCGATTATTGATTGTACTTTGGATTTTTTTCAGCCCGTTTAAGCAGCACCAAAACGGCACCTGTACCGCCCTGATTTTCAGGTGCACTGACAAAAGCCAGTACATCACGATGTTGTCTGAGCCAACCATTGACATAGGTTTTTAAAATCGCTTCTGGACCTTTGCCATGCACAATTTTAATGACATTTTGATTTGCATCTTTTGCGATCTGGATAATTTGTAGAACTGCGGCTCGTGCCTGCTCAACGGTACAGCCATGTAAATCCACTGCCTCGAACCAGCGCATTTTTCCTGCTTTTAAATCCTCAAAGACTTTATGCTGTAAGGTTGCGATGCGATAGCTTAAGGCAGCTTGGCTTGCAACAGGATTCAGGATGGCCTGGGTATCTGAAATCTCAGTATGTTCTTGTTCGGCAGACCCCTCAGCCGCAGCCCGTTTTGCCAATACTTGTGCATCAACTTTTTTGCTACGAGCAACTTTGGTGTTGGCAATATTATTATTGCTGATAGGTTTTACCCCGACCAGCGCTTTTTTAAAAAGCTCGGTATCTTCCAACTCTTCAGCAATAGGTTGGGCTTTTTTGGACTCAGCTTGTTTAGCAACCGCGCTGGATTGAGGGTTGGAAATTTGCTTTTTAAAGGCTTTTAACAGGTTAAACTGATCTTTAGAAAGCGATGAATCATGTTTGCTCATAATTTCAGAAAAATATGCAAGATATGAGATAGATCGAAAATTATAGACTGAATCTATGAGGATTTGAACTGAATTGCATCCTACAGTATTGATATATTTTGACAAGGTAATAAATATAAAGTCCCTATTTTGAGGAGGATGCAATTTAGATTTTATGAACATTTTAAGTTGAATCTGGATTAGTTTGAGCGTTTCGGTACTGGATTAAAACACTATTTCTCCAAAAATAATTTAATGTTATGATATCTATCATTGATATGTATTTTTCCAGGAGAATAATCATGGAAATTGCTAAAATTTTTCAGACAGGTCGAAGTCAAGCTGTTCGATTACCGAAAGCCTTTCGTTTTAATAGTCATGAAGTTGCGATCAAAAGTTTTGGTCGAGGAGTTTTATTGTTGCCGATCGAAAATCCCTGGGATATCATGCTGGAAGCCATTGATGAATTTGAAGATGGATTCCAACTGGAGCGTGCGGATCAGGGGGAGCAATCCCGTGAGGATTTCAAATGATGTATCTCTTGGACACAAATATTTGTATCTATGTGATTAATCATAAACCTCAACAGGTGTTTGAACGTTTTAGGCAATATCAACTTGGACAGCTTGCGGTTTCCAGTATTACAGCATCTGAGCTGGCTTTTGGAGTGGAAAAATCTGGTTCAGAGCGAAATAAACAAGCACTGAAAAAATTCTTATCGCCTTTAGAAATTTTACCTTACGATGAGCAGGCGATTTGGCATTACGCTCAACTACGCCATGATCTTCAATCAAAAGGTCAAACTATAGGGAGTCTGGACATGCTGATTGCAGCACATGCATTGGCTTTAGATGTAGTACTGGTCACCAATAATACCAAAGAGTTTGAACGTATAGAGAGATTAAAACTGGAAAACTGGGTTTAAGGTTTTGTATGTTAAAAGCCCAATCTGGATTGGGCTTTTATATGATCCAAAGTATGACTTAAATTTGTTCTGGTTTCCCAAACAATTCATTAAATGCTAAATCAGGACGAGGCTGTTTCATAAAGCTTTCACCAACAAGGAATGTGTGAATATCATGGGCCTGCATCATGTCTACATCAGCAGGAGTTGCAATACCACTTTCTGTGACTAAAACACGAGAAGCAGGCAATAATTTCTTTAAACGTAATGAGGTATTTAAATCCACCTCAAAAGTTTTAAGATTACGGTTATTGACACCCAAAATACATTGTTCAGACAGCTTTAAGGCACGTTCCAGTTCAGCTTCATCATGCACTTCAACCAAGACATCCAGTTGATGTTCAAATGCTGTTTTTGACATTTCTTCAAGTTGCTGATCCGATAAACAGGCCACAATTAATAAAATACAATCCGCCTGTAAAGCACGAGCTTCAATCACATTATAAGGATCAATCAGGAAGTCCTTACGTAAAGCAGGCAAGGCACAGTTTTGACGTGCAATCGCAATATTTTCATCCGCGCCTTGGAAGAAATCCACATCGGTTAATACTGATAAACAGGCTGCACCTGCCTGTTCATATTGCTGTGCAATTTCAGCAGGATTGAAGTCTGCACGAATCACGCCTTTAGATGGTGATGCTTTCTTGATTTCGGCAATCACGGCTGGACGTTTATGTTGCAAAGCCTTAGCAAAACCACGCACTGGTGTTGCTTCTTTTGCCCATTGTTCAACATCGTGCAAGCTACGTTGTTTTAAACGTGCGGCAAGTTCCTCATGTTTGCGCTCAACAATTTTACCTAAAATGGTATTTTGAATATTGATCATGAGAAATCCTTAGTCTGCCTGATATTGTTTCAATGTTTTGGTAAATTCACCCAGTATACTCATTTTTTCCAGAGCTTGACCGCCATAGAGAATATCCTGAGCCAGCTCAACCGCCTGTTTATAGGTCTTGGTCATGCCAGCTACATAAATCCCCGCACCTGCATTTAGTGCAATCATGTTGGCTGCTTTTTCACCTATTTCTGATTTGTTACGGCCCAAAGCATCCTTAATCAACTGCAAGCTTTCTTCTGAACTGTTCACAACCAAACCCGTCAGTGTCTGTGATGGAATTCCAACTTCATCTGGAGTAATCGTCCACTCGGTGATTTCACCATCTTTGAGTTCAGCGACTGTGGTTGGTGCGGCGAGACTGATTTCATCTAGACCATCTTTGGAGTGCACCACCATCACATGTACTGCACCAAGCTGTTTTAAAACCTCAGCAATGGGGCGACACAGTTCATCTGAAAATACCCCAATCACAAAACGATTGACACCAGCAGGATTGGTTAATGGACCCAATAAATTAAAGATGCTACGAATGCCCAGTTCGCGCCGTGGTGCAACTGCATAACGCATGGCTTTGTGATGATTTGGAGCAAACAGGAAACCCACACCCATTTCGCGAATGCAGCGTTCAGTCTGTTGCATATCCAGATCAAGTTGAATACCCATCTGTTCAAGTACATCCGATGAACCCGATTTACTGGACACACCTCGATTGCCGTGTTTGGCGATGGTCGCACCAGCCGCCGCAATCACGAAACTTGATGCAGTGGAGACATTAAACAGGTTTTGGCCATCGCCACCTGTTCCCACAATGTCGACCAGATGAGGAATGTCGCTGACATCAATCTTGATTGCAAACTCACGCATAATCCGTGCTGCGGCTGTGATTTCATCAATACTTTCGCCTTTCATGCGTAGGCCCATCATCAATGCGCCAATCTGGGCATCGGTGGCTTCACCCTGCATAATGCTGCGCATGACATCTTCCATTTGAGGCTGGGTCAAATGAATGTTTTTGGTAATATGATTCAATGCCTGTTGAATGTTCATTTATGCATAAATCTCTAAAAAATTCTTAAAAATCTGGTGTCCATGCTGGCTCAGGATCGATTCAGGATGAAACTGAACTCCCTCAACAGCAAGCGTTTTATGTTTTACACCCATAATTTCTTCAATTGTGCCATCTGGTTGATTGGTCCAGCAGGTCACTTCAAGACAATCTGGCAATGTTTCCTGTTCAATCACCAATGAATGGTAACGTGTCGCAGCAAAAGGCGAGGGTAAATTGCTAAAAATCCCCTTATTGCTATGGTGCATATCTGATAAACGACCATGCATCACGGTTTTGGCACGGATAATATTGCCGCCAAAAGCCTGTCCAATCGCCTGATGCCCCAGACAAACGCCCAGCAATGGAATCTTTCCTGCAAAATGATTGATGGCTGGAATGGAAATTCCTGCTTCAGTTGGGGAACAGGGGCCAGGACCAATCACCAGATATTTAGGTTGCCATTGTTCAATGTCCTCTAATGTGACTTGATCATTACGAACAACTTTTACTTCCTGATTCAACTCGCCAAAATATTGAACGATGTTGTAAGTAAAACTGTCATA
>CAZKJI010000143.1:0-5574 GCA_964553005.1 uncultured Acinetobacter sp. | reverse complement strand
ACCTATACAAACTAGACCATCGCTTTAAGCAGTCACGCATCAATATTGAAAGTTTTCATAGTAATGTTTTATTAACAGGGCAAGTTCCTGATCCTTATTTGAAACAATTAGCAGAAGACAATTTAAGAGCGATGAGTGATGTAAAAGCTGTGCATAACTACATTACTGTTGGTGATAAAGTAAATTACAACACGATTATGCAGGACTCTACTGTGACTGCAAATACTCGTGGTTTGCTAATGAGAGCGCCTGTTGTATCTGACAGTAAAGTATTAGTTCATACTGAAAATGGCATCCTTTATGTGATGGGGCGTTTAAATACTGCTGAGATAAGAGACTTAGATGATGTCTTACAAAAAGTTGGTAATGTGAGTAAAATCGTGACACTGATTGATAATATTGATCAACCATCTGGAACGGTAGCAAGTGCTACAGCAGCAACACCGATGATTGGTGGTGCTTCAACACAACCTTTAGTTGAAACTCCAGTTGCAATTGATCCTGATCAGACTGAACCAGCGACTATTACTCCGACTAAACCCTAATCTATGAAGCAACTTATTCAACAAGTACAAGAAAATGTTATACGGGCGAAAAACTTTTATCAGGAATTTCGCCTGTATGATTTAGCAAGCTATTCGATGAATTATCTGACGCCAAAGGATACTTTTGAAAAAGAAGAGCATCTTGCTTATGGATTAAAAGCCAGAAATAGACTGGATCTTTATCGAACCAAGAATCCAAAGAAACAAAAACCTTTGATTGTTTTTGTACATGGTGGATCCTGGCAACATGGTAATAAGAGAGATTATTTATTCATTGGCGAAACATTTGCTCGAGAAGGTTTTGATGTTGCTGTTATTAATTATCAACTCGCTCCAGAGAATATCTTTCCAGCATTTGTCGATGATCTAGCGCAAGCGATTCATTATTTGAATCAAAATAAAGTTAAATTGAATATTTCAACCGATAACATCATTTTGATGGGACATTCTGCGGGTGCCTTTAATGTGATGTCGGTGGTCTATTCAGCCCAGTCACAAAACTTCAAATATAAAGACCAGATCAAGGCAATTGTGGGTCTGGCTGGACCTTACCATTTTGACTATGTGGGCGATCCTTTATCTGAACATGCATTTGATCCAAAAACATCGTACCAACAAGTGATGCCGTATTATTTTATTAATCCGAATAAGATTAAACATTATCTATTGATGGCTGAGAATGATCAGTTGGTTGGTAATCATAATAGTTTCGATCTTGATAAGGCATTAAGAGAAAAGGGTAATCATAGCCATGTGATGATTATTCCTAAAACTGGACACATTACCATTGTGGCGACTTTGGCCAGTTTTGTAAGTCATTACTTCAAAACCAAACGAACGATTTTGCATTTCTTAGATGAAGCTTTAGAAGATTAAATAAAAAAGCATCTTGATTAAGATGCTTTTTTATTCTCAACGATTTGCATAATCATTGCATGTGCAATACTACCTTTAAATGGAATTTCAGGTAGTTGATCAAACTTAAAGAATTGAGCCTCGCTAATTTCTTCCACTTGTAATTGAATATCACCTGAATCATATTCAGCATGAAAGGCAATCATTAAATTACTTGGAAATGGCCACGGTTGGCTCGACATATAACGAATATTTTTTAGTTTTAAACCGACCTCTTCAAAAGCCTCTCGTTGCACAGCTTCTTCTAATGTTTCACCGACTTCAACAAATCCGGCAATTAGCCCGTACATATTACTTTTATTATGCGCCGATTTCGCAAGTAAGATTTCATCATCACCTTTGGTAATGATTGTAATAATACAAGGCTGAACGCGAGGATATTGATGATAGCCACAAGCAGGGCAAACCATTGCATATTCTTTGGCATGAATTTCAGTCATATGACCGCAATGGCTACAGAATTTATGATTACGTCGCCATTCTAATAGTTGGACTGCTCGACTGGCTTGAAGAAATTCTGTAGTTGACCATGACTGAATCAGTTCACGGATTGGAACGAGCTGATAGCCATCGGGAATGGCTTCATTTTCAAGTAGATCACGCGCAATAACGTGATCATTATGATTCAAGGGTAAATCACTTGCTAATTTTTCAACTTCTGGCAGTTGCAGGTTTTCATCAACTAACAGTTTTTGATGTTGAAAAATATAAGCAAGTGAGAGCTGAGTCATTATGCGGCCATGTTTTGTAATTGCTGACTGCTTGATAATGCCACATCAAACATGGATTGCAATACAGGTTGTTTATTCTTAAGGTTATCCACCAGTAAATCCAGACCTGCAACCACATTTAAAATGCAGTTCACCTGCTCTGCATCCAAAGCCAGATTCTGGTCCAGACGCTTCTGGGCAAAATTTGCCGCAGTCAACAATGCTGTCTGTTGAGCAGAATTGCCAAGGAACTGGGCAGCACCAGCAAGCTCCTTAAGATATTCTGGTAATGCCTCCAGACTATGTGCTGCTTGGTCCTGAACATACAGGCTTAAGGTCTGGGTCAGTGTTTCAATCAGTGTTTTTGTCTCAGTCAACAATGCCTTATGTGCCTCATCTAAACGGTCTAGTGAGATATGCATGTTATTGACACGCAACTGCAAACGGCTAGAGGTGTAGTTGCGCTCCAAAATGCCGATTGAGTTCATTGACGCTAAAATACTGTTCATCAACTGCTGTACTGAAGCCGCATCCGTTAAAGTGTTGGATTGGCTAAGCTTCTCTGCCTGCTGGGTCAGCTTTTTTGCCGCCTCATTCAGGTTAAGCACCTTGAACACATTGGCAAGCTGGTCCAGCTTCAGTTGTAGCTCCTGAGTTTTCTCAGTTGACATATTTTGATGATTATATTCAATTTCATTACGAATCTGAGCCATTTCATTGGTCATCAACTGGCTGATGGTATGAATGGTTTCATAGTCAGGGCCATATAAATGACGGCTGAGCACCTGCAACTGGGTATCACTTAACAGTTCATCGCCAATGTTCAATTGTTGACGGATATGCTGGGAAACATCATCTTCCTGACTAATGCAGATGCTGAGAATATCTGCAAGATCACTTAGGTTGCTTTGGTAGGCAGACGGCTGTGCCAGGAATTTGCCAATATTGGTTTCAACCTGAATCAGGGTGCGTAAACGTGCTTCGGTAATCAGTAGTTCATCAATATGGCTTAAACCCACATTAACCAGTTGCCAGTATTGCTGACCTGGAAGATTTGCCGCCATACCTGCAAGGTAAACACCCACAAGCTTAATACCCTGCAAGTCCAGAGGCGTTTCTGCCTGCTTGATCAGCTTGTTCAGGCATAGCTTGTAAAGCTGGTGAATATACTGAGAGTGTTCCAGACTTGGGGCCTGTGGCAGGTTAAAGTGTGGGGTAATGCAGTCCAGTAAAGGCTGAATAGTCTGGCCTTCTTTGGTGATTGGTTTACCCAGTGCCTTTTCCAGACGGTTCAGGGTATCCAGCAGGAACTGGGGTACCTTGACTTCACGCAGGCAGATAAACTCAATATAGCGCTTCAGCATGGTGGTGCCTTCACTGAGGGCAACCACATCACTGGTCTTGATTTGCTGCGGTTGAGCCATGATCTTGCGCATCAATTCAGCCGAATACTGGGTGATCTGTGACAAATGCGGCATATCAATCAGGGCAAGCACCTGTGTGCATTGCTCAAACTGATTGAGTGCGTCATCAATACCAAAAGGTAGGGCCTGTTCTTCAGCAAGCGTATTAACTGCTGTCTCCACCAATTTAATCGAATTGTCGATCTCATTTTTTATTATTAATAATGCCGTTGGGTCGAAATGAATCGAGGTTTGGTAAGACATATGACCTACACCTTTCCTGAGTTGTTATATCCATGAACCTCCCACAACAGGAGGTTTAAATCTTCTATAGGCTAATATAGCGTAACTTTGAAAGCTTGAAATACAAAAAATAACATTGATCAGCAAATTTATTTTGCAAAAAAGCAAGGCTTTCCATGTTTCTGTTCAAATTGTTTGACCCATGTCTCATGTTGGGCCAATTCATCACCCGATGCATAAATCACAGGAAGCTCAATCTGGACACGCTGATGGGTGGTTTTATTTTGACCTTGTTCGGTTTGTGACAGGGCATCCATATCAAAGGAAACCTGTCCACCTGTCATGGCAAGGTAGACATCCGCCAGAATCTCGGCATCCAGTAACGCACCGTGGAAAGTACGGTCCCGTGCAGGAATTTCGTAACGTCTCACCAATGCATCCAAAGAATTCTTTTGACCAGGATGCTTATTTTTTGCCAGCGCCAATGTATCGGTCACTTCACACACTTCGGAAAGCAAGGGTAGGCCAACACGCTTGAACTCCATGTCGAGGAAGTTCATATCGAAGGTTGCGTTGTGTGCGATGATCTCGGCCCCTTTTAAGTAGGCAAACAGCGTATCGGCAATTTCGGCATATTTGGGCTTGCTCTGTAGAAAATCGTCGGTGATGCCGTGGATGGCCTCTGAATCACCGACAGGTTTTTCAGGGTTGATATAAATATGAATCGAGCTGCCCGTGAGTTTGCGGTTGATCATTTCAATCGCACCCACCTCAATAATGCGGTCACCATCCTGATAATAAAAACCTGTGGTTTCGGTATCCAGAATCAACTGGCGAGGGCCCTGCAAATTTAATTTCGCTTCAGTCACAACAATCTGTGGATGCAGGTTGCCTGTTGGTGTTGCTGATGTGTCGAGCGATATGTCTGTTTCAGCCATGTTATTCTGAACGTTGACGTCTATTTCAAGTTCTTCCTCAATTTCGTCCTGATCTGCCATCATATCCAAACCAAAAGGATCATCCAGCAACCAGTCTGGTTCAGGCTTTTTTATATCAGCGTTAGCCTGTGTTGTAGATTTTAGTTGCTTGGCAGTTTGTTCCGCACCCAGATTGGCCAGTTGGTCTGCCATTTCATTGCCAGCATGACCTGCATGGCCCTTGATCCAGTTCCATTCAATCTCACGGTTGGCACAGGTTGCATCAAGTTTTTTCCAGAGGTCTGGGTTTTTGACATCTTTCCAGTTCTTCTTTTTCCAGCCATGAATCCATTCAGTGATGCCTTGCTTGACATAATTGGAGTCTGTCCAGATGATCAGGCGTGCATCAGTCGGGCAAAAGGCAATTCCCTCAATGGCAGCAGTCAGTTCCATGCGGTTGTTGGTTGTTTCTGGTTCGCCACCACACAGCTTGTGTTCACCCTGTTCAGTAATGATGTATGCACCCCAGCCGCCTAAGCCTGGGTTACCCTTGCATGCGCCATCAACATAGAGCGTGATTGTTTGTGACATATCTGAACCTAAATCATAAATCGAATAAAAAGTTTCCAGCATTTGCATCTAAAATGGATTAGATCAATATTCTGCTGTGAGCTTGAGAAATTGGAACAACACGATGGTTTTGCCCGTATGGATGGAGAATTTTAGCATTTCCATCCTATTTCTTGTATTGTAAGGTGAAATTCTTGCCCTGAACGTTACAAAATACATATTTTTTAATTTCTTGTAACATTTCCATGCAAATCACGCTAAATTATTGCCT
>CAZKJI010000142.1:0-5580 GCA_964553005.1 uncultured Acinetobacter sp. | reverse complement strand
ACCAACTGAGCTATAGGCCCTAAACTTTGATCATATATTTGATATGAAAAATGCGGCTTGATCTTAGTTAAATTTAACTTAAATTACAAGCAGATGATTTTATCAAATTACTAAAATAGTGTTAAAAATCATAAACTGAGCTGATTCTATATGATCTTTACAGCTTGAGTAAAGATGATATTGCACTATTTTGATCATTAATAAGACATCTAAATTTATTTCGATATGGCCTTTTCGGATATATGTTTTCCTAAAAAGTCGTATTACACTGCTGCGACTCAAAGCCTATGATGATAAACATGAAAAAATTTTTAGGAAAATCTATTTTTAAAGCAACAGGTTGGCAATACAATGTTGATCCAAAACTTCTAGAAAAAAAACAAGTTATTATTGGATTCGAGCATACATCAAACCTAGATACCATCCTTTCTCTGGCTTTATTTGAAATTTTAGAATTAAAAATACATACACTGATAAAAAAAGAACTATTCAAAGGCCCTCTCAAGCCTATTTTAGAAAAACTTGGTGGTATTCCTGTTGATCGCAAAGCCAACAAAGATATCGTGACTCAAATGGTTGATCTATTTAATCAAAATGATAATTTTAATTTAGTTATAGCACCTGAAGCGACACGAGCAAAAGATGGTGAAGCGCGAAAACCAATTCGCACTGGTTTTTGGCATATTGCAAAAGCAGCCAACGTACCCATCATCTTGATGTATGCAAATGCTCGAACCAAACAAGGCGGCATATTAGGTAAAATTTACCCTACTGATCTGCAACAAGATTTAGAAAAAATCAAAGCACTATATGCCGAATATGATATTGATGTAAAAATTAACTAAATCGTCTGAACCATCTGATCATTTTTTGATGCTTAATCAAAATTTTAAATTTTGAATATGAGCTATGGCAGTTTTCAAGAAAACTATCGCTATGCTAATATTCACGCACTTTTTTGAGTTTTAATTTTTTGGAGTTACTTCCATGGCGGGTCATTCTAAATGGGCCAATATTAAGCATCGTAAAGCTAAACAAGATGCAAGTCGCGGTAAAGTTTTTACCAAATATATCCGTGAAATCGTAACCGCTTCTAGATTGGGCGGCCCAGATGCGGCGAGTAACCCTCGTTTACGTGCTGTTGTTGAAAAAGCACTTTCAGTGAATATGACACGCGATACGATTAATCGTGCAATTCAACGTGGTGCTGGCGGTGATGATAACGATGATTTAAAAGAAGTAACCTATGAAGGTTATGGTGTGGGTGGTGTTGCGGTTATCGTTGAAACCATGACAGACAACTTAAACCGTACTGTCCCAGATGTTCGCCACTGTTTTTCTAAAACCAATGGTAACTTGGGAACCAACGGTTCGGTGGCTTATCTGTTCACAAAACGTGGCGAAATTTCTTTTGAAGATGTTTCTTTAGAAGACAAAATCATGGAAGTCGCTTTAGAAGCGGGTGCTGATGATATCGAGATCGATGAAGATAGTATCTTGGTAATCACCAGTCCAGAGAGCTTTGGTGATGTTCAGGATGCACTTACAGCAGCAGGTCTAAAATCTGATAATGCTGAAGTTGTGATGAGCCCATCAACTAAAGCTGAAATCAATGATATTGATCAAGCCAAACAAATCATGAAAATGATTGATATGCTTGAAGATCTTGATGATGTTCAAAACGTTTATACCAATGTTGAATTCTCTGAAGATGTATTAACGCAACTTGATGCTTAATTCATTCAGATCAGTAAAAAATGCATCTTTTTAGATGCATTTTTTATAACTTATTTAACAGTTTATAGCAGTTAAATACGTTGTATTCTTTGATCACAAAACTCGAATGAAGTGCGACTACACTGTCGATCTTACCAATACGGCGTAATAGAATTTCACTATAGTCATCCATATTACGAGCCACCAATTCCAAAATAAAATCGGCGCTCTGCCCTGTCACTAAAAAGGCATTGGTGACTTCAGGAATATCTTCAATTTCTTGTAGAAATTTATCAAAGGTTTCACTGTCATGTTTGCTCAAAGAAACCTGTAAAAGTATATGTAAACTAAAACCGAGCTTATTAAAATTAATTTCTCGTTTGAGCTGTCCCATCACTTGGGATTCAATCAGGTTTTTAATGCGTCGATGCACCGAACTCACTGAGAGATTAATACGCTCTGAAAGCTCATTTAGATTGACATCTTCATGGGTCAAAATTTCAAGAATTTGTTTATCAAAACGATCCAATTCCATTCTACAGTTCTCACTCTGAATTTATGCTTCTATCGGAACTGCTCACTCAGTAATTTTTAAGGGTCAAGGGAAAACATTCGTTTAACTTTTGACGATGCTGCATGGATAACGCAAACATGATTCCGATAAACTTTTGGTTTATCTTTGTCTCAAAGCCGAAACAAGACCTTTTGAGCAACTGTTCAACTCATCTCCCAATAGTGAACAACTCGTTTCGATCCCCATCACACCCTGAAACATAAGATAGCAAAGACTTTTTATAATTATTTCCCTCTTTTTAGTTTTTTTAAAGTAAATTTGGCAATAATTTCTAATATTTTCTATTTATAACGAATTTTCTTTTAATAATTAATTTTATTCACCGATAATTTTTTACTTTATTGACTATTTTGCTCTTTTCTTTCGCATAAAAAAGCCCCGATTATTTTCAATCAGGGCTTTATTCATCAACAAATCTTATAAACCGCGCCAATCAACCCGTGCATTACGTTCAGTCGCATAAATACGCTGTGCATATTGTCCAAGCGGTAAATCTAATAAATAGTCATGATATTCCTTCAATTCACCCGTGAATTGTTCAATATCATCATTTTCCAATTCCCACGGCGTACCCTTAATCACGAGTAACGGCGCAAGAATTGAACAAACTGCTATATCTGCTAAACCTAGACGATCGCCAACCAAATAACGCCCTTGATTATCAATCAAGCGTTGATTGAGGTCGGTAATCAGCTCAGTCATTCTCACTTTAGATTTTGCGACTTTCTGAGGATTTAACTTATAGTTTGAAGAAACTAAACTCTTTAAAATTGGTTTAGAAATTTTTTCAAACTGGCGTAAATAGCCTTGCTCACCCATCATAATTTCGAGTGGATGATCGCCAACAGATAACGCTTGCGCCAATGACCAACGTCGGACATGCACACCCAGCTCACCCGATAATTTATCAATTTCTAAAGCTTGCTCACGTAACTGTTCATCACGTCTCAATAATGCATGTTCAGGATAACTACTATCAAGATATAAAGCGATTTGTGTTGAATCAGCAACCCAGCGTTTATCATCTTTCAACATCGGCAATAGATATTGCCCAGATTTAAGATAGGTAAATGCTCGGTGAAAACCAGGAATTAAATTATGTGCCACATAGTCCAATTCCTTATGATCTAACAACCAGCGAGCTTTTTCACAATAATGAGACAAAGGAAATTGGTATAAAACCCGCATAAACTCTCCAAATTTATTTTTCTACTCGATCAAACCTAAGGTTTGCTCTACTTTAGAAGTAAAAATGAATGATTACAATGTCGTTTTTTTCCTATCTCCTGTAATTTGGGCAAGATCAAGTTTTCATTACAACCATGACCTGACTTTGTCATGGCTTTCATGTAAAATCAGCAGCAATTTTTAAATAACACATTTGTGAGTGGTTTCATGGGTTTTAATTGCGGTATTGTTGGTCTGCCAAACGTAGGTAAATCTACATTGTTCAATGCATTAACAAAGGCAGCGATTGCAGCTGAAAACTTTCCGTTTTGTACCATTGAACCGAATACAGGCATTGTCCCTGTTCCAGATCCACGCCTAGATAAACTTACAGCGATTGTTAAACCTCAACGCGTTATTCCAACTACGATGGAATTTGTTGATATCGCAGGTTTAGTTGCTGGTGCATCTAAAGGTGAAGGCTTGGGTAACCAATTCCTTGCCAATATCCGTGAAACAGATGCCATTGCTCATGTAGTTCGTTGTTTTGAAGATGAAAACGTGATTCACGTAAATGGTAAAATTGACCCATTAGATGACATCGCAACCATCAATACTGAACTTGCGCTTGCTGACCTTGATACCGTTGCAAAAGCTTTGTTACGTTTAACTAAAGCGGCAAAAGGTGGCGATAAAGATGCGATTGCCACTAAAGCAGCTTTAGAAAAAATTCAACCTTTACTCGATGAAGGCAAACCAGCACGTGCGGCTGACCTTTCGGATGATGAACGTAAAGCTGTTCGCGGTTTCGGTTTAATGACGCTTAAACCAACTATGTACATTGCCAACGTGGCAGAAGACGGTTTTGAAAATAACCCACATCTTGATGCAGTAAAAAAACTGGCTGCGGAAGAAAATGCGATTGTTGTTCCCCTTTGCAACCAAATCGAAGCTGAAATTTCATTATTAGAAGATGAAGATCGCGCTGAATTCTTGGAAGCGATGGGTATGGAAGAACCAGGCTTAAACGTGGTGATTCGTGCAGGCTATAGCTTACTTGGCTTACAGACATATTTCACAGCGGGCGTTCAAGAAGTTCGCGCGTGGACGGTTAAAGTCGGTGCGAC
Source organism: uncultured Acinetobacter sp. (assembly GCA_964553005.1). Lineage (GTDB taxonomy): Bacteria > Pseudomonadota > Gammaproteobacteria > Pseudomonadales > Moraxellaceae > Acinetobacter. The sequence goes on along the minus strand of CAZKJI010000142.1, from coordinate 996 downwards.
TGCGCCACAAGCAGCGGGTGTGATTCATACCGACTTCGAAAAAGGCTTTATCCGTGCTGAATGTGTTGCTTATGATGACTTCATTCAATACAACGGTGAAAGCGGTGCCAAAGAAGCAGGTAAATGGCGTTTAGAAGGTAAAACTTATGTCGTACAAGACGGCGATGTATTACACTTCCGTTTTAACGTGTAATTATTTCAACATAAAGACACTATGGAAAGAACATTAGAACGATTATTCGCACATAATCCAATGATACGGCGGTTGTTGATTCTGCTCATCACTGCTGTGCTTGGTATGATTGACTTGGCAACAGGTTATGAGTATTCGTTCTCGGTGTTCTATCTACTGCCTGTTTCAATTGCAGCATGGTACGACCAATTTAAGATCACTGCGCTGACCATTATGCTGTCAGGCATGACTTGGTTGATTGCAGACATTCATGCTGGTCATCATTATTCCAATACATTTATCCCTCTTTGGAATGCTTTCGTTCGTTTAGGTTTCTTTTCAATTGTTGCATTTTTGCTGATCAATGTGCGTAAAAACTGGCAGGAAATGAAAAATCTGGCAATGAAAGATCAGCTCACCTCTCTGGACAATAGTCGCGCCTTTGATATTGAATACCGTATTCTGCGAAAGTTGAATTTCCGCAAACAAACGTGTTTTGCAGTTGGCATCATTGACCTTGATGGCTTCAAGGCAGTCAATGACACTCATGGACATCATCGTGGTGATGAGGTTCTGCTCCAGTTTTCACAGGTTCTCAAAAAAGCCTGTCGCTCCTCCGACATTATTGCCCGTTTAGGTGGTGATGAGTTTGCGATTATTTTACTGGATATTGATGAAACACAGGCACATCACTGTGACCAGCGTATTAGAGCATTATTTCAGGAAAGTGGTTTAAAACAAAAATACGGTGTGGACTTTAGTATGGGTTTGGCCGTCCTGGCTGAACTACCTGAGAATCTTGAGGATGCAACCAAGATTGCAGA
>CAZKJI010000141.1:2084-5584 GCA_964553005.1 uncultured Acinetobacter sp. | reverse complement strand
TTTGGTCGTCCTTGCCAAAATTCATAATAATCTGCATCTAAGCGATAACCACCCCAAAATTCGGGTTTATCCAACTCAGCTTCATGTACTTGGTTTTGTAAGTTTTGAAAACGCTGTTGCAGTAACTCACGGCTTTCAATGACACCACTTTGTGGCGTACTAATATGTGCTGCAATCTGACTATCACGTGGACGCTTATGGTAATAATCCGTCGATTCCTGTTCTGAAATCTTGGAAACCTGACCACCGATACGTACCTGACGTTCTAAACTCGGCCAGTAAAATAAAAGTTCAGCATAAGGATTTTCCGCAAGGTCTAATCCTTTCTGACTATCATAATTGGTGTAAAAATCATAACCAGCTTCTGTTGCACCACGTAACAAAACGGTTCGGACGTGTGGGCGACCTTGAGTATTTGCTGTCGCCAAAGACATCGCATAGGGTTCATGTAATTGAGCAGTGAGTGCATGATTGAACCAACTCAAGAATTGCTCATGGGGATTTACACTGATCTGGGATTCGTGTAACTCACCTTGTTCATAACTTAAACGAAGTTCACTCAGGTCTTTAATGACATCATTCATTATTACTCTCCTTTAAGCAGCTTGAGCATGAGCTCTGACTGCATCGGCTAAATGATTTGCGATGGCATCCACTTCCTGCTGTTGATCTCCTTCTACCATAATTCGAATCACAGGTTCAGTACCTGATTTACGAATCAAAATACGTCCACGCCCAGTCAATTGTTGTTCAGCTTTTTCAAATTCAGCAACAAGAGCAGGAACAGCATATGGATCAATCATATGCTGTAAACGAACATTGATTAACACCTGTGGAAATAATTCAAAGTCTGCAACTAATTCATGTAATGCTTTCTCTTGCTCAACCATCACCGTGAGCACTTGTAGAGCGGCAATAATCGCATCGCCAGTTGTGCTCTTATCTAACGTTAAGATATGACCTGAAGGCTCACCACCTGTGACCCAACCATTTTCTTCTAATGCCTGTAATACATAGCGGTCACCGACTTTTGCGCGTACAAAACCGACATCCGCTTTTTGTAATGCTAACTCAAGTGCCATATTACTCATGACTGTTCCAACAATACCTGCTGGTTTATTTTTAGCCTGAGTAGCAAGGATATACAGAATATGATCACCATCTACCAGTTGACCATTTTTATCTACCATCACGACACGATCTGCATCACCATCAAACGCAATACCTAAATCAGCTTGGTGATCAACCACAGCCTTCTGTAGAAATTCAGGATGGGTTGATCCACAATTTTCATTGATATTTAAACCATCTGGTTCATTAAAAAGCGGGATTACTTTTGCACCTAGCTCTCTAAAAACTGAAGGACCAACGCTATATGCTGCGCCGTTAGCACAATCCACTACAATTGTGAGATTACTAAGATCGAAGTGATATGGAAATGTTGATTTACAGAATTCGATGTATCGGCCATTGGCATCTTTTACACGAACACTTTTACCTAGGTTAGCCGTATCATCAATCACTAAATCTTTTTCTAATTCTTGATTGATCTCATTTTGTAAGGCATCTGGGAGTTTTTTACCTTCACCTGAGAAAAATTTAATCCCATTATCAAAGTAAGGGTTATGTGATGCTGAAATCACAATACCTGCATGTGCATGCAAAGCACGTGTTAAATGCGCTATAGCAGGCGTTGGTAATGGTCCCAACAAATGCACATACACACCTGCTGCGTTTAAACCTGCTTGGAGAGCTGCTTCTAGAATATAACCTGATAAACGCGTATCTTTACCCATAACCACAATTGGTTTGTTTTTAGGACTATTTCTTTTTAATACTTTTCCTGCTGCAAATCCTAATTTTAATGCAAATTCAGGGGTAATCGGCATTTGTCCAAATTTGCCACGAATTCCATCAGTTCCAAAATAGCTCATTCTTTACTCGCTTTCTTATCTTTATATGACGTATCGTCATATCATTTTTCATCTGTTTTACTTTACACCAAAACAAAAAAACCGTCAGTGGACTGACGGTTTTTTTATTGCCAAAATTACTAAAGATCAACCTACACGATAGTTTGGTGCTTCTTTAGTAATCGTCACATCATGAACATGTGATTCAGACATGCCTGCCGAAGTAATTTTTACAAATTTTGCATTTTGACGAAGATCTTCAATCACAGATGAACCTGTATAGCCCATAGAAGAACGTAAACCACCCATCATTTGATGGATGATATTGCCCATTGGACCTTTATATGGAACACGACCTTCGATGCCTTCTGGGACCAACTTTTCAGCACCCGCTTTAGAGTCTTGGAAATAACGGTCAGCAGAACCTGTTGCTCCCGCCATTGCACCCAATGAACCCATACCACGATACGCTTTATAGTAACGACCTTGGAAGAATTCAACTTCACCTGGCGCTTCTTCAGTACCCGCAAGGAGTGAACCGACCATGATCGTGCTCGCACCTGCGCCAATCGCTTTCGCCATATCGCCAGAGAAACGAATACCGCCATCTGCGATCAATGGAATTTGATCTTTTAGTGCATTGGCAACACTATCAATTGCCGAAATTTGCGGCATACCAATACCTGCCACAATACGTGTCGTACAGATCGAACCAGGACCAATACCCACTTTAACGGCATCTGCACCTGCATCTAACAATGCTAAAGCTGCATCACCTGTTGCAATGTTTCCACCAATTACTTGAACTTGTGGATAATTTGTTTTTACCCAACGTACACGTTCAATTACGCCCGCTGAGTGACCATGTGCCGTATCCACGACAATCACATCCACACCCGCATCGACTAATGCTTCCACGCGGCTTGGTGTTTCTACACCTGTACCGACCGCAGCGCCCACACGTAAACGACCAAGGTCATCTTTACAGCTGCTTGGATAGCTTTCCGCTTTACGGAAGTCAGTGACTGTAATTAAACCTTTGAGTTCATTGTGTTCACCAACAACTAGAACTTTTTCAATACGATGCTTTTGTAGCAATGCTTGAATATTTTCTTTCGACTCACCTTCACGAACAGTCACTAAACGGTCTTGACCTGTCATGATGTTGCTTACTGGTTGTTCAAGATTGGTTTCAAAACGAGTATCACGACCTGTGACAATACCCACAACTTTGCCATCTTTTACAACAGGTACACCGCTAATATTATTCGCTTGGGTAATTGCAATAAGTTCACGTACTGTCGTTTCAGGCGTTACTGTGATTGGGTCTTTCACCATTCCAGCTTCGAATTTTTTTACACGGCGTACTTCCGCAGCTTGTGCAGCGATATCCATGTTTTTATGCAAAATACCAATACCACCATTTTGCGCCATTGCAATCGCCATACGAGACTCAGTCACCGTATCCATTGCAGCAGAAACGAGAGGGATATTCAGTTGAATTCCGCGAGTTAAACGTGTCTTTAAGGAGACATCTTTTGGGAGAACAGTTGAGTAGGCAGGAAGTAATAAGACATCATCGAAGGT
>CAZKJI010000141.1:0-1984 GCA_964553005.1 uncultured Acinetobacter sp. | reverse complement strand
CCTGGATCTAGAACCGCTGCACGATCGTGATCAATAATTAAAAATTGATTGGCTTGAATGCCTTCGCCCTTGACCAAACTGGTAAAACTAATGCATTTATGCGTACCATTATCAAATAGTATTTGCGATGTAGTCCGCTCAAAACTCATATCAACCCCAAAAAAACCTTTAAATAAGAAATATTTTAATGCCATAACAAAATAATGGGATTTAGCCCATGTTTCAATCTAATATTGGACTTTTATCGTAATTTATAAGAAAAAACCCATAACGAGGTATGGGTCTTGTTTATATGTCTGGAAATGGGCACTAGAAATAATAATGCTGCACCAATGCCGAAATACCGACCACAAGGAAGATTGCGGCACCAATTTTATGAATCAATGAGATGGGGAGCTTATCAGCCAGTTTGTCTCCAATAAATACTGCTGGCGCATTGGCAATCATCATCCCTACCGTTGTACCACACATCACCCAGAATACACTGTCAAAACGTGCCGCCAGCGCAACTGTGGCAATCTGGGTTTTATCACCGATTTCGGCCAGAAAGAACAGGATAAAGGTGGCACCAAATACCCCAAATCTCTGCCATTTATTGATACTTTCAGTTTCATCACCCAGTTCATCTGGGATCAGCATCCAGATCGCCATGCCAATAAAACCCAGCGCAAGAATCCAGATCAAAATATCTGGACTGAGCACGGTGGTAATCCATTGGCCAAAAACGGCAGAAATACCATGATTGATGGTGGTGGCCAGTAAAATGGCAATTAAGATGGGAATGGGTTTACGGAAGCGCGCTGCAAGCAACAATGCCAGCAACTGGGTCTTGTCACCCATTTCAGCAAGGGCAACAACGGAGGTGGAGATGAGAAATTCATACATGGTTGAATGCTCTGGCTAGCAAAATATACCGATGACCTATCCCTCCTGCTAGCCAAAATCAAATGATTGATTGCAGAGTGATAAATCAAAGGTCTTGCCAACAAAAGCACAGCTAAAAAGCTGTTTTTGGTTCTTTGCTATGATGACCATGTTCTGTGGAACAATTATGTTGATCATCACCTCTCTACTTTGCGTAAAGAGCGGCTACTCCCCAATGAAGTGATATTAGTTTATCAAACTCTTTAAATTTTTTAAATCACTATGCCCAAAATTTTTGGTAAGCCCAGATCAACACACGAAAACAACCCAGTAAAAAAGCCAAATAGACACTCAGGCCAAGAAAACCAAAGCTGCCCCAACCACTTGCACCGCCAACATTTTGAGCTTGATATTCCATGCTAACCACAATTGTTGCAGCTAACACTTCCAAACCCATGACGATGTACATCACCCAATCTGATGCAAAATGTAGAAAATTGACCCACAAGCCCATCGCCACAAAAACAAAAAGTAACAAAGGCAGCATCACCCGATAAATCACCAACATCCTTGCACCAATTCTAAAAAAGTGTTTTGAATAATGAATTTTTATTTTAGCGCAATTGCCAAATAAATGATCATCATAAAAAGAGAACCCCGCTTAGGCGAGGTATTCTCAATTTAAAAATCTTTACAGCAACAAACTTCGAATATCCTTTAACAGTTTGGTCAATTTATTGGTAAAACGCGCCGCATCCGCACCATCAATCACACGATGGTCATAGGACAGTGACAGAGGTAACATCAAACGAGGATCAAAGTCTTTGCCATTCCACACAGGTTGCATGGTTGCAGGAGATATACCTAAAATCGCGACTTGCGGCCAATTGACCAACGGCGTAAATGCAGTACCACCAATACTGCCTAAGCTGGTAATGGTAAAATTGGCACCTTGTAGATCTTTCGGTGACAATTTACGATCACGGGCTTTTTGACTGAGTTCAGCCAATTCTGCTGCAATTTGCTTAATTGATTTTTGATCAGGATTACGTAATACAGGCACTGTTAAACCATCTGGGGTTGCAACCGCAATACCCATATGAATTTCGTTACGCAATAA
>CAZKJI010000140.1:0-5708 GCA_964553005.1 uncultured Acinetobacter sp. | reverse complement strand
TTTGTTGAGCAAGAACTTCTGCTGCTGCACGCATTGAAGTTGGATTGGCATTATAAGTATCATCAATGAATAAGTGATTTTGGTGTTGAATAAAATTCAGACGCCCTTTGGCACCCTGTGCTTGTTCTAAGCCTTGTACAATATCATCAAGCGCAATCCCAATTGCCAAGGCAAATGCTGTTGCAGCAGTTGCATTTTGCACATTATGAGCACCTGCAAACGGTAGATCTACTGTACGGATACCCTGTGGAGTATGTAAATTGAATTTTGCTGATTGAGGATGTAATTCAACCTCTGTCGCAAACACATCGCCACCATCACCAAAACTCAACATTGAATGAGCTTGAGCATTTTCACGAATAGTCGCTGTAAAGTCATCATCAGCGGGAACAACCGATATTCCGTCAGGCAAAATATGCGAATAGATTTCTGATTTAGCGCGACAAATGCCCTCACGGCCACCAAATTCACCCAAATGCGCTGTACCAATATTCAAAATCCCCGCCACATGTGGCTGCACCAGATTCGAGGTGTAATCAATTTCACCTTGGTGACTGGCACCCAACTCCATCACAGCATATTGATGCTCCTGACGCAGTTCCAGCAACATCATCGGCACACCCAAATCATTATTCAGGTTGCCACGCGTGATCAAGGTTGGTGCTAAACGGGATAAAATACTACCCAACATTTCTTTCGTGGTGGTTTTACCACTACTGCCTGTTAAAGCAATCACTTTCAACTGTGGATTTTGCTGACGGCGATACGCTCCAAGATGCCCTAAAGCCAAACGTGTATCTTTAACGACGAGTTGTGCAATATCTGCATCAATTGGGCGCTCTACGATGGCAATCTCACAACCTTGCGTCGCCACTTGTGCTACAAAATTATGAGCATCAAAGCGCTCACCTTTTAAAGCAAGAAAAACATCTCCAGCTTCAGCATGACGAGAGTCAGTCAAAATACGTTTAATTTCGCTTTGTGGAATCTTATGATTATGCCATTCACCTTGAGTCGCGTGTTGTAATTGCTCTGCTGTCCAAGGTTCTAGTGGAACGGTGCTGGTTGTTGAAGTATGCATACGCTTTATTTACCTTTTAACCTTAGTGTGCAGGATAAGCTGAATCTACAGAATGTGGCTGAGCATTAATCGCAGATTGCACTTCGACTACATCATCAAACCAGTGACGAACGCCATCTACTTCCTGATAGTTTTCATGACCTTTGCCAGCAATCACGACAATATCTCCAGCTTGAGCTTGAGCGACCACAAATTTAATCGCTTCACGGCGATCATGAATTTCATGTACGCTGTGTTCTGCAAAATCAATTCCCTGCTTCATATCAGCAAAAATCTGTTCAGGGTTTTCAGTTCGTGGATTATCCGAGGTGAGAACTACTGGATTAGCATGATCAAGTGCAGCCTGAGTCATTAAAGGACGCTTACCGCGATCGCGATCACCACCGCAGCCAAATACCGCCCATAATTGTCCAGTGACATGACGTTTCAACGTGGTTAACACCTGAATCAATGCATCAGGTGTATGTGCATAATCAACGACAAATAGACGATCCGCATCTTGAATGACTTGCATTCGTCCTGGTGCACCCTTAAGTTGCGGAACAAACTGCACTAAATCAGCAAGCGAAAAACCAGCATATTCTGCTGCAATCAAGCTTGCTAATAAATTTTCTACATTAAAATGTCCAAGCAATGGGCTTTGCACAGCAAATCTACCTGTTGGACTAATCAATGTAAAACTTGCACCACTCAAGCGATATTGCAAATGATCAATATAATAATCCGCAGAAGTTTGAGTCAAAGAATAAGTCAAAACTTTCGGTTTTGATGGATTTTCTTTCGCAGCAGCCAGCATCACGTTTGCATGTGCATCGTCGATGTTAATCACAACGACTTTTAATGTAGTAAATTTAAATAATAGCGCCTTAGCTTCTGCATAAGCCTCTAAAGTACCGTGATAATCCAAATGATCACGACTTAAATTACTATAAACTGCTATCTCAAGATCGCAACCATTCAGACGACCTTGTTCCAGACCATGCGAACTCGCCTCAAGTGCAACAAAATTAGCCCCTTGTTTAGCGTAATCATGCAATGCCTGCTGTAAGTGCAGCGCATCTAAAGTGGTGTGGGTTGAGGGGGTCAAGTTTGGCAAGATACCATTGCCTGTTGTCCCCATCACTGCACAGCCTTGCCCTTGCGAACTAATTAACTCTGCAATTAAGCGTGAAATCGTGGTTTTACCATTGGTACCTGTGACTGCAATACCACGTAATGACTCTACAGGATCGACCGCTTGTAAATATTGCTGCTGCCATTCACCCATAAGAAAACGTACTTCAGGGCAAACCCATTCGTTCGCAAGCCCCAAACTTGTTTCACTAATGACCGCCAATGCCCCTGCATTCAGCGCATTTTGTGCAAATTGACGGGTTTTTTCAGGTTGGCTATAACTACTTAAAGCAATAAAAATCTGCCCAACTTCAATCTTACGGCTGTCTAGACAAAAGCCTTGAAAAGGCTGAGTGAACCAAGCCGCATCGATATGAATCGGATATATCTGCTGAAAACTAATCGACATAATCTACCTACGGATTGGATTTTATAGAGGTATCAAGTGGTTTATCTAAAGGTACATTCAGTAATCGTAGCGATTCTTGCATAATTCTCGCAAAAACGGGCGCTGCAACGAGACCACCATAATAACGACCTTGAGGATTTTCAACGACGACAATCATCGCCAGACGAGGATCACTCACTGGAGCAACCCCAGCAAATAAGGCACGATATTCATTACTCGAATAACCTTTACGGTCAGCTCGTAATTTATGTGCCGTACCTGTTTTACCACCCACACGATAACCAGGAATATTGGCCTGTGTAGCTGTACCACCTGGCATAGTAACCTGCTCAAGCATCAATAGCACTTGATCTGCAATCTTAGGATCAAGTACTTGCTTACCTTGGGGTGCTTGATCTAATTTTCTTAGACTTAATGGCATTTCCACACCATGGTTTGCGAGCATCGCATAACCTTGTGCAACTTGGAGAATGGTTGCGTTTAAGCCATAACCATACGCCATCGTACCCAACTGAGAGGGGTTCAACTTATCACCCGAATACAACAGCCCTGCGCTCTCGCCTGGAAATTTCACATCAGAACGATGCCCAAAACCGACACGACGGAAGAATGATGGAATCGCATCTTTAGGTAACGATAACGCGAGTTTGGCTGAACCCACGTTAGATGATTTAACAATAATACCTGTCAGGGTTAATGCACCATAGTTGTGTGTATCACGAATGGTATGCCATCCCAACTTCATTGAACCTGGTGAGGTATTCACGATTGTGTTTGGCGTGTATTTGCCACTTTCTAAGGCAGCTGCAACAGTAAATGGCTTCATCGTCGAACCTGGTTCGAACATATCGATTGCACCACGGTTACGCATTGCATCTTTGTTGGCTAAACCATTTTTATCATTTGGGTTATATGACGGCCAACTGGTCATTGCTAAAATTTCACCAGTTTTTACATCTACAGCAATAGCGGTTGCCGAACGAGCATTATTTGCAACACCAGCAGCGGTCAATTCACGATACATAATATATTGCAAACGTGAGTCGATACTGAGCGTGACATTTTCACCTGACTCGACTTCTTTAATCACTTCTGAGACTTTAAGACGATTACCTTTTTTATCCCGAATAATTTTTTGTTCACCATCGACGCCTGACAACTGTTTATTCAGTTGCATTTCTAAACCTTCAACCCCAACACCTTCACTATTGGTTAAACCAATAATTTGTGCATTCGGCTGTGGTTGCGGATAGTAACGCTTATACGTCTTTTCAGCATAAACCCCTTGAAAGTTTCGCTTGGTAATGAGGTCAGCTTGCTGTGGTGGAATTTCTTTTTGTAGTACCAAATAACGTGAGCGTGGACGAGCTTCCATTTGCTTTTTGAGATCAGCACGGTCTACACCAACCGCATCTGCCAACTCATCCAAATTCAAGTTTTTATCAGGTAATTGACGTTTTAATTTTCGGTTATGTGGATCTTTTTTTAATTCGGCTGTGATTTCATCAAATTGCTGTTTCGTTTCCCAATAATCTCTTGGGTCAATCACAATTTTCATGATCGGTGTACTAATCGCTAAAGGCACTCCGTGGCGATCACTAATCACACCACGCATTGCTTCTAGGCGTTCCGTACGCAAAATATTGGCATTCGCTTTATTTTGTAAAAAGTCTTTATTGACCACTTGCACATAAAATGCACGTGCAATCAATACAATAAAGCACAGTAACACCGTGCCCCAAAGCAAATAAAATCGCCACATGTCTAAAGCAAGTGTCGGTCTTTCAGAAATAGACTGCTGTTTTTTTCGTATTGGTTTGCTTCGCTTATCTGCCATACAGCATGCCTTATTTGTCTTGCTTTGAAGTCATAGGTAAAGAAATCACAACCGTTTGTGCCGCAGGCGGTGAAAACATGCGCAATTGCGTGACCGCACGGGAACCAATCTGTGCCGTGGCACCAAAGGTTTGCTGCTCAATCAGCAAACGGCCCCATTCCGCATTTAAATCATCCTTTTCACGCATGTAGGCACTTAAGTCACGATAATCATGGCGATACTCAAATACCTGAAACACCACCATCATTGCACTAACAAACACCAGCGCAACAAGTACAGCGTAAACAACAACCTTTTTTAGTCCCTTGTTGCCGCTTGATAAAATATCATCATTGTTGTTATTGTTCATTGCTTGCCTTTTTGCTCTAAACGCTCCGCCACGCGCAACCATGCGCTCCGCGAACGGGGATTTGCCTTGACTTCCGCTTCACTGGCACGAACACGTGAAACTTTCTTTAAACGTCGGGTATCCACCTGTGCCTGTGGCATGCCCCAGCCTGAATCTTCAGCCAGACTCGATTCTTTTTGAATAAACTGCTTGATTAAACGGTCTTCCAGAGAATGGAAGCTGATCACCGCTAACTGCCCTTTTGCCTTGAGCAATTCTACCGCCTGCGGCAGGAATGTCTCAATGTCATCCAGCTCTTTGTTGATGGCAATACGAATGGCCTGAAAGCTACGGGTTGCGGGATGCTTATGCTTTTCCCATTTTGGATGTGCGGTTTTGACAATTTCAGCAAGCTGCGCGGTGGTGGTGATTTCACCCGCCTGCTTAATTGCCTTGGCAATACGGCGGCTATAACGCTCCTCACCATATTGATAGATAATATTGGCCAGTTTTTCTTCTTCGATTTCAAGCAGCCATTGTGTTGCGGTTGGACCCTGCGAATTATCCATCCGCATATCCAGTGGCCCATCCTGCATAAAGCTAAAGCCACGCTCTGCCTGATCAAGCTGCGGCGATGACACGCCCAAATCCGCCATAATGCCATCGACTTCAGTAATGCCAATTCTGGCAAGCTCAGCCTGAATATCGGCAAAACTGGCATGGATAATCCTGAAACGGGAATCTTCCTGTTCCAGTTGTGCCGCAACCTCAAGCGCCTGGGGATCTTTGTCAAATGCGTAAACACGCGCATCCTGATCCAGCTTTGAAAGTAACAGTCGGGTATGTCCGCCACGACCAAAGGTGGCATCGACATAAATGCCTGTGTCGCGACCTGCCAATACGCCATCAACGGTTTCATGAAGTAAGACAGAAATATGCG
>CAZKJI010000139.1:0-5723 GCA_964553005.1 uncultured Acinetobacter sp. | reverse complement strand
TGATTCAATTGTGCGCGAGCTTAATTAACTCTCGGTAATTCTCAACAGACCCTAGCTAAACCTATGTAAAAAGAGCAATAAAATTGCTCTTTTTTTATTTTGAATATTACATTAAATAGACTTTTTAAAATTATACTGACATGTCCTAAGATGATGCTTTTCTGACCTTATCTGCACTTATTTAATGCGTTCAAAGAAGCGTATAAATAAAGCATAGATAATTTTTAATCAAATATATCGATTGGCTAGGAGAATAAGGTATGAATGCTAAGGTCAATATTTCAAACCGCGCTGGGGCTAGTTTTCCTGTACGCCGAATGGATTTTGAATTTGGCGAAGTTCCACGGTATTGGGCAAATGGAGATGCTGCTTTAACTCATTTTATGACTGCACTTTCAGCACTGTTTCCAGAGGGTGAACAATTTTTTGTGAATAGTACCCGTGCAGTTAGAAATGATCCAAAACTTGCTGATCATAGATTACAAAAAGAAATTAGTGCTTTTATTGGACAGGAAGCAATGCATTCAAAAGAGCATGTGGCCTTCAATGCATCAGCACAAGCTTATGGATACAATGTTCGTGAGATGGAAGAGCAAACGGGTTATCTGATTAATCGAACCATTGGCATAGCGTCTAGACTTCTGAAACCTTTTGGCTTCACTAAAGAAATGATCAGTTTAACGGGTACTTGTGCTTTGGAGCACTTTACTTCGACCATTGCTGAAGAATTATTGAGTAATCCAGACATTCAAGCCATGTTTATGGATGAGACCATGTACCATTTATGGATGTGGCATGCGGTTGAGGAAAATGAGCATAAAGCTGTGACTTTTGATGTGTATGAATCTATGTATGGGCAGGGTGTTAAGGCCTATTTTATGCGTTCATTGGCACTTGTAATTGCAATGAGCCTAATCTTTATTACCCAATCGTATTTCACGGCAAAACTTCTGAAAACCGATGGCAAGCTTACATGGCGTGACACCAAATATATGATCAAGTTCATGTATGGTTATAAAGGCTTTATGACGCGCCAGATTCCAGCATTGCTTGCTTTCCTGAGACCCAAATTCCACCCAAATGATGATGACACCACTGAACTGTTAAATAAATGGCGTGCTGAACTGGGTTTTAACCTGAATTAAGGATAAACAGAAAATGGGCAATTAAAATTGCCCATTTTTTTATTCAAATTTTGTATTAAATTGCTGATAATCTGCATCAATATTTTATAGAGTGATAGATCGTGATTCGATTGATGCAAGAAAGCGATTTAGACAGTGTTGTTGCAATTGAACGTTTAGTACAAACACATCCTTGGTCGAAACAACAATTTCGAGAATCTTTAGCTTCCTATCAGTGCACGGTCTATGAGCAGTCGAATCAGGTTGTTGGGTTCTGTATTTTACAGCCTGTTCTAGACGAGGCCAATTTATTACTGATGGCGATTCATCCAAGCCAACAGGGTAAAGGTCTTGGATACGAGTTGTTAGATTATTCAATTCAACTTTTAAAAAATAATCCGATTCAAATTTTTTTAGAAGTACGTGAAAGCAATCTTGCTGCAATTCGTTTGTATGAAAAAACGGATTTTCATCAAATAGATTTACGCAAAAATTATTATCCAAATTTAGATGGTACAAAAGAGCATGCTGTGATTATGGTCAAAACATGCACTGATGATTTTGCTGCTTTATTTAATAATTAAGTTATCCCACTCCGATGGTAGTGTCGTCATTAATGAATTTCCAAGTTGATGAATCTCTTTTTCTAAGAGTGGGCGGTTAAGTCTGCGCCATTGACCATCTAGTAATAGTTCAAGTGGTGTGTATTGTGACTTGTAGTTCATTTTTGCTGAGTGTGGCACCCAATAACCAAGATACAAATAATCAAGATTAAGCGTTTTTACATATTCAATTTGTTTAAGAATGGCATAAACGCCCAAGGAGCGGCGTTGTTCATCTGGATCAAAAAATGTATAGACGGCTGACAGTCCATCATCCATTAAGTCACAGGTTGAAACAGCAATTAGCCTTTGCTCTTGCCAAAGCTCAATAAAAAAACTTTCTGTACAACTGTGAACGAGGAATTTTTCAAACTGATCTAATGTTGCTGGATACATATCGCCATCAGCATGGCGTTCATTGATATAGCGTTCATATAGGTCATAATGCTGTTGAGTGGCTTGCGAAGTTGGCAAAATACTCATTTTTAAATCTTGATTACGTTTCCATGCCTTCTTCTGGCTGCTATTCATTTGAAATTCTTGAATTGGAACGCGACAAGATAAACATTGGCGACATAAATGGCATTCTGGTCGATAGACAAAATCACCGCTACGTCGAAAACCGACACGCGAAAGTTCAGACAATGTCACCACATCAATACGGTGAATTGGATCTAAAAATACCATTCGAGCTGATTTGTTATCGAGATAACTGCAGTCGTGTGGCGGTGTTATATAGTACTGTAAGTCATTTAAAAGGGACTTGGGTTGGTATGATTTCATGAATCTGTCCCTCCAAGGTGTTCGTCCATTAACCGTCTAATTTTGCATTAACTGCTATTGTTTTACTTGAAAATACACGTTCCTGATAGTTTTTCCAATTGATAGGGGGGGCAATAATTACATCTTGTAACGATTTTAGATATGTCTGGCGAGAAATTGTACTGGCTCCCAGACTCAGGAGATGATCGTTAACCAGTTGGCAGTCAATCCACGGCAACTGATTTTCCTGTCCAATCAGCATCAGGGTGTAGAAAGCCATCTTGGAAACATCAGTTTCGGTGCTAAACATGGACTCACCAAAACAGCCTTTGCCGATGGTGACTCCATACAAGCCACCAACCAGTTTGTCCTGTTGCCAGACTTCAACACTATAGGCATAACCTGCTGTAAATAAGGCACAATAGCCCTGAATAATATCCTCACTAATCCAAGTTTCATCAGCATAGCTACGGGGCAGCGAGCAGGAACGAATCACATCTTCAAAGGCGTGATTGATGCTAATGCGATAGTCATGCTTTTTCATATTTCGCAGCAAGGATTTACTGGGTTTATAGGAGTGTGGCTGAATAATGCAGCGTGGTTCAGGGCTCCACCAGCAAATGGGTTCGTCTTCATTAAACCAGGGAAATAATCCGTGTGTATAGGCTTCAAATAAAGTCGATGGAGATAGGTCAGCACCAATGCAGATGAAACCATGACCCTCGGGATCAGCTTCCACAGGATTTGGAAAAATATATTGGGATAGAGGTAGTGGTTGCATAACAAATGAGTTTAGTCAGGATAATTTTAAACTAACTGAACTGGAGAGCGTTGACAATCCATTGGACTGTCAACGTTAGATGAGGAGGTGTAATTAATTCAGGTTGTCGAGATATTTTTCTGCATCCAGTGCAGCCATACAGCCTGAACCTGCCGAAGTAATGGCTTGGCGATAAACGCTATCCGCCACGTCACCTGCGGCAAATACACCCTCAATAGAAGCTGCCGTTGCATTACCCGAAGTACCACTTTGAACCTGAATATAACCATCACGCAGGTTAAGCTGACCATCAAACATGCTGGTATTGGGTTTATGACCAATAGCAACAAATAAACCTTGGACAGCGATATCTTGAGTATTGGCGTCTTGTGTGGATTTGATGCGTACAGCCGTTACTCCAGTGTTGTCACCGAGTACTTCATCCACCTGATGATTCCAGATGATACTGATCTTGCCTTCTTTTTCTTTGGCAAATAAATGATCCTGTAAAATCTTCTCGGAACGCAGGCTGTCACGGCGGTGTACCAGTGTTACATGTGCCGCAATGTTTGAAAGATAAAGTGCTTCCTCAACCGCAGTGTTACCACCACCCACAACCATGACATTCTGGTTTTTATAGAAGAAACCATCACAGGTTGCACAGGCACTCACCCCCTGACCCATAAACGCAGCCTCAGATTCCAGACCCAGATATTGTGCAGTTGCACCAGTTGCAATAATCAGCGCATCACAGGTGTATTCTTCCATATCGCCTTTCAGCACAAATGGACGGGTTTTTAAATCGACTTCATTGATGTGGTCATAGACAATTTCTGTACCGAAACGTTCAGCGTGAGCTTGCATGCGTTCCATCAATACAGGACCAGTTAATCCCTCTGGGTCCCCTGGCCAGTTATCCACCTCAGTGGTCGTTGTTAACTGACCGCCAAGCTGCAAACCAGCAATCAGCGTTGGTTTGAGGTTGGCGCGTGCCGCATATACCGCCGCACTATAACCCGCAGGGCCAGAACCCAGAATAATCAACCGTGAGTGACGAGCGCTCATTAAAGAACATCCTTTTTATATTGAAAATGCTAAAATTATACGTGAATCCACAGGGGAGTGGGTTGGATAATATTGATATACTTAATCGAATTAGGCTATATCATCAATGGGGCTGTTGATATTTCGCCAGTGCTTTGCGATAAAGTCAACACGCCCACGATGTTAACAACAACAGTAAACAATCGTGCATCTTTTTTGTAAGAACGAGTGCATAATAGAGAGCGTATTGATTGAAGATTCTTGATGAGCTTCATTAATTCTAATGATAAATGAATTGGGTTACAGGACTGTATATGACTGCGGTGTCAAGTGTTTATGCACAACGCTTTTTAATGACATTATTTTTGATTTCTTTTGGCATTTACCTATTTCTTGCCACAGTGACCTATACACCATTTGATCCAGGATGGATGCATATTTCCAGTGATACCCAACAGGTTTCCAACGCCAGTGGTGTGGCAGGTGCATGGATTGCGGACTTGCTGTTTGGCTTTTTAGGCTGGGCAAGCCTGCTGATTCCATTATTCCTGTTTATGGAAGCGATTCAGGTTTGGTGGCCAAGAAGTTTTCTCAATCGCCCGTTTCGTTATGCGGCCCAGTTTTTCCTGATTTTATCGTTATCGAGCTTGTTGTATTTACATTGGAACACGCCAGCCGATACGTTAGAAAATGCGGCAGGCGGCATTATTGGCTATGAGCTGGGACAGAGTTTATCGCAGTTGCTGACGATTTATGGGGCAACCTTCTTCTTACTGGCATTTGGCATTGTATTGATTACTCTGGCATTTGGAATTCAGTGGGATAAAACTTGGGTCACTTTAAAGAAGACGCCTGCTTATTTACAGGATTTATTTTACAAGAATGTGCCACAGAACGAGTCCGCTTATGACTTGACTGAACAATTAGCCCAAGAAACTCCTGCCATTAAAAATAAAGTGCAAGCAGAAGCTACAGTTACCAGCACCCCTGAGATGAAAGCAGTTGATTTAGTACAAAATGATAAAACTGCTACAGCTAAAGTGGAAGATACACATCATCAACAGGTGGCAGAAAGATTATTTGCAGATGTGGTTGCGAAAGAGCAGCAAAGTGCTCAGTTAGAAGAAGCCGATGTTATTGAGGATTTTGAACAAACCCTACAAAAAGCACATCAATTGCAAGCGGAAAGCCAGCGTCTGATTCAAACAGGTGAGGTGTGGCGTGCGCTACAAAGTGATGATATCAGCCATAAACAGGAAATTGATGCGCTATTAAAGGCGGCTGATGATTCGCATCAGCCTGTGGTATCTGACGGCACGATGCAGTCTCAACGTATTGAGCCTACCCTGCAAAGAGAAAGCAGTAGCAATTTAGACTGGAATGATGACCAAATTTTTGACGAGTTGCTGGCTGCCGTTCCAAATAATAAAA
>CAZKJI010000138.1:0-5780 GCA_964553005.1 uncultured Acinetobacter sp. | reverse complement strand
AAGGCAACATTTACTATGCTGAATATGTTCGATTGCATTAATTCATTCTGGAATATCCGAACGCTTCAGCCTAGATGACAGGCTTATTCATAAAGCTCAACTCATCCATTGATTTGGTGACGTTTAAAAATTCCTTCACTCAACAATGCATAGATGTCCTGTAAATCTTTACGGTCTGCTCTGGCCAGCAACTGACCATGCATGTGTAGGATATTCTGGTCACCCCGCATGGCAGGCCCAGTTTGCATGGTTTTTGGGTTATTTTTTGTAGCCTTGTCCGCAGTTTCCAAAATCAGGGGATAAAGCAGGCTAAAATCGACCTGTTCAGCCTCAACAATCTGTTGCGCCATGTCATAACAATAATTGCTGAAATTACAGGCAAACACTGCCGCCAGATGCAGGGTTTGGCGTTGTTTGGAATTGTACTGATAAACTCGATTACTTAGGCTATTTGCCAATTGTCTTAAAGTTTCCAAGTCTTGCTGCTGGGCTGCTTCCACAAATAATGGTGTTTCCAGCCAGTCCACCTCACGCTCAAAGCTAAAGGTTTGCAGGGGGTAAAATACGCCTGCCCGCGCATGCATATCTTCAATGACTGTCACACTGGTACTACCCGAAGTATGAATAATCAGATTTTGTGGTAAATATCCAGTAATTGCCTGAACGACCTCAGAAATGGCCTGATCACTGACTGTAACAATCACCAGATCAACCTGTGGATCAAGCTGGGCTGGACTGCTGATTGCCTGTGCATCAAGCTGCTGCGCCAGCTTTTCTGCATGGGCCAACTGACGGCTAAAGACCTGCACAATCTGGTGCTGGTGCTGTAATGCCAAAGCCAAATGGGTTGCCACACGCCCAGAACCAATCATGGTGATTTTCATAGCAGTTCTCTATCAGGAAATTTGCTCAAGCATAGCAAAATGAAATACAAAAAATAAAATCGAGCCATGAATAGCTCGATTTTATGCAGAAATCTCAATCAACCTGTTTAAAAGTTAAAAAAGACCTGTTAATTAAACACATTATTCAGGTAAACCACACGCTCAACAGTACGTTTGATAAAACATTGCGTATATTGCATATCCTGATTCTGCTGACGCATTGCATCATTCCAGTATCGTGCCTGCTTTTGGTAGGTTTCCATGTCTTTTTCAGCAATATCATAGACACTTTTTTGTGACAGCACCTTACAGTCCACATCACGTTTTTCAAACCAGTCAGACTGGTCCTGCTGCAATTGTGCTTTTTGCTCAGGCGTAAATTGATCCCAGGCTTGATTTAAACGCTCAACCTGTTTGGCTTTTTCAGCATCCAACTCTTTTTGACGCACATTCATGGCTTTTTGTGCCAAGTCAGTTTGAGCAGACTCATTGGCATCATACTCTTGTTGATATGCTGCCCCTTCTTTTTCAATCCGCTGATTTTCCTTTAAATAAGCAACATACTGCACCGCCCTTGTTGCCATAAAGACCACCCCATCAATCACAGCGTTCTGACTTGGGATATTAAAGACCAATCCATCTTTATCTGTTTTGGTGAGGTCATACAAGAACTCGCCTTTTAATTGGTCATCTTCAAGACTGAGTGGATATTCGTTATCAGAAAAATGATCATTCAGGGTATATGGCTTACAGCTCTCTTCACACTCGCCATCACCCTGATATTTTTGCTCTTCAAGATAGGCATTTTCTGCACGTTTCTGTAAGCCTTTCGGGAAAGAAATCACCAACTGGCTTTCGCAGTTTAATTTGGTTTTTGATGCTTCCCCACTCTCAGCGTCTAAAGTACGCACATTGGTAATTTCAAACTTGAGTCCCTTGTTGATTTTATCCAGAATGTCATAGTCAGACTGGTAGTCACTTTGTCTTAAACTACGGTCAATCTGTTTTAAATATTCTTTTTTCAACGCCGCCTGAATATGGTTGAGATTTTCCTGATTGGTACAGCTCCATTCGGAAGCAGCCGTTGCGGTATCTTCGGCTTTCTCAGTTGGCTTTAATTTATTACAACCCACCAATAACATTGTCGTTGTCAAAGTTGTGAATATAAAAAATCTTTTCATTTTGAATCACCCTCTTGTCTTGTTTTTTTTCGGGCGTATTCTACTCAATTTAAAAGCCTATTTTCGAGTTTTTTTCTTTATTTTTCTTTAAACAGTCCTATTTATAATTAAATAGCTAAAGCAAATGGTCAAAATAAAAGGAGTTATGTCGCCATAACTCCTTTCAAACATTGCTTAAACAGCGAGTTAAGGGCTTACAAAAAATTCAATACGGCGGTTTTTAAAACGTCCCTCTTCGGTTGCATTATCGGCCACTGCATGATCAGCACCATAACCTACCGCACTAAGTTGAGCAGTATCTACACCCTGACTCACTAGATAATCCACCACAGCCTGAGCACGTTTCAGCGATAAGGCTTTGTTGTTATTAGCATGACCAGTTGAATCGGTATAACCCACCACTGTCAATTTTGCATCCTTGACATTTTTCATTAATGTGGCGGCCTTATCCAGAATGGCTTTATTTTCCTCTGGAATTTGATGGGAAGCTGTTGCGAAGTTAATAATCTGTAGATTTAGGGCCTTAATGACTGCGTTGATATCAACTTGATTGCTATCATTTTGCAGTAAATCAGAAAGACAAGGCCTGACCTTTTTCTTAAGTTGATCAATCAGCTCTGGATTTGCTAAAAAAAGACTTAAGAGAATTGGGTAGAATCTTGATAAAATTGCATTTTTTTCATTGACCAGACAAGTTTGGTCATTCACGATGACGGATGAAAATTTCTGTTTAAGCAACTCCATTGGATTTATAGACATATTCTTTACTCCAATTTCCATTCAACCGCTTTGTCGTTATTAGTCGAGCCTTCGCCATTTGTTATTACTTTAATGAATTTTTCTTATTTTTAGTCTGTTCTATAAACTTTCAATACAATACTTACATCACATTTTGCAAAGTAGAATAAGCCATAGTCAACTTATTCTACTTTTTCTGCCGACTATTAAACAAATATACCAAGAACCTTACCTGTCAACTGCTGTCCAATCAGTGGGGTGTTTTTCCCTTGCGAAAGAATTGACTCTTTAGAAACCATCCATTGCAATGATGGATCAACCAGTACCCAGCCTGCTTCCTGTTGCCAGCGTTGTGTCATATTTGCCACCTGTGCAGGAATTGAAGTGACCTTTTCCACCCATTCCAGTGGCTCAAATACCCCCTCGTTGACCAGTTGCACACCCAGCGCAACGTAAGTATCAAAAGCAGTGATTCCAGATTGCGTTTCCGCAAAGGGTGCCATTTTGGCTGAACTGCTTAGTGGTTCATGGTGGGTACAAATCGCATCAATCACACCCTCTTTCACACCCTGACGCAATAACGCCTTGTCTTGTTCAGAACGCAATGGTGGACGTACATGTGCCAGCGCATTAAAGCCATCCGTCAACTGTTCAGTTAAATGTAACTGATGCATGGCAACATCAGCCGTCACAGGCAAACCTTTGGCTTTGGCAGCGCGAATCAACTCCACTGACGCACCACAGGACAACAGGCCAAAATGGGCTTTGACACCTGTCGCCTCAATCATCAGTAGATATTTGGCAATTGCAACCGTTTCTGCAATCGCAGGGATCATTGGCAAGCCCTGACGTGAGGCAATAAAGCCCTCATGCGCGCAGCCATCTTTGGCAATTTGCGGCTCTTCCGCATAGAACACCACGGTCAGCCCCAAACCAGCAGCATATTCAAGGGTGCGAATCACCACATCATCATTTTCAAAGGCAGCATTGGCATTGGAAACGGCTGTACAACCGCCTTTTTTTAACCCTGCCATATTGGCTGGCTGTTTTCCATTTAGCCCTTGGGTCTGTGCGCCAATGATCTGTAAATAGATACCGCCATCGAGTTGTGCCTTTTCAATCAGACCATGAATAAGTGCGCCATTATCTTGTACGATAGGTTTTGAGTCTGGTGGAGTAATGACATGTAAAATACCATTTGCACGCGCAGCTTTACCTTCTGACTTTAATGTCCCATGTTGTTGTTGCCCTGGCTCACGTAAGCGTGCACACAAGTCAACCATGGTTGGCATTAACCATTTACCTTGACCGTCAATCGTTTCATCAATTTGATCTGCGCTATCAACGAATTTACCATTCTTAATATAAACCGTTTGAACTTGATCAGTTTTTTGAATTGGATCGAGCACACGGACATTTTCAATTTTTACAATACTCATGTGATCTATCCTTTAAAGTGCAATCGCTTCAATTAAACCTTGTTCTTGTAACTGCCCTTGCATCGCAAGTGCCAGTACCGCCATTCGTACTGCAATACCGTTGGTTACTTGTTTCAAAATAACCGATTGATCTCCATCCGCAATACTTGAATCAATTTCAACACCACGGTTCATTGGACCAGGATGCATAACGATGCAATCAGGTTTAGCGAGCGCCAAGCGTTCTTTATTAAGTCCATACATTTTGTAAAATTCAGATTGTGAAGATAATGCAGGTGAATCAATACGCTCATTTTGAATTCGTAATGCAATAATCACATCACAGTCTGTTACGCCTGCATCCATTTTATTAAACAGGCGTACATTTTCGCCATATTCATTAAAACCAACTGGTAACAGCGTATTTGGTGCAATCACGCGAATATCTTTGCAACCTAGTGTTTGTAAAGCAGCCACATTGGAACGTGCTACACGCGAATGTTTAATATCACCAATAATCGCCACAGTTAAGTCTTCAAATGGCTTCTTGGTTTCACGGCGAATGGTCAGCATATCTAGCATCGCTTGCGTTGGGTGCGCATGACGACCATCACCTGCATTGATAATTGCCACTTTAGGACAAACATCTTTAGCAATAAAATGTGCTGCC
This sequence comes from uncultured Acinetobacter sp., assembly GCA_964553005.1. Taxonomy (GTDB): domain Bacteria; phylum Pseudomonadota; class Gammaproteobacteria; order Pseudomonadales; family Moraxellaceae; genus Acinetobacter. Next base: position 889 of record CAZKJI010000138.1, on the reverse strand, counting down.
CCAGAAGATGAATGACGAACTACGAAAATATCCGCAGCCATCGCCTCCAAATTCCAGAGCGTATCACGTAAGGTTTCACCTTTTGAGGTACTTGAGCGTGCAATGTCAATATTCAAGACATTGGCAGACAAACGTTTTGCAGCTGCCTCAAATGTAGTGCGAGTTCGAGTAGAGTTTTCAAAAAAAAGATTCATTACCGTCAGCCCTTCTAATAACGGACGGTTAATCAAATTATTATTGTCGTCTAAAAAACTTTGTGCGGTATCTAAAATCTTGGTCAGGCTTTCTTTAGAAAGACCTTCAATGGTTAAGAAGTGCTTTAAATTTCCTTGTTGATTCAATTGAACCTGACTTGGTTGATGCAGGGCTGCAATATGCATAAAAGATTCCTATAGGTCGAATCACCAAAACTTGCATAGTGTAGCCCAATTTCTCTACTTTCGCAGAACAACTTTTCACCATTATGTTGCATTAAATGAGAGAGTTGCAACAGATTCGGCTAGCGGAGCGCACCAATATAGTGATGCGATACTTGTGCCCGATAGATTTCCTCTTCAGTGACTTCGGCAAAGTAAAGTTCTTCATCATTTGTTTGCTTTGGTTCTGCTACAAATAGTGCTGGTTCAGGCTCAGGATATAAATCAAGCAAATGACTTAAACGCTCGACATAATGCGCTAATTCGGCATCGCGCGTTTCCAGTGCAATTTGCATAATATATCGAGCATAAGCTTGATCATGCACCAAATACATCACATCAATCACACGACTACAGACTCGTCTTAAACGCACATACATTTGGGTTGCGATTGCAAAAGCTTCAGCATTTAAAATAACTTCTTGATTCATATTGGCTTTCATAACGTCCTCACATCGTTGGGAGAAGTATTT
>CAZKJI010000137.1:0-5802 GCA_964553005.1 uncultured Acinetobacter sp. | reverse complement strand
ATTCCAGCAAGGTGCATTGTGAGCTTAACCCAATCAGACTGGCTAAATTTCTTAAAACCGAATTACAAAGTATTACCTTTCAAAGAACGTTTACTTTCAGGATTTGGTGCGCTTTGTGGTTTAGCAATATCCTCTTTAATCAGTTGGTATGTATTGGGTGGTATGAATGCATGGTATATCGCGCCGATGGGGGCCTCTTCTGTACTGCTTTTTGCAGTTCCGAGTAGTCCTTTAGCGCAACCGTGGAATGTTGTGGTTGGCAACATATTGGCTGGTTTAATTGGTGTGACATGCACACAGTTATTACCTGATTTAACCACTGCTTTTAGTGTCGCAGTTGGGTTAGCCATTTTTATGATGATGACAACTGATTCATTGCATCCTCCAAGCGGTGCAGTGGCGATTACCGCGGTTTTAGGCGGTGATGCTGTACATCGTTTAGGATTCCACTTTATTTTATATCCCGTATTACTGAACTCAATTTTACTTTTGTTGATTGCTGTCTTTTTCAATCGTTTGATTGGACGGCATTATCCGATTACCGCGCATGTCAATGAGCGTTCCAAAGACCCGACACCGACACAAAAAGTCTCGATTCAACCGAAAGACATTGAATATGCTTTGGAACAACACACCGAGTTGCTGGACATCAGCCAATACGATCTGGAAAAAATCATTCTGGAAGCACAGGAACATGCAAGTGAACGCTTGAACAATCATTTTATCTGTCGCGATATCATGAGTCAGGATGTGATCAAGCTGCATGAAGATGATGATATTCATCAGGCGTTAGAGAAGTTCAAGGAAGTTAACCTGATGAGCCTGCCTGTGGTCAATATGGAAGAAAAACTGGTTGGAACGCTGGCTTTATATGAGGTGGTGGAGTGGTTTAAGGGGGCCGCCGATCCAAGAAATTCATGGCAGCATTATGTAAGGCAGATTATGAGTCGGCGTGTCGTGACTGTGGAACCGTCACAGCCGATTCAGGATTTAGTCCCCTATTTTGTGGAAAAGTCGTTTAATTATATTGCTGTGGTGGAGAACCAGCGTCTCATTGGAATTGTGAGCCGTGCCGACATGATTGCAGCGTTACAGCAATTGCTCAACCAGCAACATGTTTTAAATTGATTCAGGTAAAAAAAAGCTACGGCTGTTAGGGGTAAATCAACCGTAGCGACCAAAAGAGGAAAGGGGGATTAGCGTTTTCTATGTTGATCTTGATAAACTGTCTTAACAGGTTGATGATAGCCTTGAACATGATCAATACGGGGTGTCTGCTGTTTCGGAATTACCAGCCATAAAATCAGATAGACCAAAATGCCAGGAAAGGCCGCACTCATAATGGAAACAATAACAAAGATCAGGCGTAACAAGTTTGCATTCCAACCAAAACGTTCCGCAATACCGCCCATTACACCAGCGATCATGCTTTGTCGGTTTGAGCGATATAAACCAGAATTGGTCATTTAATTTTTCTCCTAAAATATTTGATACAGCAATAGAATGAGGCTTCATTCATGATAAGTCGCTGTTAATAATGAGATAGGGATGAACTGGTTTTTTTAAAGTTTAAACAGATGGGAGAATCGTTACGGTGTGTAAAAGGCTGATGGAAAAAACGACAGTATCGCCTAAAATGCACCGACTTAAAGCATAGGGCTTGGGTTAATCGAAATTTCGGTCTTATCAAAATACTCCACGAAGGGACTTTTGGAGGCGCATAACAGAACGTGCAACCGTTCTGATCTCTCCATAAAGCTTGTTTTTTGGAATGATGAGGAGAAATGATCATGATATCGATGTTAGAGATTTATGAATATGCAGTTCAGGTTGTTGTTATCGTGGTTTAGCGTAGGTGCTCTCTTGAGCTTTGGGCTGAGTGCCTGTGATAGCCATCATCCCGAATCCTCTAAACAGCAAGCCCAGACGCAACCGAGTCATGAAGTCATGGAATCAGACCAGCCACAGGGAATGCCCTTAACCCAGATTGCTGGACAGGCGACCCCACCTCATCCTGTGGCGCATAAACATACGCCGACTAAACTGTCTGAAACCGAGCTGGCCTATGTGGGGCGTTATCATGCGCGTATTCCATGTACTGATGCATTTGCTGGTTGTGTCAAAGATGAAAAAGAAGCGGAATATATCTTAAATTTATTAGAAGATGGTTCAGTTTATTGGACCAATACCAGTTTTGGTCGTCTGGGTTCAGATCCATCGCGCAATATGACCAAAATTGAGCAAACCTGCAAGCAGGTACAATGGCATGTTGAGCCCACAGAACAAGAGATCGTTGTGCGCTGTGATGCGGTGGATGTGAATTTATATTATCGGATCAATCAGGACCAGAATCTTGTGATGGATCTGGATAAAATCTGGAATGGGGATCAGGGCCGTAACCGTAAGTTCTTTAAGGAATATCCATTTCCTAAAAAAGCCTATGTGTTTGAAAAGGCGGAATAGAAAAATGAGTATAAAAAAAGAGCGCATCAAGCGCTCTTTTTTGTCAGTTCCGATTAGTAATCGAAGCTGAAGTGTTCTGGAGCAAGAGAAGTCAAGGTACGTGAAGATGTTATCATTGATTCTGCATGACCTTGTGCACGTGGCAATAAACGGTCAAAGTAGAAATCTGCAACTTTGATTTTTGCTTTATAGAATTCAGGCGTTTCAGCACCGTTGCCTGCTTCCAGTTTCTCAGAAGCAATCACTGCCTGTTGAGCCCAGAAGTAAGCCATCATCACGTAGCCAGAGAACATCAAGAAATCAGCAGAAGCAGAAGATACGATGTCACGGTCTTTACGTGCTGCAAGCATGATGCGAACAGTTAATGTGTTCCATTGAGCGCAAACCTTAGTTAAGTCCCAAGCGAAGCGACGTAAATACTTGTTGCGAGCATGCGCAGCACAGAATTTTAAGATTTCAGCAGTATAGTCACGGACAACTTTACCTTTTGAGCTTAAAAGAACTTTACGGCCTAATAAGTCAAGCGCTTGGACACCCGTTGTACCTTCATACAATGTTGAGATACGTGCATCACGTGCGATTTGTTCCATGCCCCATTCTTTGATGAAACCATGACCGCCATATACTTGGATACCATGGTTTGCAGCTTCTAAACCTAATTCAGTCAAGAAACCTTTAAGAATTGGAGTATAGAAACCAAGTTTGTCATCGGCAGCTTCATAAGCAGCTTGATCACCACTTGCCAGCGCATCAGCCATTTTATCTGCAAGTTTGGCAGCATGATAAATCATTGCACGACCACCTTCAGCTACAGCTTTTTGAGTTAAAAGCATGCGGCGAACGTCTGCGTGGTGAATGATTGCATCAGCAACACGCTCTGGCTCTTTTTTACCAGAAAGTGCGCGCATAGACATACGGTCTTTCGCATAAGGTAACGCACCTTGGAAAGAAAGTTCAGCATGTGCAATACCTTGAACCGCTGTACCAATACGTGCAGTGTTCATGAAAGTAAACATTGCATGCAAACCTTTGTTGATTTCACCAATGAGGTAACCAGTAGCGTTATCGAAGTTCAATACCGCAGTTGCTGATGCACGGATACCCATTTTGTGTTCGATTGAACCACAAGATACGGTATTACGCTCACCTACACCGCCGTCAGCAGTTGGGATGAACTTAGGCACGATAAATAAAGAAATACCACGGGTACCAGCAGGTGCGTCTGGAAGACGCGCAAGTACGATGTGGATAATGTTTTCAGTTAAATCATGCTCACCCGCAGAGATGAAGATTTTAGTACCAGAGATTTTATAAGTACCATCAGCAGCAGGTTCAGCTTTAGTTTTAACTTGACCTAAGTCTGTACCACATTGAGGTTCCGTTAAGCACATTGTGCCTGACCAAGTACCTTCAACCAGTTTAGGCATATAAGTCGCTTTTTGCTCATCTGTACCGAACTGGATGATGGTGTTCATACAACCTGTACTTAAACCAGGGTACATGGTGAATGACCAGTTTGCAGTACCCATCATTTCAGACTTGATGAGGTTTAAAGACATTGGCAGGCCTTGACCACCAAACTCTTCTGGGTAAGAAAGACCTTGCCAGCCACCCATGACGAACTGGTCATAAGCTTCCTTGAAGCCTTTAGGTGTGGTGACTTCACCATTGTTAAAGGTACAGCCTTCTTCATCACCTGACTGGTTCAGTGGAGAAAGTACGTTTTCGCAGTAATCAGCCGCACCTTCAAGAATCATATCAACTGTATCTTTATCAGCATTCTGTCCACTTGCCAAAGTTTGGTAGTGTGCAGGATAATCAAACACTTCATTCATTAAGAAGCGAACATCACGGAGCGGGGCTTTATAAGCTGGCATAATCTTAATCCTGTATTTGAATCGTTTTGGATTATCTGTTTCGATACTTTGATTATTCACAATGGTGATAAAAATACATTGATAAACACTATGGAAAAGACTGTCAGAAAAGCGAATTAATCAGATGAGAGAGGCGTGCAAAAGTCAACTTTTTGTTGCTGTTTGAAACTCATTTTAAATATGAAAATGATTAAATTTACAGTTGTAAATATAATGATATAAGGGTATTTGGTAAAACTATGCGTTTAAAATATTTAACTTTATGTGTATTGGGGTTTAGTCTTTCTGCATGTTCCCAGCATGTCATTAAAACCAATTCTGCTACTGCAAACCTTGAACAGAAAGCCGTTAACAGCATCAATGCGATGTATGAATACCCCAGCTATGACTACCATGGAAAATTTAATGTCCATGTTGATCTGGACCAAAATAAAAGTGTAGGCAAAGATGACAAGGCCGTTCTGGATGCCAATGTAAAGCAAAAGGTCGATCAATATCTGCGCGACCAGAAAGTCAACCTGAACACCACACAGAAGCAGGCTTTATATGAAACCCTTGCCCAACAGCCAAAACAGTTTGGCGGCAGCAAGGCGGACAAGTTTACCCGTGTCATGGCCAATGTGCTGAATGACATGCAGTTTGAATATGATGGTTCAGTGCATTACCGACAGAAAATGGGATCATTCAACCTGACCGCGCGCTATGAAAAACCGACCTTGCTGGTACAGGCGAAAGTGCCCATGGTGCTTGACCTGAATGATTATAAATTCTATATCAACTACTTCGCCCTGATGCCTTATCTGGTGAATAAGGAAAACCAGAATAATCTGGCCTATCTGGATTTCTCAAAATACCAGCATTTGTTCAAGCAGGTGGATATCAAAAAATTTGCTGAGTATGTCAAGGCATCCAGTGCAGTGTATTACCGTCTGGCAAATCCAAATGACATACAGGCGCTTGCGGTTTCCTCAAATGACCATGCCGCAGGTATTGTGGAAAAGATTCGCCTTAAAACCTCGGTTGAGGAACTCATTCTTCAGGCAAACCTGTATAGCAAGGTCAATAAGAAATATCTGGTACAGCAGGTTCTGAATTTCAAGGAAAAGAATTTAGAGAAACTGGTTGCAGACGAAGTGGATGCTGCGGTTCAGTCAAAAGTCAAGTCAGCAGATTCCTCTGTATTGGCTTCAAAAAACTCGGAAGATGATGCCAGTGTGGTCAGTCAACAGCTTTATCGTCTGGTCAATCAACATCTGGGTGTTGATGATGCAGATGAGTCCTATGGCTCTGCTTCTGAAGATGCGGCGCAGGCTGCTGAACAGGCACGAGACGCAACTGAGGAGATGGATGCACTAGAGAACACCGATGAGGCTGCCACGGATGAGCAGGGTTTGACTGCTGAACAGTGTCTGGCACTGCAAAATACCGCTAAAACCACTTATGGTGATGTGCAGTATTGCCA
>CAZKJI010000136.1:0-5815 GCA_964553005.1 uncultured Acinetobacter sp. | reverse complement strand
GAAAGTGCTAGCAATTTTAAGGAAGAAAAAGCCTGATAGGACAAGGGCCCTATGAGATTTGTCGTGTACAGAGAGAAATTTGATAACTTTTTTAGCTTCATCCGAATCTGCTTTCCACTCAATCCCTGCATAAATGTCTTCCGAGTTTTCACGGAAAATCACCATATCCGTCAACTCAGGATGCTGCACGGGTGATGGCACTCCCTCAAACCAGCGTACAGGACGCACACATACATATAAGTCTAATTCCTGACGCAGCGCGACATTCAGGGAACGGATACCCCCACCGACAGGTGTGGTTAAAGGGCCTTTAATTGAAACAATAAACTCACGCAAAGCTTCAAAAGTTTCTTCTGGCATATAAGTGCCATAAATCTTGTCGGCTTTTTCACCGCAATAAACTTCCATCCATTCAATCGAGCGTTTGCCACCATAAGCTTTTTGAACAGCAGCATCTACAACTGCCTTCATAGCTGGTGTAATATCCACACCAATACCGTCACCTTCAATGAAAGGAATGATAGGATAATTTGGAACATTCAGTGACAGGTCTGCATTCACTGTGATTTTGTCACCATCGGCAGGAACCACGATCTTCTGATAACCCATTGTACAGGTTCTCCCTCATGTAGCTGGCAATTAATGTATACCTTGTTTTTTATGGCATACTTTGATTTTTTTACTTGCTGATTCAGTGTAGTTCAATCTTGTATTTTTTTTAGATTTATATGAGAAATAATAACATTTCTCAATAAAATAAAAATATACATTTACCAAATACCCCATACTCTTAAAGTAGTATTTTTATATGAAAATTGTCGTATTTAACAAACCTTTTGACGTACTGTCACAGTTCCGTGAAGATGAAGCCCATCTCACGCTTTCTCATTTTATCCACGATCCTGATTTGCGTCTTGCAGGCCGCCTTGACCTTGATTCTGAAGGACTGATGTTCCTGACTGATCATGGCGGTTTAAACCAGTACATCACCAATCCAGCAAACAAGAAATATAAGACTTATCTGGCTCAGGTGGATGGTGATGTCACTGAGGAAGCGCTTGAGCAGCTTCGTAAAGGTGTGGAACTGGCGGATGGTATGACCTTGCCTGCCAAAGCCATTAAAGTGGATCAACCAGAATGGTTATGGGATCGTGATCCACCTGTACGCTACCGTGCCAATATCCCGACCAGCTGGATTGAGTTACAAATTTGTGAAGGGCGTAACCGTCAGGTTCGCCGTATGACAGCGGCGGTTGGCTTTCCAACTTTGCGTCTGATTCGTACCAAAATTGGTGCCATTGATTTAGTGCGTCTGGGTTTACAGCCAGGTGAACAAACCGATATTGAACCCCTGCTTTATCCTGATTTTAAAGATTTACCTGAAGATCAACCGTATCGTTCTCGCTCGTATGTGAAAAAACCAGGCGGCACAGGTGGTAAACCCATGCACCAGAAGAAGAAAGAAGGTGATAAAAAAGATCCGAACAAGAAAAAGTCAGGTACAAAGCGTATTTGGCAAATGGATGAAAGTGAGAAACCGCGCCGTAAGACCAATGGTACAACACGTCCAAATACCAAAGCGCCTCGTGGCCGTAACCGTAATGGCCGTTAAGATTTAATATTTCTTAGATTCGCTATTAAAGCTCACTTCAAATCTAGTGGGCTTTTTAATGACAATAATGCCATAAAAAAAAGCCAGTGCCTTAGCACTAGCTTTTTATCAATATTGAAGGTGAATAGTTTAGCTTATTTAAGCAGTGGCAAGTGCTGCATTAAATGTTTCGCTTGGACGCATCACCGCATTCACTTTTGCTGGATCAGCTGCATAGTAGCCACCAATGTCAGCCGGCTTGCCCTGTACTTCAGCAAATTCAGCGACAATCTTCTGTTCATTCTCAGCCAGTGCTTTCGCCAGTGGGGTGAACTGCGCCTTTAACTCGGCATCTTCATCCTGTGCAGCAAGCGCCTCAGCCCAGTACAACGCCAAATAGAAATGGCTGCCACGGTTGTCAAGCTCACCAGTACGACGTGATGGAGACTTGTCATTATCCAGTAACTTGCCTGTTGCCTGATCTAAAGTCTTGGCAAGCAATTTTGCACGCGCATTATCTTCTTTAATACCAAGCTCTTCCAGAGAAACAGCCAGCGCAAGGAACTCACCCAGTGAATCCCAGCGTAAATGGTTTTCTTCCACCAACTGCTGAACGTGTTTTGGTGCTGAACCACCCGCACCTGTTTCGTACATACCGCCGCCAGCCATTAACGGAACGATAGATAACATCTTCGCAGAAGTACCCAGTTCCATAATTGGGAACAGGTCAGTCAGGTAGTCACGCAGGATGTTACCCGTCACGGAAATCGTGTCTAAACCACGCGCCACACGCTCAAGCGTATAACGCATTGCACGCACCTGAGACATAATCTGGATATCCAGACCATCGGTATCATGCTCTTTCAGGTATTTTTCAACTTTCTTGATCAGTTCATTTTCATGTGGGCGGTATGGGTCAAGCCAGAAAATCGCTGGCATGCCAGAGTTGCGCGCACGCGTCACCGCAAGTTTTACCCAGTCACGAATCGGCGCATCTTTCACCTGACACATACGCCAGATATCACCTTGCTCTACGTTTTGCGACATCAACACTTCACCTGTATCAAGATCAGTGATATTGGCAATGCCTGCTTCTGGAATCTCAAAAGTCTTGTCGTGTGAACCGTATTCTTCCGCCTTTTGCGCCATCAAGCCCACGTTTGGCACAGTCCCCATCGTTTTCGGGTCAAAGTTGCCGTTCCACTTACAGAAATTAATCATTTCCTGATAGATACGTGCAAAAGTTGATTCTGGCATCACCGCTTTACAGTCGTAAGGTTTGCCATCAGCACCCCACATTTTACCACCACCGCGGATCATTGCAGGCATGGATGCATCAACAATCACGTCATTTGGAGAGTGGAAGTTATCAATGCCTTTGGCAGAGTCAACCATTGCCAAGCGCGGACGATGTTCCTGACAGGCATGTAAATCCTCAATGATTTCTTCACGCAGCGAGGTTGGCAAGGTGGCGATCTTTTCGTAAAGGCCTGCCATACCGTTATTAACGTTAATACCCAACTCGTCAAATAACTTGCCATGTTTTTCAAATGCATCTTTATAGTAGATTTTGACACAGTGACCAAACACGATTGGATGCGACACTTTCATCATGGTCGCTTTTACGTGCAGTGAAAACAGGATCCCTGCTTCACGGCAGTCCTCCAGTTGCTTCTCATAGAATTCACACAGCGCTTTTTTGCTCATGAACATGGAGTCGATGATTTCACCATCCTGCAACGCCACTTTTGGCTTGAGGACAATGGTTTCACCTGTTTTGGTGATCAATTCCATTTTCACGTTACGTGCATGGTCCAGTGTCATCGACTTTTCACCATGATAGAAGTCACCCTCTTCCATGTGTGAAACGTGGGTTTGTGACCACTGTTTCCATTCGCTCATGGAATGCGGGTGCTTTCTGGCATAGTTCTTTACTGCAGCAGGCGCACGGCGGTCAGAGTTCCCTTCACGCAATACTGGGTTTACTGCTGAACCGAGACATTTACCATAGCGGTCTTTAATTGCCTTTTCTTCTTCAGTCACAGGATTCTCTGGATAGTCAGGAATCGCATAGCCTTTTGACTGAAGTTCCTTGATGCATGCCACCAACTGGGCAACTGAAGCACTGATATTTGGAAGTTTGATGATATTCGTATCTGGATCCTGCGTGAGACGTCCAAGCTCCGCAAGGTTATTGGTCACTTTTTGCCCGTCACTGAGGTAGTCCGAAAATTCTGCGAGCACGCGCGCGGCTACAGAGATGTCGCTTTTAACGATCTCGATGCCAGCCGGCTTAGTAAAGGTCTCAATGATCGGCAGTAGAGAGTAGGTCGCCAGTAGCGGTGCCTCATCAGTCAGTGTGTAAATAATTTTTGACTTTCCACCAGCCATATATAGCCCCTTGTGTTAAATGTTAGTTGTGAAGAACCGAGCTTTTGGCCCAGTCTTTGAGAACCGATGTGCTTAAATAAAACCCTGAGAGTATCAGCCCTCATTGCGTCCCAGTCAACGCAATATCTGGTGATAACGACATTTCGAAAAAAAATACTACAAAACTCTATAAAAGTTACAGATGTGTTGAGCGATCCCACACGAAGTTTTGGCTTTTCAAACACAAAACCGTTTCAGCTTAAAATGAGATCTTTAAATTTACCATTTCGCAGACAAATGAATATTGTGCCTTAGTATGAGTACGACACTAACAAGGTTTAATGAACAAGGTATGACAAGGCACTGCTTGACAGTGCCTTTTTTATGGAGGTTAAACTTTTAACCAAAGATCAAGTTTATTCTGGTCTTCAATTTTTAGCTCAACGGTGGTCAGTGCATTTTCTCCACCTGCAACTTCAAACTGCAACAGTTCATCTCGGCGGAAAGCATAAACCGTAAACGTCCCTTGCTGTTTGGCATATTTCGCCAGCAGCTTTTCTGATGCTTTAATACCATCAATCGCAAGGATCACATCATGGGCAGACAGTCCAGCTTTTGCAGCAGCACTGTCACGGCGAACTTGCTGAACCACCACACCCTCAGCCTTATCCACGGTTTTTAAACCAAATGGCAGTGCCTTGTCATTTTTAAGGCCATAACTTAAACCAAACTCAGGCAAAAGCTGATCCAGCGGTAACTCACCTGTGGTATTGACCAAGTGATTGATTTGCTCAACCCAGTTATCCCCTGTCAGTTCATGACATAACTCAAAAATGCTACGTTCATTGACCTGAATGCCCTTTTGGGTATTTTCATACAAACGGCGCATCAAGGCATCTAAGTTTGAACCACGTAAACGCAAGCCCAAGTCTAAGCAAAGCGCAACTAAGCTACCTTTGTTGTAATAACTTGTTCCTGCATTATTTGAGTTTTCATCCTGACGATAGAATTTAATCCATGCATCAAAACTCGATTCTGACACAGACTGAATAAAGCGTCCTGGATTTTGCAAATAACGCTCAATCTGTGCTTTAAGTAAATCCAGATAGGATTTTTGAGAAATAACGCCGCTGCGTAATAAAATTAAATCATCATAATAAGAAGTAAAGCCTTCAAAAATCCACAATAAGCTCGTATATCCTTCTTTATGTAGATCATAATTCGTAAAGTTTTCAGGACGGATAAATTTAACTAACCATGAATGAAAGTATTCATGGCTACATAAGCCTAAGAAACGCTGATAATCTTTAGACGGTTCTTCAGCTTCATCTACTTTCGGCAAATCATCACGTGGTGTGATCAAACTGGTGCTATTACAATGCTCTAGACCGCCATAACTATTGCCCGTTGCCATAGTCATAAAGGTATAGTTTTGAAATGGTGCTGAACCAAACAGATTAATTTCAGCCTGACAAATCTTTTCTATATCGGTTTTTAAACGTTCTAGATTGGTCGCATGTTTGCCTGAAATCACAAATTCATGTGGGATGCCATTGGCTTCAAAGCTAAAACGGCTTTGTTCAGCCAACTCAAATGGACTGTCAATCAGTTGATCATAATTTTCGGCTTTTAAGGTGAAGCGTCCTTTAACCAGACTTTTACTTGGCAGTCCTGTGGCAATCTGGAAATGCTTGAGTTCATCAGGCAGGAAAATTTCAACCTCACAAGATGATTGTTCCTGATCTTGCAGACCTAAACAGACACAGGCAGGATTGACATACAAACGGGTTTGATCCACATAGGCCCCACGCACCGATAAATCATAGGCATACACATCATATTCAACCGTAATCA
>CAZKJI010000135.1:0-5842 GCA_964553005.1 uncultured Acinetobacter sp. | reverse complement strand
GGTGCGACCTTGTTGCGTTGTTCTGAATTTGGTCAGGCGATTATTGAACACATGGGCGAATAAGTTTTTATTTGTCCTCTAAGAGTGGTTTCGACCACTCTTTTTATTTATGGTTCCAAACACTTGAGCTTTCAATTTCTGTTAAATGTACAGAGCTGGTTGTGTATCGTAAATTTAAAAAAATCTGTATCTATTATTTATAGACCAGATATTCAAAATAAATGAAAAATACTGAGAGTGCTGTGCAATGAAAATGTATCAGGTAGATGCGTTTAGCAAACAATTATTTAAGGGCAATCCTGCGGCGGTGATTGTCAGCGAGCAATGGCTAGATGAAAAACTAATGCAGAATATTGCGCTGGAAAATAATTTGTCCGAGACTGCATTTGTCAAAAAGGTGGATGAGAGCAATTACGAAATTCGCTGGTTTACTCCAACGGCTGAGGTGGATTTTTGTGGCCATGCCACATTGGCCAGTGCCTTTGTGTTGTTTAAGGATTTTACTGCCGAGCAAACCATTCAGTTTCATGTGCGTAAGCTGGGGATTTTTGTGGTCAGTCAGGAAGATGATGGCAAAATTAAAATGAATTTTCCCATTCGTAAGGCTGAACTAGTGTCAGACTATCCGCAGGAACTTCGTGACGGTTTGAGCAAGCCATTTAAGGCGGTGTATCTGAATGCCCAAGCCTATATTGTTGAGTATGAGTCGGTACAGGATGTACTGGATGAGCAGCCAGATTTTGAAAAGTTAAAACAGTTAGGCAGATTACGGGCAGCAATTACCGCCTCTCAGCCTGATATTGCCATAACTGCCAGAGGCGAGGGGAAGTTTGACTGTGTTTCACGTTATTTTGCCCCAGCAATTGGTATTGCCGAAGACCCTGTAACGGGTTCAATCCATACCGCAATTGCACCGCTTTGGGCGGAAAAACTGGATAAAAAACGACTGATGGCTTATCAGGCCTCCACTCGAGGTGGGATTCTGGAATGTGTCATTGAGTCGGAACAGCGTATTGAAATCTCAGGCTATGCGAAACTATACATGCAGGCCGAACTGATGATCTGATTTGTAACTAAATCTCTATAAAAAACAAAGAAAAAGCTGTTTAAATCAGCAGCTTTTTTCAAAACATCACTATTAAAAATATGAACCGTTCTCTACTATTACAGCTTATTGTTTTTATTTAAATCACCCAAAATACCTGGATAATCTATGTTAATGCGGTTTAAGCAGCTTACTCTCTCACTTTGTTTAATCGGGTTAAGTGCAACTTCATGGTCTCAGACCATACTGGTTAAAACTGAAAAAAATATTGAAGAATATAAATTAGATAATGGTTTCAGAGTTATTCTTGCACCAAACGATAAAGAAAATAAGGTTTACGTCAACACAATCTACCTGACAGGTTCATTGAATGATCCAAAAGGCAAGGGTGGTCTAGCTCATTTGCTGGAACATCTGGCCTTTAAGGGTACACAGAATGTCAAGGGAGAGGAGTTCCAGCGCCGTCTGGATCAATATACCCTGATGACCAATGCCAGTACAGATTATTATTCCACCAAGTATTTAAATATTGTCCGTCCAGAAAAAACCGCCTTAAATGAAATCCTGTACCTCGAATCGGAGCGTATGGATAAGCTGGTGTTACAGGAAAAATTTGTACCGTCTGAAATCGAGATTGTAAAGCGTGAACGTGAAATCCGTATGGATCAGCCCTTTGCGGTTTTGATGGATCAGATGTTTAAAGCAGCATACGGTAATCAATATTTGGGACGGTTGCCAATCGGGGATTTGCCAGAATTAAAATCCATTAACATGAATGAACTCAACCAGTTCTATAAAACTTGGTATGCACCGAATAATGCGATTATGGTTATTTCGGGTAAATTTGATAAAACTGAAGTGCTGAATAAAATTGACCAGTATTTTAGTCCTATTCCAGCACGGGTTGTGCCTGCACCTGTAAAAGTTCCTGTACTGGATTCCAGCAAAATTCAGCCACGACAATTTACCGTGCAAAAGGGCAGTGATCTGGCAAAATTCCATATCTATATGAATGGGCAGAATGCACAGCTACAGTCTGCCTTGTCGATAGCACCAGCACTCTATACCATGCAGCCAAGTGGAACCCTGTATAAGAGCATGGTGGAGACGGGAATCAGTACTGCTGTGCAGTCGACAACATGGTTGGACCAAGATTTTAATATGGTGTTTATGGGTGCGGTGTATGCGCCGAATCATGATGCAAAGAAAGTTGATGATGCGTTGATTGATGGTGTTGAGAATAGTCAATCATTTACCGATGCAGAATTACAACGTATCAAAACTATTACTCAAAATACCGCTGATACGATTGCAAATGATGCCGTTGCTTTGGGTTCTCGCCTTAGTGATTATGCAGTGTCTTCACATGGACAATGGGATCAATACTTCAAAGATTTACAAGCCATTCAAGATTTAAAATTAAATGATGCCAATCAAACATTAAAACAGTTTTTAGTATCATCGCATCGTATTTCGGGAGATATTCAGCCTACGCCTGAAGATCAAAAGAAAGCGATGACACTCAAGGCACAAGATAAACCTAAAACCTTAGACCAAAGTGCCGAAAAACCTGAACCTTTGAAAGATGTTGCCATTTATCAACAAGAAGTCACTCAATTTGTTGCACAGTCTGCGAAGCAATTGCAAAAAAATGAGCAAAAAATTCAACGTGGCGAATTAAAGAATGGTATTCGCTATGCTTTATTCCCAACCACAACACGTGATGACAAAACCTATGCCACGATTAGCTTAGATTTTGGTACAGAAAAATCACTGTTTGGTAAAGGAGTGACCTTAGATTTAACCAGTTATTTGATGTTGCGTGGTTCTGAAAAACATACACTGCAAGAAATTACAGATAAAGCGATTGCAGCAAGTGGTGGCGCTTCTGTCAGTTCAAATGGTAATGGTTTAACAATTGGGATTCAGGCAAAAAAAGATAAGTTTGAAGATTTTTTAAACTTTATTGTCGATGTGATGAAGCAACCTAAATTTGCACAATCGGAATTTGATTTAGCAAAAAATCAGAGTTTATCTGCATTAGATCGACCTTATACTGAACCTGCTGTAGTCGCATCTATGACTTTGGCAAGATTACTCGAAACCTATCAACCAGGTGATTTGCGTTATCACTTTGAACCAGAGTTTGCGAAGCAGCAGTTAAATGCGGCTACGCAAGCACAGGTGAAGCAATTCTATGATCAATTCTTTGTGACAGATCATGGTCAAATTGCTGTGACAGGTGATTTCGATCCGAAAAAAATGCAAAGCATGCTACAGAAAGCATTTGGACAGTGGAAAACGAAACAGCCGTACCAAAAAATTACTTCTCCTTATGTTGCTTTCAAAGCTGAAAAAGTCCATGCACTCTCCGAGCAACGTGAGTTTGGTAGCTATCAAAGTATCCTGACGATTCCAGTAGGTGCTTATCATCAAGATGCTCCTGCACTCATTATCCTTAGTCATATTATGGGTAACTCGCAATTGTCCTCTCGCTTGGCGCAGGAATTACGTGAGAAAAATGCGCTTGTTTATGGATTTGGAAGCAATCTTGATCTAGATTCTGATACCGATAGTGGATCAATTAGTATTACTGCGAATTATACAGCTGGTCGTTCTGATCAAGTCTCTCAATCTGTTCATAAAGTATTAACTGATTTGCTAAGCAAAGGTGTGTCTGAACAAGAGGTTGAAGCAGCCAAAGCCGATATTATGAAGAAGCGTGTGACTTCATTAGAAGATGAACGAAATATTCATAGTATGCTTACGGGTCAATTAGAGCGAAATAAAACCTTGATGGATCGTGCTGAACGAGATCAAGCACTTGCAAAGTTGAGTAAGGCAGATGTAGATGCTGTAATTAAAAAATACATCAAATTGGATCAGTTTGTGGAAGTAATGGCTGACCAATATGGTAAAGCCCAAGACTTAAAATA
Organism: uncultured Acinetobacter sp.; assembly: GCA_964553005.1. Lineage (GTDB taxonomy): Bacteria > Pseudomonadota > Gammaproteobacteria > Pseudomonadales > Moraxellaceae > Acinetobacter. Next base: position 1,861 of record CAZKJI010000135.1, on the reverse strand, counting down.
ACAGACCAAAAGAAAGCCACCCTTAGGTGGCTTTCTTTTTACGTTTAGATTATTCGTGATCGTGTTTATGCGTATGAAAATCTTCATTTTTACGGAATCGTAAGTAATTTTCAAACTGCTCACAATATTCGTCAAAGTTGTCTTCAAGCATCATTTGAAACTGTTGCAATAAATAAGACATCACCTGTTCTTTGGCATCACGCATTTCATTGCCATCTTTAAAATTATTTGCTGCAACCCACGTATTAAAGCGAGCTGTTGCAAATAACATGGCAGCGCTGACTTGTCCACGTAACTCTTCTGGTTTGGGTTGCTGTCCTTTTGGTGGGCGACAAAACTCATTGGCTTGTTTGATAAATTCATCTGCTCGCTCAAAAAATATCGCATTTAAAGCTTCTTCTTCTGTCACATCAGTGGCATTAATTTTTTGAGACATGATTTTTCCCAACAACAAATAAGACACGATATTATAGACAAAGCCTTGCGGAAACTAAACCTTTGGCTTAATCTAAAATAGCCTAAGTAATTAGAATAATCACTATGCAAGATGCGATTGCAATTCAAAGCCTTAAAACGGATATCGCTTTACTACGTCAACATATACATCCACCCCAATATTTAGAGCATGTCGAAGGTTTGCCGATTTATTATGGTTTAAAGGACGAGGTCGATGAATACTACCAACAATGGCAACCTTTGATTGAAAGGGCGCAGCAACTCTGTCAGCCTTTTATGGAAGATGATGTCGTTGATGCGATTCATTTACCGAGCCATCTAAATTTGCCACTGTTTTTCTTTCATGTAGATCGTATTCGAATTAATAAAACACGAGCTAAAGAATCTAAGACTTTCCGTGGCGTGGCGGCCTTGCTCGAAAAATGTGGGCAATTTGAGACCGATCAGATTTTTGCGATGCAGGAATGGTTAGGGAGTGATGATACTGCGGCTTTGGTGGCGCACCGTGAGTTTATTGATTTACGAACTTATGTCTTTCAACATGGACAAAGTGAATATACCCGAACCCGTTTTTATATGAATGGCGTGATTTTAAGTGTTGAGCCGCATTTTAAATTGGTAGATGCGCGTGATAAGCCGCGTAAGCAGCGTAATGATAGTTATAGTGATCCGATTGCAGATAATGGTGTTTGGAAAATTTTTGGGAAGTATCGCTGAATGGTCTAAGTTTAGTAAATATCTTTTTAAGAGTAGGGTATTAGTTTTGATAAATAACTGCACAGCCACTAACATTATGTAAAGTTTAAATGTTTTCGCATAGGCGATTTCCTACTTTGTTTTCGGACAAAGTAGGCAAAACCATTTGTTTGGCTGATGATACTTCCTTGTATCACAGCCAAACAGGCGGCATCCATGCCGCCCACCACGATAGTAAATGCTGGTTTTACTTTGTTGTACTTGCTGCTTGGATTAGCCATATAAAAGAAACAATTACGCCCAAAAAATATCTTTATGAGAAAGCACCTGTAACTTTTTATTTGCTTTTTTTGCCACATGCGGCTGCTGTGCTTTGACCCAGCCTAAAGCAAATAAAAATTCTGGCTTTTCAGAAACCTGTTGCTGGAAAATCTGCTCAGCCACGAACAGGTCATTATAAAAACCTAAATATTCCTGAATCGGTTGCAACTTATCCAGAAACTGCTGTACCTGCTTTTCAGGATAAAGCCCAGCAGTAAAGTCAATGCAGTAACGCAGTTGCTTGACTCGCTTACGGGTACGATGTTGCTGTTCTACGGAAAGTTCAGGGAATTGGACAGCATCTTTTAAAATTTTATGATAGAGCTTGGTCAAGCTTTTGCTGACCTGTCTGGATAATTTGTTTTTTGACTCATTTTCACTATAAATA
>CAZKJI010000134.1:0-5890 GCA_964553005.1 uncultured Acinetobacter sp. | reverse complement strand
AAGCCAAGTTGAAGGCACAATTCGTGTACGTGTATTGTTCTAAGCTAAATTTAGACAATTCACTCAAAAGCCACGGCACTTGCTGTGGCTTTTTTATTGGTGATTGAATTATTATGTGAATATTAAACCAATTGTTCTAATAATAAGTGTCCCAATGCTAAAAACACCTGTGCACGCTCTCCTCCTCTTAATGATCGCCATGTTATGTGTACAAGGTAGCGGTTCTTTAGCCAAAATTTTATTTCAAAGTTTTCCAGTATTGACCGTATCCGCAATGCGCCTATGTTTTGGTGCGATCATTTTGGCAATTATTTTTAAAATTTGGACCATCAATTTTAAAGCTGTTCGTTGGAAAGCCATTCTCAGCTACGGTATGGCACTAGCAGGAATGAACGCCCTCTTTTATTTATCACTGGAGCGCTTACCTCTAGGCTTGGCTGTTGCTTTTGAATTTATTGGACCTTTGAGCGTAGCACTTTATCATGCTCGCCAAAAATACGATTTCATTTGGGTGGGATGTGCCATTTTAGGCTTGATTCTACTTTTCCCACTACAACAAGCCCAGCAAGGATTGGATCTAGTCGGTGTCTTTTTTGCTGTCAGTGCGGGTGCCTGTTGGGCACTTTATATTATTGCGGGACAGAAGCCTTCTGGCATTTCAGGCAATCATACTGTCTGTTTGGGAATGAGTATTGGTATGCTATGTTTATTACCTTTCGCCATCTTTTCAGGGGCGCTTGATCGTGTCATTGAATTGCCAAATATCTACTATTTTATTGGACTGGCAATCTTAGCAAGTGCATTGCCCTTTACTTTAGAAATGATCGCATTAAGAAGCCTAACTCCTTTAAGTTTTGGAACACTCATGAGTCTTGAACCTGCCGTAGCTGCATTATCAGGATTTATTTTTCTGGGTGAGACTTTATTGTGGAATCAATGGCTTGCGCTTGGCACGATTATCATCGCATCGATCGGTTGTACATTTACCACTCAACATGCTAGACAACAGAAAGAGGCTCAATAAAATGTCACCGTATGACCATAATGTCGTTTTCACAGCATATAGTCATCGCGCCTATTTTTAGGTCTGTTTATTTTGATTTTGTAGATCCCCCATGAAAAATATTCAGTTGGTCGCTGTGCTATACATGGTTCTTTCCATGGTGGCTTATCAAATCAGTGCTTCATTTGCTAAACAACTGATTGCGACACTTGATCCGCTTACAGTCACAATATTACGCCTGTGTTTTGCGACTATTCTGGTTGCCATCATGTTCCGTTCATGGAAAGTGATCGCTAAACTGAAATACCTAAAATGGCGAGATTTACTGCTATATAGCGCTTCTTTGGGCTGTATGAATCTCTTGTTTTATAGCTCTTTAGGGAAGCTCCCTCAAGGCATTGCGGTCGGTTTAGAATTCATCGGCCCTCTTGGTTTAGCTTTACTTTCCATTAAGCAGCGTAGTGATTACATCTGGGTGGCTTTTGCTGTCTTAGGAATTGCACTGATGGTGCCTTGGCATGATGCAAATACCGAGCATTTTTCTTATCTTGGCGCGGTGTGTGCTTTAGGTGCTGGACTATTTTGGGCATTTTATATTTATTTCGGACATCGAGTTGTGCAACAGAATATTGGGATGCATGCCTTAACCATCGCAATTGGTTTATCTGCCCTGACCTTACTTCCCTTTGGTCTGTGGAGTAATGCACCTGCTCTACTCGACACTCAATATTGGGGTAAAGCTTTAGTCATAGCAATTCTAGCTACAGCTATTCCTTATGCACTCGATCTCATGGCACTAAAACGTTTAAGTAAACTCAGCTATGGTACGCTTTCAAGCCTTGCACCTGCGCTTGCTGCTTTAGCAGGACTCGTGTTACTGCATGAACAAATTAGCTTCATCCAGTGGATCGCACTTGCATGTATTATGATTGCATCGATTGGAGTGACCTTACGTGCTGAAAAATCTCGAACACAGTAAGAGCACTCCTTTCTGCTCATTCTCGTTATAACGAAAATGAGCGATCTGCATTTTTATATTTCTGATATTCAGTAAGATATTTTTTACCTAGTTTTTCCTTTTCATCATCCTCTAATATTTTTCCAGCCTGTTGGAAAAATTTATGTTCCTCTTCCTTTAAATGATGATGGATTTTTTCACTTAATTGTTTTGCTGTCGCTAACCAACTTGGATTGCTCATGTCGGTTTCTTCTAATTTTTCTACCAATTCATCCATTTCATGATGTTCAGATAAAGCATGGCGGGTAATGTCTAAACCCACATCATCAAACATTAGAGGAATATATAAATAACGGTCTTCGGCAACTGAATGCGCATAGAGTTCATTCTTAAGCTGTTTAAATAAATCTTCCCTTTCTTGAGTATGTCCGCTGGTCTGAATTAATCGTTCAGCTAAGTTACGTTGTTGTTCGTGGCTTTCTCTGAGTGCCTCAAATATATTCATTCTTTACCTCTGCGATGGCTAGCATAATCAACACTTACTTCAATTCTTATCTAGTTGATCTGTTTGGCTGAGCTTTCATATTAAAAAATGATACTTTTTTAAACAGCGATGTTTGCGTAGGTTTTTGTATGGAAAGTTTATTTTTATAGATTAAACTGCAACAAAGATTTGATAAGCCAACCGACAAATTAAAATACTGACCAAAATCAAAAATAAAATACGAATAAAACCACTACCGTATTTCAAAGCCAAACGTACACCCAATAATGAACCTGCAATATTGGCAGCCGCCATCATAAAACCAAGCTGAAAGAAGATATGCCCTGCGGGAATAAAGAAGCTCAGTGCCGCCAGATTAGTCATAAAATTGCCAATCTTGGATAATGCAGAAGCATGTAAAAAATCGACTTGAAGAAAGCGAATAAAAAAGAAGATAAAGAAGCTACCTGTACCTGGACCAAAGATTCCATCATAGAAACCAATCGCTAAACTACCCAATGCGGCAAAAAATAACAATTTTGGTGTGATGTGTTGATCAACATGTACTTGCCCAAATTGCTTTTTCATAAAGGTATAAATCGCAATCACAATTAGCATGACTAAGACAATCGGTCTTAATATATGAGTAGGCACCAATGAAACGCAGGCTGCACCTACATACGCACTGACAAAAGCAAAAATTGCGATCACCCATAATAATGACCACTGCAACTTTACTCGACGTACAAATGAAAAAGCTGCTGAACCCGTTCCAAAAATAGAGGCAAGTTTATTTGTTCCAAATAATGTTGCAGGAGCCGTTTGTGGTAATGCACCCATTAATGCAGGAATCTGAATTAACCCACCACCACCAACTGCCGCATCAATTGTTCCCGCACAGAATGCAAAGAACACTAGACTCAGAATCAGCTCCCATTCCATCAACACTAACTCTATAAATTCAACAAACGTTTTGGCACAAGACGCTTTTTATCTGTAATTTCAGCTAAGCCCAAACAACGCTCACCATCGAATACCAATACTTCAGCAGCAGCTTCGTGCTCAATATTACTTTCTTGACCATTACCAAAATATTTTTCACGCCCTTCGGGTAATTGAACCCGTGGAAAATGCTCAACAGGTGCATAAACAGGCAACAATAATGCATCCCGCTGTTCCTGAGTAAGCCCTTCTAAATATTCGATGGTATAACTTGGATTAATCTCAAAATGACCTGTTTGAGTACGATGTAATTTTGTTAAATGTCCACCGCAACCCAAAGCTTCACCAATATCTTCACCTAACACTCGGATGTAAGTTCCTTTAGAACACGTCACGTCTAAGGTCAAACTGTCTTCTGTAAAACTTAAAAGCTTGAGTTCATAAATAGTGACTGGGCGCGCTTCACGCTCAATTTCAATTCCTTGGCGCGCTAACTCATACAAAGGGCGACCTTCTCGTTTCAGTGCCGAATACATCGGTGGCACTTGCTTGATATCACCACGAAACTGTTCTAGAACCTGTTCAATATTAGCTTCAGTTAATGCGGGCACATCTCTCTGTTGAAGAATTTCCCCTTCAACATCACCCGTAGCAGTTGTTTGTCCAAGTTTTACTGTTGTTTGATAACGCTTGGTAGAATCCAATAAATAATGCGAAAACTTGGTTGCCTCCCCTAAGCAAATCGGTAATAAACCTGTTGCAAGCGGATCTAAAGCACCTGTATGTCCTGCTTTCTGTGCATTAAAAAGTCGACGTACTTTTTGAAGTGCGGAATTGGAACTTAAACCCAAGGGCTTATTAAGCAAAAAAACACCACTCAGATGGCGATAAGAACTTTTTTTCATAAATGAAAAGTCAAAGTATAAAACGGTATTTTATCAAAACTATTCATCGGATTTTTAAAAATTAAACGCTCAAAAAAACAACATTTATGATAAACTTATATTCGTTTCCGAAATTAAAAGCAAATGGATTATGCTTAATGAATAAAAATGGAAAAAAAATAGCATTATTATGTAGCTTATTGATCATTTCAGCAGTCACGCTGAGTGTATTGTATTGGTTATATCCTCAAGATCAGCAGTCACGATTCAAATCAACTGCTCAATCCAGCAGCACCTCCAATTCAGCAGAACATTCTGAAAATTTAGGGCAGGCACAGGCACTTGATGCAACATTCAACAGCACAAGCCAGCTCGATACTGAAATCAACTGCAAACTACAGTTTAATGCATCACAAAAATTAGTGGTGAATGAGCTGACCCGAGACTGCTTTGAATATTTCATTTCCCAATATGGCGAACGGAATATTGATGAAATCCGTCAGAGTTTTCAGCGCTATATTGCCAAGGGTTTTCAGGCATCGGAGCAGCAGCAGATTTTAGCCTTGTGGTCACGCTATGTAGATTATCGCAAAGAGCTGAGTAAGTTACAGGTGCAACAGCCTGCTCAGGAAAGCTATCAATATTTCCAGACTGTTTTTAATGCCATGCATGATTTAAAACAACGTTTCTTTTCAAAGCCTGAAATAGAAGGCTTATTTGGCACTGAGGATATTTATCAGCAATATACGCTCGACCGTATGCAAATTTTAGAAAATAATGCACTGGATGCTGGAGCAAAAGCGAAACAATTACAACAACGCTTTGAACAACTTCCTCAGGATTGGCAAGACAATCTTAAGGAGTTATCCAAACTTGATGATTTGCACTCCTTAACTGCACAAATCAAGGCCAGAAATGGTTCAGCGCAGGAACTTCGGGATATGCGGGTCAATCTGGTTGGAGAGGCAGCCACCCAACGTTTAGAGCAGCTTGATCAACAACGTTCTGACTGGAAGCAACGCGTACAATCCTATCTGGATGAACGTAAAACCATTGTGGACAGCAACATGAGTGCGTCAGCCAAGGATCAAGCCATTCAACAGCTCAAACAACAACAGTTCCAGTCTCCACAGGAACAGCAACGTCTACAAACATTTGAAATGGTTCATGACCAAGGAGGCACCTTACCTTTTAGCAACTAGGAACACGTAATACAAGACATTGAAATAATGCGATTTAGCACGGATGCAATGTCAGTTCGCAAGAACATCAAGACCCTGATGAAAAACAAAAACTGAGAGTAATATCATGCAAAAACTAATCCGCTGTCTTGCACTATCTATGATAGCAATGGGCGTATCAACAAGCTACGCATCAAACGCAACACAAGTTACAGGTACGGCCTCCTCTACTTATGCTAAAACCAAATATCCGATGGTTTTTGTACATGGAGTGGCAGGTTTTTCACGTGTAGGAAGTGATCCATTAGGCGTTGATTATTGGCATCAAATTCTTCCTAACCTTGCTCGTAATGGTGCAAATGTCTGGGCGACACGACTTTCTCCTTTTAACTCAAATGAAATTCGTGGTGAACAACTCGCGCAACAAGTTGAAGAAAT
>CAZKJI010000133.1:0-5948 GCA_964553005.1 uncultured Acinetobacter sp. | reverse complement strand
AAATTGGGTGGTAGGACGTACAAGATTCGAACTTGTGACCAACGGATTAAAAGTCTGAAAAATGTGGATTTTGTTGGATTTCTTAAAACTGGCAATGATCCGTAAGTTGTTGATTTTTATACAAATAGAGTCCAAAATAGTCCGTTAACGATGATTGTCATCAGAAAAAATTCTGGCAATAATCTGGCAACAGGCAATTAGACGGGCTCAAAATTGGCAACGAATCTGGCAACGAAAACACCCGGTCAAATCATCAATGAAATGCCGGTTAGCGTCTTCACGACGCTGACAAAAATCAAGCCGACAGGCGCTCTGCAAGTTCGCAAGCAAGCCGCTGGCGCAGCAGTCTTCTACTGGCGCTACAGCATGGGTTCAGCCAGCGAGCGAGTGAAGATCGGTGTTTACGATCCAGCCGCCGCGCCGAAGAGCATGACGCCCACAGAACGTGGCTACTCATACGCTGCAGCCGTTCGTGCAGCAGAGGCCCTGGCCATTGAGCATCACGAGCACAAGCAAGACGGCGGGCGCCCTGCCCTCGTCGCGGCTAAGAAAAAAGCGCACGCCAAATTGGAAGCGGCCAAAACCGAGGCCGAACATTTCACGCTCAAGAGTCTGCTGATTGATTACGCCAACCATTTGGAGGCACTCGGCCGCGTCGCACACAAGGATGTGCGCAGCATCTGCAAAGTGCACATTTTCGAGCCATGGCCGGAAGTGGCTGCACTGCCCGCAAACCAAGTGACCGGCGAACAGATAGCAGACATGATGCGCCGCGCTCTAGAGTTGGGTAAAGGTCGCACTGCGAACAAGTTGCGCAGCTATGTACGCGCCGCATATCAAATGGCCAGAGCGTCGCGCTCAAAAGCCAGTATCCCGGTGAGGTTCAAGGCCTACAAAGTCACCGCCAACCCCGCCGCCGACACCGAACCGGATGAAAGCGCTAACAAAGCTGACAAGCGGCCATTGACCACCGCCGAGTTGAAACTCTACTGGCGTGCCATCAAGGCTGCGCCCGGGTTTCGTGGTGCCGTTCTTCGGCTGCACCTTCTGACAGGCGGTCAACGCATTCAGCAATTGGTTATGCTGCGCACGGACAACGTCACGGGAAACGTTATCACGCTCTATGACGGTAAAGGGCGCCCAGGCAAACCTGCACGGCCTCATACCGTTCCACTCATACCACAGGCAGCAGCAGCCATGCTGGAATGCAAACCTCAGGGCGTCTATGCGATTAGTACAGACAAAGGTGAGACCCATTTGGCGGCAACGACGCTAAGCGCATGGGCGACAGAGGCGGCGCATGCGCTGCCGGAATTTCAAGCCAAGCGCATTCGCTCCGGCGTAGAAACAATTCTTGCCAGCGCGCGTATTAGCTCTGAAATTCGAGGACGCCTACAGTCTCATGGCATCGCGGGAGTGCAAGCACGTCATTACGACGGACACGACTACATGGAAGAAAAGCGCCAAGCGCTGGAGACGTTGTTTCAGCTTCTGGATGCCCCAGAAGTGACGTGTCCTTAACAAGTAGACGTCATTTGCGCCTTGCTCGCATGGCCAACATCTGTTCTTTCGTGCGAAAAACAGAGACGCATGTGCCACGCGCTGTTTCCCTGAACTTGCCCTCTTCCTTTATTCCTTGAATTGTCCATAATGGACGACTCTTTGCACATGCACGAACTTCAGCCATGAATCACGAGAACTCACTAGCTTTGGCGTAGCAGATTTCCTGCTACGCCTAGAGCGATCCTAGGAGTTTTCTATGGTTGAATTTTCGACCGGGGCTGTTCACGCCTCTAATGGTCACACAAACACCCAAAAGTCGGGTTCCTTGTACTTGGGCTTCGATGCAAAGCTCAATCGTTTTCTGTTCATCAAAGGGAATCAAAAATTCCATGGAGATGGACGTCTCCTGAAGATTCTTGGTCAGTCCGGGAAAAAGAGCTTCTTGCGTGAAGTCCGGTGCACTAAGGAATCTCCGGTCAACGTCTTGTCTGCAGGCGAAGGCTTCGACTGCACTGGGGCTAAATCCGGTCAACGTTATCGCTTTCAGGGTGTACTGACTCTTCAACACGCGAAGTCCAGCAAAGACAAGCCGCAGTCTTCTCAAACTGGCAAGGTGCGTCACGTACAGAGTAAGGCTCCGTACATGACCACAGCGGGGTCGCAGAAGTCTCCTCCTCCCGTGGCTGCCGAACATCTGGCGCGCACTATTGTCGAAGTTGATCTGGTGCCGCCGGATGCGATCCAGATGACGGCGAACACATCTCCTTCTGCTCATTCCACGGCACTGCCTGCCGAACACCTGAAGCGGCCCCTGCGCGCGCGCTCCGCCAACTACGCGGTCGAACTTGAACGTATCGGTCTCGCCCGTGCTGCGGGTCTCGACCCCGATGTACGCATGGAGTTCATATCCCTTTTCCTGAACGAGTCGCGCGCCAACATCTACCGCAAACTCAAGCTCGGCCAATTCCCTGAGCCAGTGAAACGTGGCCGTGGCAGCTTCTGGCCCATGTCCACGATCGAGGCTTATAAGGCTGGCAAAACTTCGGAGGCTGTCCATGCGTAAGAAACCAGCACAACAGCGCTCCGCCCCTCGTTGCGTGACCCTTGGTCTATCTGAAATTCCCTATGGGCTGACCATCGTGAACGTCAAGGCACCGGAATCTCTCCCCTATATTCGGTATGCCCTGACGCGGCAGATGCTCACTGCCGATAACAAATTGGGGCCGCCCATGCCAGCAGTCGCAAAAGTTCTGTCCCTCCACGCTGGCACGACACGCTCTATCGACCAAGCAAAATTGCTGGAACAGGCATTTGTTCCGTCATGTGCCACGTCGGCAGAGCACGAATACCGCGCCGTCGGGAGCAATATTGGCTTTGATTGGACCTGCAACGAAGGCCTGTGCACGCTGCTGCCGATCATCGAAGCAACACAGGGCTGGACCATTGTGGAGCAACGCGCCGCAGGGCAAGACACAACGACCATGGCCGAAGGGCTGATCCGCATTGACAACGCCGCTCAGAAAGCGAACACCCGGGTAATGCTCTTGCTCATCGGTGAACTGGGACCGGGGCTGGAACGGTTGTGTCAGGAGTATCTGGAAGTCTCTGCATGCGAGCCCAATCCGGGAGCTGAGTTGGCCTTTGTCGTGGACTGCCTCGGCTTGAAGGACGTACACACTCTGGGCGTTGGCAAGGTCATGTGCACCATCCGCCATACCAAGCGTGGGCTGAAGATGTCGGGCAGCGCGTTCGTATCCGAGTCGCTGACGGTCCGCTACATGGCCCAGATGCGCGCCAATGGCCAGACCTTTGAAGCGATTGGCCGCGAGGTAGGTCTCGATAGGTCCAATGTCTATCGCGGTCTTCAGGGTATTCGTTTGCCGCCTGCCAAAGCAATGTCTCAAGAGAAACGCTCTCTATGGCTGGGCACGGTGAAGCAAGGCGCGACGGCCAAGGGCTGAATGGCTGTCGGCGACTAACTCTTTGAACGTGTTGCGCGGCTCCATTGTGAGCCGCGCAACACACGCAACATGCGAAAAATGAAGCACTAGCGGCCTTGCCGAGATCGAGGAAATTCTCGAACCAGCGGCATTGGGGTCTGAGTGCAATTGAGCATGCACGGCACCCTGATTTTTGGTCGATATGGACCGATTCGACTGACTCTAACAAGAGTGTGATTGAGCTATGTGATGTGTGTGAGATATGTGACAAGTACCAGCTATACCGACAAATAGCAGTACCAACACTACTCACCAGCAGCAGCAAATCACGCCACATTAGCGCACTAGAGCACGCGGCGCGAAGCCCGGTTCCGCGCATCAGTGGCGGTTTTTTGCTGCACCTACCAATGACTGCAGCAATTGGCTTCACCGGCCATCTGCACTCAGAGCCAGAAAACAAAACTGTAAATAACTTGTGCATCAGCAGCATGGTGCACAGCGCCTGATCGCACTCACACGCAACAGCATGCCCACCCGGCAATAACGTTCATGCCAGTGCGTGTGCGGCGCCAACCACATGCAGCAGATGCAGTCGATGTGCCTGAGAGCCATCGGTTCCATCCATCAAGTCTTGAAAGCAGTGATATGAAAATCCGTCCCGTTGTTCTGCAACCTTCCCCACAAACGCCTGTTGTCGATGGTCTAGCCTTCATCCTGGCGTGGTCTGTGGATCGCCTTGATCAAGATACCGTGCTCCAGAAGCTGCGCAGCAGCATCAACAAGCTGATCGAATCTGGAGCGTGTGAGCGCGCCTATTTCGGCAAGTCCCGGTACCGTGAGAACTTCAACATCTTGCTTGGCGGTGGCAGCAAGGCACTGGTACAGATCGGCGCCGTTGACACTGTTCGGCAGAAGGGCGGCATTCGCATTGAGTGCAACCCCGCAAAATTTGCAGATGGCGATGCTCAGCAAATTCACCGTGTCATGCGCGGCCTTATCGGTCGTCACGAGTACAACGAGTTGATGTGTCGCCCGCTGTTAAACGTCATCCACTTTGCGGTGGACATTTACCATGCCGCGCTGACCCGAATGCTGGTGCGATATGACAACGCCCAGCGCATGAGCATGATGGCAAAGCGCGTTGGCAAAGGCGGCTTTATAGAAGGCTACAACTTCGGCAGCGTCAGCAGCGACTACGAGACAACCGCCTACAACAAGCAGCAAGAGCTTGTTCATGCCGCGATCTTGGCGATTGCCCAGTCCGGTTCGTCGGGCTTCAATGATGACCCACTGAAAGCCAACAAGATCAAACAGTTGAAGCGAGTGCTTGGCGGTCCTGAGATCGTTCGCGTTGAAGTGCGCGGTAAGAAGATGCGCGGCCTGCCTCTGTGGAAGCTGTCGCAGCAGACCAACCGCTTTGCCCGTTTCCACTTTGCCGATCTGTCAGCTGGTGGCGCCGACCTCGATCCGCTCGTCGAGAAGTCGTTTCTTGCGATGTGTCGCCAGGACGGCGTCAAAGCCGCTCTGGGAGCGTTCAAGCACACCGAGCACGCGCGCAAGGTCCACGCCTTTTGGCGCAGCCACCAGGCCGCTTGGTGGAAAGCGGAAGAGCTGTGGCAGCAGGCGTGTGATGCTCTGCGCGAGACCCACATGTTCCCGCGAGAAGCGTTCGAGCCGCCGGACAGCCACTCGGAGCAGCCGCACAAAAAACGCCGTCGCGTTCGCTGAGCAACCAATCGGCTGGATCGCGTTTTGAGCGCTTTCCGGTCGTCGCGGCACCACCAGTACCAGCCGAGCAAAAAAGTGCGCTGGCTGGCCGTTCTGGTGGCTGCAAACGGCATGCTAAATATCCAATCTTTCGCCGCAAGCAGCAGTTATTTTGGTCAAAGTCCAGCAACATCCAGCCAGCAAAACTCGTGCTTTGGTTACATGGTGGCTGTTACCAGCGGCTAAAAACACCTTCTTCGTGACCAACTTTCCATTGGCGCCCCTCATGCTTGCGCAGGACTTAGGTCATTGCTTTTTGCCATCTGCTGGGAAGCTCTCGCCGAAGATCGGTTATTGACGATTTATACCTTTTCATATATATTTTGACCATGCCAACCCCTGATAAACCACTGGAGTGGATCGGCAGCAGCTACAAGGACTTGATGGCATTGCCTGACGACGTGCGGCGCCACTTCGGGTTTGCGCTGTCCCTGGCGCAAGCTGGAGACAAGCACGACGACGCCAAGGTGCTCAAAGGCTTTGGCGGTGCCGGTGTGCTCGAAGTGGTGGAAGACGATGCCGGTGGTACCTACCGCGCCGTCTACACCGTCAAGTTCGCGGAAGCGGTATTCGTCCTGCACTGCTTTCAAAAGAAGAGCAAGCGCGGCATCGCCACGCCCAAAGAGGACATGGACATTGTTCACGCCAGGCTCAAGATTGCCGAAGCGTATGTGAAGGAGTTGCGCAAATGAAAACTCATCTTGTCGATGGCGTTGAGGTGCATCGCGGTTCTGGCAA
>CAZKJI010000132.1:0-5968 GCA_964553005.1 uncultured Acinetobacter sp. | reverse complement strand
GCATATTCTTTTTTCACTTCACCCAAAATACGCACGCCCAAACCTGGACCTGGGAATGGGTGACGATAAAGCATTTCATGTGGTAAACCTAAAGTTGTACCTAGACGGCGTACTTCATCTTTAAACAAATCACGAATCGGCTCAACCAATTCAAAAGCTAAGTCATCTGGTAAACCGCCCACATTGTGGTGTGATTTAATCACATGTGCTTTACCATTTTTAGTTGCAGCAGATTCGATCACGTCTGGGTAAATCGTACCTTGTGCAAGGAAATTTACGCCATCAAGTTTACGTGCTTCTTCAGCAAATACTTCGATGAATTCACGACCAATAATTTTACGTTTTTTCTCAGGATCAACTTCACCCGCTAACGCACTTAAGAAGCGTTGTTCAGCATCAGCACGAATCACACGGATACCCATGTTTTTCGCAAACATGTCCATCACTTGCTCACCTTCGTTTAAACGAAGTAAGCCATTGTCTACAAATACGCAAGTCAACTGATCGCCAATCGCACGGTGTAAAAGTGCAGCAACAACAGAAGAATCAACACCACCAGAAAGACCTAACAGAACTTTTTGATCACCAATTTGCTCACGCAATTGTTCAACACGCAAGTCGATGATGTTTTCAGAATTCCAGAGATTACGGCATCCACAAATCCCATGTACAAAGTTCGATAATAACTCTGCGCCTTTCGCTGTATGGGTCACTTCAGGGTGGAATTGAACACCATAGAAACGACGTGCTTCATCACTTACCGCGGCAAATGGACAGCTTGGTGTGCTTGCAGTAACAGAGAAACCTTCAGGAATCACACTGACTTTATCGCCATGACTCATCCAAACATTAAGCTTGTCGTCACCATCATTGAGATCACCCAACAATTGATCGCGTACCAATACATCAACAGCAGCATAACCAAATTCATGAACTGTACCTGGTTCTACTTTACCACCAAGCTGTTCAGACATGGTTTGTAAGCCATAGCAAATACCCAATACTGGTACACCAAGTTCAAATACAACTTGTGGCGCACGTGGACTACCTTCTTCATGTACGCTCTCAGGACCACCTGACAAAATAATCCCGTTCGGATTAAACGCACGAATGTCTTCTTCAGACATATCGAAAGCATACATTTCAGAATAAACACCTGCTTCACGTACGCGACGTGCAATCAGCTGGCTATATTGAGAGCCGAAATCCAAAATAAGGATACGATCTTCAGTAATTTGAGTATTGGTCGTCATGGCTAAACATTAAAGGCAAATGAATTAAGCGCCATATTCTAACATTTTTCACGCTTTGGCGCACCGCAATTCATCATCTATCTTATTTTTTAGCATGTATGATCAATTGCGACTGATATTTAAACTAAAATTCCCCAAGCATGTGTTGGAAAAGAGAATTAAATCAACAATTCTTGCTGATTCCGATCAACAAAAAGCAAAAATTGGTGCTAAGATGATGAGTCGAAAATATGCATTACCACGGAAAGGTATGCTGTCGGCATCATCGTTTCCTTTTTGTGCGACTGCACTATCCTTGGAAAGAGGAAAAATAAAAAGGTAACTAAAAGCCTAAAAGATATTGGCTGAGTCAATATTCTAAAATATTTCACTATCATCTATGGCTGCCCTATCACGAGCAACAATTAGGACTTGAAGGACCAATAAAATAATGTTTCAAGAAATGATTGCGGATTTTCAACAGAATTTCTGGTTATATATTTCGATCCCATTTATTAGTGGCTTTATTGGCTATGTAACGAAAGTTATTGCCATTCAAATGATGTTTGCACCACTTGAATTTAAGGGACTCAGGTTATTTGGTCTTCCAATCGGATGGCAAGGCATCGTCCCGCGAAAAGCTGAAAAAATGGCGACCATAGCCGTTGAGTTAATGACCTCAAAGTTAATTCAGCCCCAAGAAATTTTTGCCAGACTGGATCCCAAACGTATTGCTCAGGAAATTGAAAAACCGTTAATGGCCTCTGCCGAGGATATTACTCGCGAAGTTGCACAGCAATATCAACCGGGTTTATGGGAAGGTATGCCTGAGTTCGCACGCAAGAAATTAATTAAGCGAGTTCAAGCCAAAGCCCCTGAGATTGTTGAACATATCATGGGCGAAGTGCAAAAAGATGTGATCAAATACTTTGACATCAAACACATGGTGATTAGCAATCTCCTCAAAGATAAGCGTCTTCTCAACGAAATTTTCAAAAAAGTCGGTAAGCAAGAGTTTAGATTCTTTAGTAATGTCGGCTTTGTCTTTGGTTTTGCGATCGGTGTTGTACAAATGTTGTGTTGGGTGGTCACTCAAGGAAAATATCCTTGGATGCTGCCAATGTTCGGTGGCTTTGTCGGCTTTTTCAGTGACTGGATGGCTTTACAAATGATGTTTAGACCATTGTACCCAAAGAAGATTTTGGGCTACACATGGCAAGGTTTGTTCATTAAGCGTCAAAATGAAGTCGCGGCAGACTATGCAGCGCTCATTTCTAAACAATTACTCACATCCCGTAATATGATGGAAGAGCTTTTCTCTGGAACAAATTCAGATAAAGTCATCGAACTTGTCAGTCGCCATGTCAAACAAGAAATTGACCTACAGGCAGGGATTGTTCGTCCATTGGTTGTTTATGCGATTGGTGGTGAAAAATATCAAAATATCAAGGCAGAAGTCGCTGAGCGTATCTTACAGCAACTACCAGAAACCATGCGTTATGTAGAGTCTTATGCCGAAGATGCAATGGATGTCCGCAATACCTTGGTAGAGCGGATGCAACAGCTCAGTCCTGAAGAATTTGAAGGTATGCTCCGCCCTGCCTTTAAAGAAGATGAATGGTCATTGATTATTGTCGGTGCAGTACTCGGCTTCCTTGTTGGGGAAATGCAAATTCACTTTATGCTGTAAATCTAAAATCCATACCAGCAAAAACAGGGAGCAATTGGCTTCCTGTTTTTATATCAATTGAAGTTATTTAATGGGTATGGGCAACCTTTTCAATTGCGTGGTCAAGGCTCAAACGGCCTGCGCCATGCAGCATTAAATAAAACAGGCCACCTGACATGGCCAGATTTTTCATAAAGTTGATGTGTTGCGCCTGATCATTGGCACTGTGGAAGATAAATGCAGTGATAATGCTGAAAATAGCCAGTCCAAAGGCTGCAAAGCGTGCCTGAAAACCAAATAATAACATTCGTATTAAACATGATCAGTTCCATACTGTTTGTTTTTTAACATGACACCAGTGTAGGAATATTTTATTTTGCAATAAGCAGCATATTTGTCAATACATCATTCCATATTTGCAACAAAAAAGTCTTTTTAGCCGTATCCCCACTATTTTTCAACCACATTGTAAAGTTACCAATTATTTTGCTTTTCTTACTGACATTAGACAGACGCACTGCTAGGATTTAGCTCAAATTCATACTGTTAACAGCTTCATGGAACTCATTGATTTTATTCTGCACGTTGACGAACATCTTTTAGAGTTCATTACCAATTATGGCATCTGGATTTATGCCATTCTGTTTTTAATTATCTTTGTTGAAACTGGTCTCGTAGTGATGCCATTTTTACCAGGTGACAGCCTGTTGTTCGCTGCGGGTGCGCTGGCTGCGTCAACAGGTGCAATGGACCCCTGGGCACTCGGAATCCTACTGTTTATTGCGGCGGTATTGGGTGATACCGTCAATTACCATATTGGCCGCTACATTGGCCCGCGTGTATTTGAAATCAACTCACGTTTTATCAATCAGCAGCATTTGATCAACACCCAGCAGTTTTTTCAGCGTCATGGTGGCAAAACCATTATCTTTGCTCGTTTTGTGCCGTTTGCACGTACCTTTGCACCTTTTGTTGCGGGTGCAGGTAGCATGAACTACAAGTTTTTCCTGACCTATAATGTGGTTGGCGCTTTCTGCTGGGTTGCCTCTTTCATTACCCTCGGCTATTTATTTGGAAATATGCCAATTGTGAAAGATAACTTCACCCACCTCATTTTTGGCATCATCATTATCAGCATCCTGCCAGGTGTGATTGGTTTTATTCGCCAGAAACTGAATAACCGTAAAGCACAATAATTCAATGTCTGCCTAGAAGAAACGAAAGATCATTGGCAACATACACATCAGCAGCAGCATGGCCGATCCTTTATACAAATGGTCGGCCTTGATTCCAACCAGGCCACCTGCCAACAAGGCACGGCCAAACACCATCCAGAAGATTGAAACAGGGATCAGCACCACACTGAACACCGCAAACACGAGAACTGTATTCTCTACCGAGTCCCATGTTTCACTGGGAAAAATCCCTGCCGCCAGCAGCAAGGTTTTAGGGTTTCTCAAGGCTGAGATAAACAACTGTGGCGTTCGGATATGTGGGTGATGCTGGTCATGTTTTTGCAGGTGTGAACTTTTCCATAAATGAAAGGCCAGCCATAACACATAGGCCACACTGGCAATATGCAGAATGAGGGTGAGTGCTGGCCAGATGGGATGAAACAGATGGATAAAGAGTGCCCATAACCCAATACCATAGACATAGCCCAACCATTCCATAGGAATAAACGGCAGGGTTTTCAATACACCTTGTTGATGGGTTGAACTGGCAAGTAAGGCATTGGTCGGCCCAGGAATCAATAACACCGCGATCATCGCAAAAACAAAAAACCAACTCTCAATCATAGACATACCGAATAACCCTACACGCCCGCCACCTTAAACGAATTTGGGGCAGGAACACAAATTTTAGGATGTTGTATGAAAGAAAAAATACGCAGGATCAGTGCTTTAAAATTCACAATATATTGATTTTATTTGTTATTTATTGAAACATTTTGCTAAAATTTAGTTATATGCCACCGTGGCAAACCACGGTGACGGGAGATCAACACTTATGATTTTGGACGTTGCTTCACAATAATTGAACAACCCTTGAACTGTGCCGCCTGCACAATGGCATCCTGCTGTCCAAGCAGATTGGCAAGCTCGGTGTTCTTGGTATTCATCGACTGGCCCATATTTAATGAGATTGTTGGCGAAATTCCCCAACCACCGCCTCTTGCCCAGCCACCACCGAGTCCAATACCCACGCCCACACCTGTACGTTTTGGTGCCTGCACGCCATTGTCGATATACTGCTGGATACGGTTGTACTCTGCCTGCAACTGCTGGCAATTGAGCGACTGGTACTGGGTGGGTGACACGTAGGCAGGTTTCACCGTCGATGCACAGGCACCCAACAACATACTCGCCGCCAACACAGGCATCCAATATAAGCGTTTCATAAGATTCTCTTATTTCTTTGACTCAATCTCATTGAACAGCGTGACATAAGCAACGGTCAATTTATGTTCAGATGCCAAATGAATCAGGGGTAAATTCTTCTGATGCGATTCTTTCATCACGACTGATGGCGGCAACATGCTTTCCAGCACAGGTAAACCCTCATCCTTTAACTGCTGAACCACTTCACGAGGAAGTTTTGCCTGAGACTGGAACTGATTAACCACAATTCCCTCAATCTCTAGGCGGTCATTATGATCATCTTGGGTTTCGATCACATTTTCAATCAAAGTTTGTAACGCACGTTTTGAGAACACGTCACAGTCAAATGGAATCAGCACGCGGTCTGCCGAGATCAGCGCAGATAGAGTAAAGAAGTTAAATGCTGGCGGTGTATCAATAAAGATACGGTCATAACGCGCCCCCAATGACTGGATCGAGTCACGTAACTTATAAATTTTATGTTTGCTCTCCAGCGCATGTTCCAGCGCGCCCAGACTTGGGCTGGCAGGAATCACGTCCAGATTTGCAAAGGCAGAACGGTGTACATAGCTGTCCAGTCCCTTGCCGCGTGGAGCTTTCAGGATGGAACCAATGGCATTCCCAATCAGGCCCTTTTGCTGCGTGCTTCCCAAAATATCTTCAAAGAAATTTTCAATGTTTGGCTC
>CAZKJI010000131.1:0-5996 GCA_964553005.1 uncultured Acinetobacter sp. | reverse complement strand
CCAGTCGCTTATATCCTCGGGCTAAACCCCGAGGTTTTACGCTCCAATGGATAAAAAAACAAATTTTATAACATGAATATCACCACGGATTAGGCATCACCAATGTCAGATTTAGCAAAAAAATTAGCAATTATTTTAGTCCTCAGTAGTACGATTGTCGGCTGTTCGAAAAAAGAAGAAGGTGCTGCAAGCGATGCATCTGTAGCGACAGAAAGTGCGGCGCCCAATAGTGAAACAATTCGAGCAAATGCAGCAAAAAACCCCGAACAGTTAGTAAGCACACAACAAAGTGCTCTCGAACAAAATCGGCAATTAATTAAAAGTGCTGAATTAAAATTTGAAGTGAACGATGTATTAAAAACCACATCTACGCTTGAGCAACAGTTATTGCAATACAATGGCTATATTGAGAATAAGCAAATTGACTATCAAGTGAATGACCGTTCTCAACATGATCGTATCGATGGAACCGTGGATGTTTATGAAAAAATCACGCCGACGGTACAACTGACGGTACGTATTCCAAATGATCAGGTGACAACATTTCTAAATCATTTACTGCCTTTAATGCTGAACTTTAATACACAAAGCTACGAAGCAAAACGTTATGAATTAAAACTGTTAGAAGAGAAACTCAATACAGCGAACCAAAGTAATAGCGCATCTAATGCAGTAAATAATCAATTACAACAGCTCACTGATTTAGAAGTGAAAGATCGCCTAGCGTATAGCACCATTCGTTTAGAATTTTTCCAACAGCCAAAAGTGCGTAAGAGTCATGACCTCAATATTCATCGTATTGCATCACTAGACAGCGATCCATTACTCACCCGAATAGCCGAAGCATTCAAAATTGGACTATCCTATTTTAAAGAAATGCTCATCTGGTTGATCCAATTTTGGGCGTTTTATATCGTGATTATTGCAATTTGGTTGATCCGTAAAGCTTATAAAACACGAAAACAGAACCCATAATTATTGATTTTTAGTCAATAGTATTTTGCTTATTTATACATTTTTACTCATGAATAGATTCTCTAAAATATATCCAAGTTTTAGAAATCTATTTTTGAGTTTAATTTTATGAGCAATATTTTAATTATTAATGGTGCTAAACAATTCGCTCACTCGAATGGTGAATTGAATAACACCCTGACTGACTTTTCCGAATCACATCTAAAAGCTTTAGGTCATACAGTACAAGTGACACGTACCGACAGTGACTATGACATCCAAGCCGAAATTGAAAAATATTTATGGGCAGATGTAGTGATCTATCAAATGCCAGGCTGGTGGATGGGCGCGCCATGGACAATGAAAAAATACATTGATGATATTTTTACGATTGGTCATGGTTCACTCTATGCCAGTGATGGACGTAGCCGTTCTGATGCATCGAAAAAATATGGTTCAGGTGGCTTGCTCCAAGATAAAAAATACATGTTGTCGTTGACATGGAATGCACCAATTGAAGCGTTCACTGATCCAGATCAATTCTTTCACGGCGTTGGCGTTGATGGTGTGTATTTAGCTTTCCATAAAGCCAATCAATTCTTGGGCATGGAATCATTACCTACATTTATCGTGAATGATGTAATCAAAATGCCCGATGTACCAAGCTACATCGAAGCGTACAAAGCCCATTTAGATCAGCTTTTTGCGACTGCCCATTAAGAGAGAAATCCTATGTTGACGATTATTGTAGAAATTCAGACACATGCAGGTGCAGAACATCGCCAAGCAGTTTTAGATGCTTTCCAAAAAATCATTCCAACTGTACTGGCAGAGGATGGTTGTCATGGCTATGCCCCATTGATTGATCACCTGCCAGCGATTGCTATGCAGACGCAAGATGAAAATAGCATTGTGATGTTAGAAAAATGGCAAAGTACTGCTCATCTCGAAGCACATATGCAAACTGCGCATATGCAGCAGCATCTTGAAGCAACCAAAGACCATGTTGCTGATGTGAAAATCCGTATTCTAAACAGTGGGATTTAATAGATAAAACCATTAACCTAAGTTCGACATTAAATATAATCTTCAGAAATGCGTTCACTGAATATTTAAGTCGAACTTAGATAATAAATAAGCGAATCATTTTATTAATAATAATACTGCTTCAAATGCCGACTATACTCCGTTAAATAACGCTCTAAGCCCTCTCGACGATCAGCTTTTTGCATCTCTTTAGTAGCCAATTGTTCAATCTTGGTTTCCAATAAATTCAGAATCGCGGCTTGTTCCACTTCAGGAAGTTGAGCTTTCTCTTTCTGCTGTTTTTTAATTTCTAAATAATCCTCTGCCCAATGACGTAATGGATCATGCTCAGAGACTTGCGCAAATAAATCGGTAATCAATAATTCAGGCATGACTTCTTGGGTTGCTAACTCTGCCGACATCAAACCACGAATTGAATAAAATACTTTCTTATAAGTAAAATTATCCGCAGTTTGCATTACTTTCATGCCACCTTTTGCCAGTGATAGGTAGTGGTGATATAGCGCACTATAGTCGATTCGCTCAAGCAATCCATCTCGAAAGGTTTGCCATTCTGGAAAAGCATTAAAATAAACAATATGCGCTCTGACCCATTCCAAAACTGTTGGGTTACTTTTTGCCAGTAATCCAAACATTTTATCGAGATCATATGAAACGAAATCGAAATCCCCATCCATGATCTCAATCAAATCACGGTATTTTTTATAGTCAAAATATTGATCTTTACTCGGCAAATGGAAGCCACGCACATCATAGTCACTGTCAGGGCTAGCCATACCCCATAGACGACTCCCACTTTCAATATAAAATAGTGGAATATCTTGGCGTTGTTCGAATAGTTTTTCGATTTCTTGGTGAATGTTCATATTTCTCTCTAAGATTCGATTAAACAAGAATTTTATTATTTGTAACCTGTCAATTTGATTCTCTACCCTTAGTTTGTCCAATAAAAAATAGTATTTTTAATTTACTAGCTAAGTTAACCTATAACACATCAGTAAAATAGATAAATCCTATCCGTTCATTTTTTAAGTTATGGAGCTCGTAATTCCTAAAGAAATTTAATTCTCCGTCATAACAAAGAAAATTTATCTCACAATGAATAAGCTCTCCTAATATCCATGAAGAGAAGTCTTTGAATATAAATGAACAGGAGTAAAATAGATTTCCAATTTTTACTCTCAACATAATACGCATACACTTTATATTATGTTCATTATAAAAATGATCAATATAGTCTCCATATACTTGATCACTCTCTAGATAAATATAAGCTTGAGTTTTCATATTGGTTTATAAAAAAAGCGCATCTTTCGATACGCTTTTAACAGAACTTCTTTTATTTAATCAAGCATTAAAGATCAAATAATTTCCCTGGGTTCATAATTCCATTCGGGTCAAACGCCAACTTCAATGCTTTCATATATTCAATTTCTTCAGGCGAACGTGAATATTCTAAATATGGTTTCTTAGTCATCCCTACACCATGCTCGGCAGAGATCGAACCATCATATTTTTTCACAGTCTCAAACACATATTTATTCACTACCTGACACTTCGCAAAGAACTCATCTTTAGTTAAGTTTTCAGGTTTTAAAATATTTAAGTGCAAGTTACCGTCACCAATATGACCGAACCAGCAGATTTCAAAGTCTGGATAGTTTTGTGAAACGATCGCATCAATTTCTGAGATAAACGCAGGGACATGCGAAATTAACACTGAAATATCATTCTTATAAGGAATATACGGCGCAATTGACTCTGAAATATCTTCACGTAAACGCCATAAGCTCTGTGCTTGTTCTAAGCTTTGACTCATTACGCCATCAATCACCCAACCTTGTTCCATACAATGCTCAAAAATCTGCATTGCTTTGTCCATAATCGGCTCATACGGCGCTTCAAATTCAAGTAATACATAGAATGGGCAAGTTGTTTCAAATGGACGTTGTACATGACCACGATCCAACACTTTTTGCATTGCCACTTCACCAAAGAATTCGAATGCGGTTAAGTCGATTTCTTTTTGGAAAGCATGTAATACAGGCATCACCGCTTCAAAGTCAGGCGTACCCAATACCATCACTTGTAAGTTTTGTGGTTGACGTTCAAGCTTAATTTCAGCTTCTGTCACTAAACCTAATGTACCTTCACCACCGATGAACAAATGCTGCAAGGCATAACCTGTCGCATTTTTAATCATGCCTTTGTTTAAACGTAAAATGTCACCTTTACCCGTAACAACCGTTAAACCAAGCACCCAGTTACGTGTCATGCCGTATTTGATAACTTTAATACCGCCTGCATTGGTTCCGATATTTCCACCAATTTGACTAGAACCTGTCGATGCAAAATCAACTGGGTAATACATGCCTTGTTGTTCGGCATAATTTTGCAATTGCTCAGTCACCACGCCTGCTTGGACACGAACCATACGATCCGCAGGCAAGAATTCCAAGATTTGATTCATCTTGTCAAAGCTAATCACGATCTCGCCATTGTTCGCTACCGCACCAGCAGATAAACCTGTACGACCACCTGATGGCGTGATTGCCACTTTAAAACGGTTCGCCAGTTTTACAATCTCTTGAACTTGTTCAGTGCTTGATGGAAAAACGATGACTGATGGGTTCGGATCAAAGTGTTTAGTATGATCTCGTCCCCAATTTTCCAAGCTATCGGCATCAGTTTTAATACGGTTTTCACCCACAATTGCCGTTAAGAGGGTCAATAACTCGGGTGTTAAAGCGACTGGAGCATTCATCGTTTTCAGGCCTAGTAAGAAAGAGATATAGGACTTCTGGATGATCCTGAGTGTATTTCAAGGGCTTGAAAACAAAGGATTCAAAACATCCAAAATATAGAAACGCTAGCGAACTATCAAACTGTCTACACAACGAGTTCGAGCTTCGTATTCCTTTATTTTACATGTAAGCAAGCGAGGGATAAAGCACAGGATAAACATCTCGTCATAACAAAATGTGTATATGAACTAAAATTCATTCGAAACTGAAAAAATCTCAACAATTATGCTGAGCTAATTTTAAACGAAATATCTATAACACAAAGCTCTATGCTATGATACCGCAACTAAATTTTGGCCTTTGTAGCGGAGCCGTAATGAGCCAACATCTATCACTACCTAAAGACAAAATCCGTTTCCTTTTGCTTGAAGGTGTGCATCAAAATGCCATCGATACATTAAACGCTGCGGGTTATACCAACATCGATTACCACAAAACTGCGCTTGAAGGCGAAGCTTTGAAAGAAGCGATCAAAGATGCGCACTTTATTGGTATTCGTTCGCGTACTCAATTGACTGAAGAAATCTTTGAAGCAGCGAATAAATTGATTGCGGTTGGTTGTTTCTGTATTGGTACTAACCAAGTTGATTTAAAAGCAGCAATGTCTCGTGGTATTCCTGTTTTCAACGCACCGTATTCGAATACGCGTTCTGTAGCAGAATTGGTTCTTGCTGAAGCAATTTTATTACTTCGTCGTGTACCTGAAAAATCAAAAGATACGCATGCAGGTGGTTGGAACAAATCGGCTGTTGGTTCATACGAAACTCGTGGTAAAACATTAGGTATCGTAGGTTACGGTTCTATCGGCTCTCAACTTTCAGTTTTAGCTGAAAGCTTAGGTATGAAAGTTTGCTATTATGATGCGGTAACTAAATTACCGTTAGGTAATGCACGCCAAGTCGGTTCTTTAGATGAGCTTTTAGAAACTGCTGATGTGGTTTCTTTACACGTTCCTGATGTTCCTTCTACGCGTAACTTCTTCAAGAAAGAACAGTTTGCGAAAATGAAGCCTGGTTCAATCTTCATTAATGCTGCACGTGGTACATGTGTAATTATCGAAGATTTAGCTGATGCGATTAAATCTGGTCACATTGCTGGTGCTGCGGTCGACGTATTCCCGAAAGAGCCAAAAGCAAATGGTGAAGAATTCCAGTCTCCACTTCGTGGCTTAGACAACGTGATTTTAACACC
>CAZKJI010000130.1:0-5998 GCA_964553005.1 uncultured Acinetobacter sp. | reverse complement strand
CTTAGGCGGAACCATTTTCGACACTCGGTTCATCGTATAAATATATTGGGCCACGCAGGACTCCTCAATTGAAAAACCAATACATCGCAAAAAAGCGAATAAAATAATCGGGCGTATTATACGCTGAAAACCCGATCAACTTGAAGTTAAGATAGGATTTGTTTGTCCCGAACAAAGGATTTTCTTTTTCAAGACATTGCAGAGCGGCAAGGACCTTGCCAGGAAAAATACAGGCACCGTTATCGTCATCTCATTTATATGAATAAAAATGCTAAAAATCGCATAATTTATGCACCATTTTGGATAGCTTTTAAGCTACACTCGATGATTATTTAACTCACGTAGATGATGTAACCATGACCTATAAAGATGAAACTTTAGCTATTCATGCAGGGTATTCACCAGAAGCCACCACCAAGGCAGTGGCGGTGCCAATCTATCAAACCACCTCATATGCCTTTGATAACACACAGCATGGTGCAGACCTGTTTGACCTAAAGGTTCAGGGTAATATCTATACCCGTATCATGAACCCAACCACGGCGGTACTGGAGCAGCGGATCGCGGCACTAGAGGGTGGTATTGGGGCGCTTGCTTTGGCATCGGGTATGGCCGCGATTACCTATGCCATTCAGACCATTGCTGAAGCAGGCGACAACATTGCCTCGGTTTCAACCCTGTATGGCGGAACTTACAACCTATTTGCCCACACCTTGCCAAAACAGGGCATCGAGGTGCGCTTCTTTGATTATCAAAATCCAGACGCGTTACGCGCCATTATTGATGATAAAACCAAACTGGTGTTTGTTGAATCCATTGGTAATCCACTTGGCAATATCATTGATCTGGAAGCGATTGCCAAAATTGCCCATGAATATGGTGTGCCTGTGATTGTCGACAATACCGTGGCAACACCTGCCCTGCTCAAGCCATTTGAATTTGGTGCAGATATTGTGATCCATTCCCTCACCAAATATATTGGCGGTCATGGCAACAGCATCGGTGGTGTGATTGTCGATAGCGGCAAGTTTCCGTGGGGTCAATACCCAGAACGTTTTAAAGCCTTAAATACACCTGACCCAAGCTATCATGGCGTGAATTATGTTGAAGTTCTAGGTGAAGCTGCTTATATCGCACGTGCACGCGTTGTTCCGCTACGCAATACAGGCGCAGCCATTAGTCCACTCAGCGTATTCCTGATCTTGCAGGGACTGGAAACCCTGAACCTGCGAATGGAGCGCCATACTGAAAATGCCATCAAAATTGCCGAATATTTAAAACAACATCCAAAAGTGAAATGGGTGAACTATGCAGGTCTGAAAGACCATCCACAGCATGATTTGGCACAAAAATATGTGAAAGGAAAACCATCTGCGATCCTTTCTTTTGGCGTACAAGATGGCTTAGAAGGCGGTACTCGTTTTATCGATGCATTACAGCTATTTACACGTCTGGTGAATATTGGGGATGCCAAAAGTCTGGCCTGCCACCCAGCAACCACCACCCACCGCCAGCTCAATGCAGAGGAACTTAAATCGGCAGGGGTCAGTGAAGACCTTGTGCGCTTGTCTATTGGCATTGAGCATATTGATGACCTGATTGCCGACCTTGAACAGGCGCTTGCTCAGGTTTAAATTCAATGAAATCAATGAGCCCTTAACATAGGGCTTTTTTTCTATGCAAAATTCGAAAAATATAATATCATTTTCAACTATAGGTTTATTTTTTTAGAGTTTTTACTCTAAAAAGATATTAAATTTCAAACATTTACACTAGACAAACAAAAAATATCGGTTAATATACATACAAAATAAAGTGCAGTGCCTAATCACAACCATGACGGCAATGCAAACAACAGCTTGATTAATGTAGGACACGTACATGAACGCAAAACTTAAAAAACTTTTTCAACAAAAAGTCGACGGTAAAACAATCATTGTCACTGGTGCATCAAGTGGTATTGGTTTAACAGTTTCAAAATATCTTGCTCAAGCTGGCGCTCATGTTTTGTTGCTTGCTCGTACTAAAGAAAAATTAGATGAAGTCAAAGCTGAGATTGAAGCTGAGGGCGGAAAAGCTTCTGTTTTTCCATGTGACCTTAACGACATGGAATCAATTGATGCAGTGTCAAAAGAAATTTTAGCTGCTGTTGATCACATCGATATTTTAGTGAATAACGCAGGTCGTTCAATTCGTCGTGCTGTACATGAGTCTGTTGATCGTTTCCATGATTTCGAACGTACAATGCAATTAAATTACTTCGGTGCAGTACGTTTGGTATTGAATATCTTGCCACACATGATGCAACGTAAAGACGGTCAAATCATCAATATCAGTTCGATTGGTGTACTTGCAAATGCAACCCGCTTCTCTGCTTATGTAGCGTCTAAAGCGGCACTGGATGCATTTAGCCGTTGTTTATCTGCTGAAGTTCACTCACACAAAATTGCAATCACTTCGATTTATATGCCGTTAGTGCGTACCCCAATGATTGCACCAACTAAAATCTATAAATATGTACCGACGCTTTCTCCTGAACAAGCAGCAGACTTGATTGCTTATGCGATTGTGAAACGTCCGAAAAAGATCGCAACCAACTTAGGTCGTCTCGCATCAATTACTTATGCGATTGCACCGGATGTAAATAATATTTTGATGTCTATCGGCTTTAACTTATTCCCAAGCTCTACAGCATCTATCGGTGAGCAAGAGAAATTAAATCTTGTACAACGTGCCTATGCGCGTTTGTTCCCAGGTGAACACTGGTAATCTTGTGATTCCGATTTTAAAAACAGCGTATCTCTAGATACGCTGTTTTTTTTATGATTTAAATAATTTGTGTGGATGTTGTTTGTTTCATCCAATCTGTTGTTTTTGTAATGGCATCCGCTAAATCCCCTGTCTGGATATCCTAACGCTGTCTAAATTGTTTAAGCGGTTTTAAGTTCAGTTATTCAGTCTTCAAAAAACTTAACATCTCAGCCGACATTTCTAATTGATTTGCCAACCATGTCCAATTCGAAATTAATCGTAAAATAGTCAGCGGCACATGTTGTTTCGGTGCAGAGTCATTGAATTGTTGAGCAATCATTTTCGTCAATTCAGACAAAAGAATGTTCTGCTCTGAGGCAACTAATAAGGACTAGCCCACTAAACCTGAATCTGTTGCAGCTCGCACTATCACTTTGCATAGATCATCTACGCTCACCAAAGACAGATAATGTTTTGGTGTTGCAGGAATTGATCTCATTTTAGAGCATAATCTATATGCTCCCAATCTTTTAATTTAACTAATTCAACCAGAACACCAATCCATAAAAACACGCCAAACTCAGAATAATCGTCAACAAGGTATGTCGCACTTTATAAGCAATTACAATCGTTAAAATCGTGGCCAGAAAATAAGGATTCAGTAAAGTCGAACGAAATGCCCCCTGCTCATCCATAAACACAATCGGAGTCGCAATTGCCGTCAGTAAACACGGTGCAGAATATTGCAAAGACTGCTGAAACCATTTGGGTAAACGCAAAGGAAGATTAGGTTCAAGCAAGATATAGCGATTCATAAACACCACAATTGCCAGAATAATCAGGAGAAACCAACTCATGCTGTACGCTCCCGAATATTCTGTAGGCAGGTTGCGGTCAACATACCAATTACTCCTGCCATAATCGCGGCACTTTTAATGCCCAGACTTAGAAAAACAACGGTTAAAAGCACCGAAACCAGTACACCCACCAACGTATTCAGGTTTTTAATAAAGGGAATCACAATGGCAATAAAGGTTGCAACAATGGAAAAATCGAGATGATATTGATCTAAATTTGGCAGAGAGGAAGCCAACACAATACCGCCTATACTAAACAATACCCAAGCCAAATAGAAAAAACTGCCAGCCCCAAGCAAAAAATAAATATAATATTCACGCTTATGAATACCAACAGCAAACAATTCATCAGTCAGCAAAAAACCAAATAACAAACGCTGTTTTAATGGCAGTCTGGCAATTTCTTCACGAAAATATAGAGCATACAAATAATGCTGTGTGGTAATCAAAAATACTGAAATGATAATGGTGAGTGCAGGTGTACCCGCCATAACTAAACCCAGTGTCATCAACTGCGCTGCACCAGCAAAAACCAGTGCTGACATTCCAATCGCTTGTAAAGTTGTTAGCCCTGCTTGAATCGCCATTGAGCCAGCGAGTAAACCCCACGGCAACACCGCAAAACACAATGGCAGTATTTTGATCACTCCATTTAAAAATGCCCGTGATTCGGTCATCGGAGTGTCGTCTATTCTTTCACCTAACATTAGCAACACAATTATTCATTAACGAGAATAGACTATGCCAAAAATGCTTCCATGAAGCTTGTACAAAATTGCTGTTTTATTTGAGAGAGGCAGTATAACCCCCCGGTGTAATTCCAAAAGTTTGGCGAAAATGTCGATTAAAATGACTTTGATCCGAGAAACCACATTGTTGTGAAACTTCGGATAAATTCAGACCTTGTCTTAATAATTTTTGTGACTTCTGTAAACGCGCTTGAATGAGCCATGCATGCGGTGAGAGTCCAATATGCTTTTTAAATTGACGTAAAAAATGCCACTGGCTGAGATTTGCCATTTCTGCCAATTCAATGAGTGAAAACTCTTGCTCAGGTATACTCGCCATTAATTCTTTGATATTTAAAATACGTTGTTTGGCATTACTTAGATCAGTGGCTTGAGGCTTGGTTTGACTATATTTTGAGATTAGCCAAGCAATTGTCGATAAAAATAAGGTTTGTTTAAGCAGCTTATTATTCGGTTGTTCAAGTAAATCAAAGAGTAATCTGAGTTGCTGTGCCAAACCTTCATCATGCAATACTGCTTCTCTAAACCACGGTGCTGTGCCGTGTACAGTGGTAAGATCACGGGTTAATTCATGGAAAATTTCGGGAGTCGGATAAATCGCGCGGTAACGCCAACCGGTTTCTACGGCAGATGAGCCTGTATGTACTTCATCGGCATTCACTAAAATAATATCGCCTTGTGGCGCAACATGATTGCCACCTGTGCGATAGAACCGCTGTGCTCCTTCTTCGATCACACCGATACAAAATCCTTCATGAACATGTCGTGAAAACTCCTGTTGAAAGTAACTGGCTTTCAACATTTCCAAACCACCTAGTTCTTTTAGGTGTAAGTAATCGACTTGTTCTCGAGGTCTGCGCGACATCACGACCTCCTAAGGCATGTATCCATCATTTCAGGTTAACGCGATTTAGATAGATTTATAGAACAAAATTGCTGTTTATACATTTGCTCATTTTAAGAATGTTTAACATTAAACTCAAACCCTATATGGATTATCTGAAACCATTGTTTTAGGAATTTTTTTATTCTCACTTTTGATTGTTTTCAATATTTCAACCATTTTATTTGATGAAGCTAGACCAATATATATATTTTTTATATCCCTATGGCTTGGTTGCTCATATTCAACATAAGAACGAGTAGAGTCATTCTTATCCATTACCACATATCCGCTTTCTATTTTCTCCATAACAATCATTCTACATTCCTGCTCTTCTTGAAATGAAAAATGTTTAACTAGATAGCTAATAGGTTTCATAATTTTGTTACTTGCTTTTAGATCATCTACTTTTAAATCGTGATTTCCAGCTTTCATAATTTCTAGCGTTCTAATTATATTATTAATTGATTCATTAACTTCTTCAGTGACAATATCCATTTCCTTTAAATATGCTCCCCAAGCGAAACCACTCTCTTCTTTATCCTGAAATTCTTGATAAAATGTAAATTTATTTCTTTTTGCCACTTCAAAATATCCAGTAAATGGATCCATATAGATACATCTAAATAATGGAAATTTGAGCCCTTCTTCAATTCTCCCAATATCCAAAAGATAATCTTCAACTACAGAACTAAAGTTAAAAAAGGGCGAATTCAAACATGAGGTGCGACAGTTTCAAAAGCCTTATGATAATCAAC
>CAZKJI010000129.1:0-6150 GCA_964553005.1 uncultured Acinetobacter sp. | reverse complement strand
ATAATATATATTTATATATAATATAAATTATTTATGCATAAAACGGTTCAACCTGAATATGTCCATATTTCCTGCACTGAAATGGCTAAAGACTTATCATCCTACACACTTTAAGGCTGATGTCGTTGCTGCGTTAATTGTACTGGCAATGCTGGTTCCTCAGGGAATGGCCTATGCCATGCTAGCAGGGCTTCCACCAGTGATGGGGATCTATGCCAGTATCCTGCCCATGATCATCTATGCCTTTACAGGCAGTAGCACCACCCTGTCAATTGGTCCTGTTGCCATCATCTCAATGATGGTTTTTTCAGCACTTCATCCCCTTTTTGCGATTGGGTCTACTGCCTATATTGAAGCTGCCTGCCTACTCACGGTGATGGTCGGGATTATTTCACTGATTTTAGGCCTGTTCCGTTTTGGCTTCCTAATCCAGCTTATTAGCCATCCTGTTATTCAAAGTTTTATTATTGCATCTGCCTTATTGATCGCTTTGGGGCAATTTAAGTTTCTGCTCGACATTCCATTACAGACCAACAATATTCCAGAGTTTATTGGAAGTTTGGTCAATAACTTCCATCACATCAGTTTTCCAAGTGTGGCGCTGGGTCTAGCTGCAATTGCCATACTGGCTTTTCTGCCTAAATGGGTACAATCCGATTTTTTAAACAAGATCATTCCCCTATTATTGGTTTTAAGCTCAATTATTGTTGTGTATGTATTCAGTCTAGACCAACATGGGCTGAAAACTGTTGGGATCATTCCGACAGGTCTGCCAAGCTTTCATTTTCCAACATGGAATCTTGATCTGGTTCAGAAACTGCTTCCCAGCGCATTTATGATTGCCATGATTAGTTTTGTTGAGTCACTGGCGATTGCGCAGGCCACCGCATTGCAAAAGCGTGATGACCTCAATAGCAATCAGGAGCTCATCGCTCTAGGCTTGGCCAATATTGCGGCAGGGATAAATACGGGATTTGCAGTTTCAGGAAGTTTATCGCGTACGGTTGTCAATACTGATGCAGGTGCCAAAACGCCTATGTCTGGGGTCATGTCTTCATTATTGATGATTGCGGTCAGCCTTTATTTCACCAGTTTTTTTCAAAACCTGCCCTTGACCATTTTGGCTGCCACCATTTTTGTTTCCATCTGGAAACTGGTCACATTCCTGCCCTTTTTTGAAACCTGGAAATATTCTAAGGGCGATGGGCTGGCCATGTGGGCAACATTCTTTGGTGTCACCTGTATTGATATTTCGACAGGCCTTGTGATTGGAATCATCCTGACATTTATTCTTTTATTATGGCGGATTAGCCGCCCACATATTGCCGTGATTGGTCTGGTTGAAGGAACACAGCATTTTAGGAATGTATCCCGCTATGATGTGCTTACCGCAGAAACCATCACATCTTTCCGTATTGATGAGAACCTTAACTTCCTAAATGCACATGTGCTAAAGGGCTATATCATCACGGAACTCAGCCATAACCCACAGATACAGCATGTAGTGATTAACTGTTCCAGCATCAGCAATATTGACCTGAGTGCGGTGGAAATGCTGGAAGAGCTTAATGGGGAATTATTGCAATTGGGAATTCAGCTACATTTATCTGAAGTAAAGAGCCCAGTCATGGATCGGCTGAATTCATCAAGGTTAATCAATATGTTAAGTGGAAAAATCTTTTTATCCCACTATCAGGCGATACAAACGCTTTCACCTGAAATCCTGAACAAATAGTCTATATTTCAGGTCTTTTTTCATACAAAAAGATATGCTAGGTTTCTATAAAAAACTTTTAAAAACATTGTGTTATTTTTTACAATATTTTTAGCGTAATGAGGATGCAAAAAAAAATTTATTATTCACGGTTCTTGGGTATAGAATACCGCGCTTGTTTAACCTGAAACCGTGCACTGGTTTGTAAGGCCTTTATATGTTGAATGTATTGTCTCGCTTAAGCTTAGTCAGCAAAATTATTATCGCTATTTTTCTAGGGATTGGCGTGGCATTGCTGTTCCCTGGCTTTACACCCTACCTAAGTTTATTGGGTGAATTGTTTATTAAAGCATTAAAGTCAGTTGCACCGATTTTAGTGTTTGTTTTGGTGCTTTCCTCAATCGCAAATTTTCAGGTAGGACAAAACTCAAATTTAAAACCTGTAATGCTACTTTATGTGGTTGGAATGTTGCTTGCCGCATTCAGTGCCGTAATTGCCAGTATCGCCTTTCCAAGCCAGTTATTCCTGCATCTGGCAACCGAGACCACTCTACAGGCACCTGGAAGCCTTACCGATATTCTAAAAAATCTGCTGTTAAGCTTTATTGCCAATCCCGTTCAGGCGATTAGTGAAGCGAACTTTATTGGTATTCTGGCGTGGGCAATTGGTCTGGGACTGGCCCTGCGACATGCTTCAGATTCAACCAAGCAAGTGTTGACAGATGTTGCTGATGCGGTCAATAAGATTATCCATACCGTGATTGGTTTTGCTCCTGTGGGTATTTTTGGTTTAGTGGCAGTGACCTTTGCCGATGCAGGCTTGGCAACGCTGTCCAGCTATGCACACTTGTTGATGGTTTTAATTGGAACAATGATTTTCGTGGCATTGGTCATCAATCCAGTTCTGGTTGGTATTACCATGCGTGCAAATCCCTATCCACTGGTGTTTAGATGCCTCAAAGAAAGTGGGATTACCGCTTTCTTTACCCGCAGTTCAGCCGCCAACATTCCTGTAAACCTCGATCTGGCGCAACGTTTAGGTGTAAATGCGGCTACGGCAAATGTCTCTATTCCTTTAGGGGCAACCGTCAATATGGCTGGTGCTGCCGTCACCATTACCGTTTTGACTCTGGCCACCGTAAATACACTGGGTATCCATGTTGATTTAAGCATGATGTTGATTTTATCCATTGTTGCAGCGGTCTCTGCCTGTGGTGCCTCAGGTGTTGCAGGGGGTTCTTTGTTACTGATCCCTGTTGCATGTAGCTTATTTGGTATATCATCAGAAGTTGCGATGCAAGTCGTTGCAATTGGTATGATTATTAGTGTGTTGCAGGACTCAACTGAAACCGCGCTGAACTCATCAACCGATGTTTTGTTCACTGCTGCTGTAGATTTCCGAAACCGCCAAAATTAGTAGCCTGAGTTTGCTATGCCCTTACAACGTTTACCCAACTGGATTCAATTTGGTGCTTTCCTATTGGCATTAAATGCAGGCATGGTAAACGTTATGGGTTTATTCACAGTTCTGCATCAATCTGTTTCACATATGACAGGCAATGTCAGTATGCTCGCAATGAGTCTGCTTGACTGGCGGCCTGAGCATTTTATCTATCTAAGCCTTGTCATCCTTTGTTTTGTCATTGGGTCTTTTTACAGCGGCCTGATTCTTGGCAATGGTCACGTGACCTTTGGTAGACATTATGGCGTGCCGCTTAGTCTGGTTGCCATTTTCCTGCTTCTTACCTGGTTACTGTTGCCATTTTTCCCCCGTTATGGGCTGCTGTGGGCATGTGTCGCAATGGGCATGCAGAATGCGATGGTCAGCCATTATAAAGGCGCAATTATCCGTACCACGCACTTATCGGGTGTCCTAACCGATATTGGCCTGACACTGGGATATAAGGCCCGTGGATTAAAAGTTGAAAATCGCCGTATTTCCTTACATTTATTGATCTTTATTGGTTTTTTAATGGGTGGACTGATTGCCAGTTTGCTTTATCCTTATTTAAAATTACAAACCTTTCTCATACCCACAGGTTTAAGCCTTGTCATGAGTATAACGTATTGGATCGTTTATTTTCGTTCTTCATCTCACCCAAATCTGGATTGAATTATGGTTAAAAATGCACTGCAAGCGCAATTATTAAAAGCAGGGTTAGTTGATAATAAAAAAGCAAAGAAGCTGACCAAGCAAGCCCAGCATGAACAGCGTACTGGACAAAATGATGATGGGGCCTTGAAAGCTGAAATTGACCGTGTCAATCAGGAGAAACTGGCAAAAGATCAGGCACTCAATCTGGAAAAACAGCGTGTATTGGAAGAAAAAGCCCTTAAGGCATCTATTATCCAGATGATTAAACAACATAAGATTAATCAAACTGACGGTGATGCGGTCTACCAGTTTATTGATGACGGCAAGATCAAGAAAGTCTATATCTCACAGCAGGTTTATAATGCGCTGGTTTCAGGTTCGCTTGTGATTGCAAAGGATCAGGAGAGTTATGCCTATCTTCCTAAAGCATTGGCTGAGAAAATTGACCAGAAAATGCAGGGCTTTATCATTGTGAATAATAATGCACAGACCAATGATCAAACAACGGATGAGGAAGACCCATACGCAGCCTATGTGATTCCAGATGACCTGATGTGGTAATCTATTTTTAACAAATGTTAAAATTTCTTAAGAATCGTATTTAAACTGTGACCAAATTATCATAGCCACGTTTAACACCTTAAAATTCCACTTCAAGAATTTTAAGGTGTTTAGGTTTGGATTATTTAAATTTTATAGCTGATATTCGAAGTGAACTAAGCCACTACCCGTGGCTGGAAACCCTGCTTGCCTTGATTGTTCTCGTCCTCTTTGCCGCATTAGCGAACTTTATTGCCAAGAGGGTCATTGTTCGGGGTATCCGCTATTTAGTCACCAAACTAAAATCAACCAATCAGTCCATCTTTGCCCAACACAGTATCATTCGCAGGTTTGCCAATGTTGTGCCTGCCATTGTAGTTATGAATGGAATTACCACCATTCCTCATCTTTCACCCAAATTGATCATATTTATTCAGATGGGTGCCCAGGCATTCATTTTCCTCACCATTGCACTGACCATCAGTGAAGCACTGAATATCTTTAACCTGATTTATCAACGTAATCCAAAATCACGGAACAAGCCAATCAAGGGCTATCTGCAACTGGTTAAGCTTATTTTGTTCGTTGTATGTGGCCTAATGATTCTGGGTACTTTTCTCAAGAAAGATGTATTCACCCTTCTCGCGGGCTTTGGGGCAATGGCAGCAGTCCTGATGCTTGTGTTTCAGAACACTATTTTGTCTTTGGTGGCCAGTGTACAAATCGCCTCTTATGACATGGTTCGGATTGGCGACTGGATTGAAATGCCCTCCTTGAATGCGGATGGTGATGTCATTGATATGTCATTACATACTGTGACTGTACAGAACTTTGACAAGACATTTACTACCATTCCTACCAACAGACTGGTGACGGATACCTTTAGAAACTGGCGTGGTATGAGTAATGCTGGCTGTCGCCGCATCAAGCGTTCACTCCTTATTGATCAAAGCAGCGTGCATTTTATGAGTGATGAGGAGCAGCAAAAACTAAAGGAGTTCTTGCTACTGGACCAATATCTGGATGCCAAACAATCTGAAATTGAAGATTTCAACAAGCACCTGAGCAACCAGTCACGCTATAACCAAAGACGTTTAACCAATCTTGGCACATTCAGGGCTTATGTTGAGTTTTATCTAAGACAGCATCAGGGCATTGCCCAGAACCAGACCTTATTGGTGCGTCAGTTGCAGCCAATCAGCGAGGGCTTGCCTCTAGAAATCTATGCGTTTGCAAATACAACGGCGTGGGCATCCTATGAAACAATTCAGTCGGATATTTTTGATCACTTGATTGCGATTATTCCTGAGTTTGGCCTGAGGATTTATCAGGCACCATCAGGCCATGACTTTCAAAATCTGAATGCTGTGCCTACAATCCCAGATTCATTTACCAGCCTAGATAAGGGCTAAATTAACATTTACTACCCTTTCAAACAGATAAGCCTCCTAAAAAGAGGCTTATCTAATATTACTGAATTTGAATTGGCTCTATTTCAATAATGAAGTATAAAAATTCTGCTGAAAAACAAAAATTAAGATTTATTCTCAAATTAATGAATATTAAGTTCATCATCTTTTGCAGCCACCACTGCAGTCAGAATCGGGATACCAAGAATAATAGGAACAACAATAATCCATAAGTCAGTCGTTAAGGCACTCGAAAAGAAAAAGTGGATAACGATTGCGGCTAAAGCCAATACTGAAAACAAGACAGCCACGAATCGAATTGAAAATTTAACAAGCATCTTTTAATCCTGTTTGGTTCTGGTGTTGTCTTTCAGTATACGCCTGTTTTAACC
>CAZKJI010000128.1:0-6254 GCA_964553005.1 uncultured Acinetobacter sp. | reverse complement strand
CGCGATGCGGATTATAAATATCGTGCAGACAGTAGTTTTTATTATCTGACTGGATTCGCCGAGCCAGAAGCGGTTGCAATCATTGAAACTTTTGAAGAGGGTGAGGAATATAGTTATAGCTTGTTCTGCCGTGAACGTAATCGTGAAATGGAAATCTGGAATGGCTATCGTGCTGGGATTGATGGTGCGATTGAAATCTATGATGCAGATGAAGCGTATGCAATTGATCTGCTTGATGAAGAAATTATCGACAAGTTGTTAAATAAACAGCGTCTTTACTATCGTATTGGCCAAAATGCGGAATTTGATGCACGTGTCAGCCAATGGATTCAAAAGGCAGATGCACAACAGCGTCGTGGTGGCGCTGCACCCGCTGAAGTGGTTCAGTTAGACCGTATTGTTGATGAAATGCGCTTGAAAAAATCAGCAAAAGAAATTGAATTGATGCAGATCGCATCGAATATCAGTGCAGAGGCGCATACCCGTGCCATGCAAACCGTTAAACCGAATGTGATGGAGTATGCACTTGAAGCAGAACTCAATTATATATTTGGTAAAAATGGTTGTGTACCTGCTTATAACAGCATTGTCGGTGGTGGTGAAAATGCTTGTATCTTGCATTATGTTGAAAATAACAAGCCTTTAAAAGACGGTGATTTAGTCCTGATTGATGCTGCATGTGAATATGAGTTTTATGCATCGGATATTACGCGGACTTTCCCTGTAAATGGCAAATTTAGTCCTGAACAGAAAGCACTTTATAATATTGTTTTAGATGCTCAATTGGCTGCCATTGGTGCAACTCGTATTGGCAATCACTATAAATATCCACATGAAGTGGCTGTCAAGATTTTAACTCAAGGTTTGGTTGATCTTGGGTTGCTGAGTGGCAATGTGGATGAGTTGGTTCAGAGTGAAGCATTCCGTCAATTCTTTATGCATGGTACAGGCCATTGGCTCGGTATGGACGTGCATGATGTCGGTGCTTATAAAACTGGTGAAGACTGGCGTGCTTATGAAGCAGGTATGGTGGTCACTGTTGAACCTGGTTTATATGTTGCACCCGATGATGAAACCGTCGATGCAAAATGGCGTGGTATTGGTATTCGTATCGAGGATGATATTGTTGTGACTGAAAGTGGTCCATTGGTTTTGACCAAAAATGTGGTGAAAACCGTTGAGGAGATTGAAGCATTAATGGCTCAAGCAAAATAAAAAATCAAAAGGCTTAAATGGATTTAAGCCTTTTGAAATATAAAGAGAATAATAAAATGAGTGAGTATGCGCCACAGTATACGTTTAAAGAACGAATAAAAATTATTGCTTTACATTGCTTATGGGCAATACCTCTATTTCTGGTTTTAGATCGACTCTTTTTTCCATGGTTAAACGAAAGCAATTGGATTCTATGCCATCCATATGGTTGGCATATGCTTTGGTATGGAATGGGGGTATTTGCCCCTCTATTTATGCTTCTCGTTGGTATTTTGATACAAGGGAGGGATATGTTAAAAATTTATAGATTAAAACAATATCCTTTACCCAATAAAAAAGTAATGAATAAAACAAAGTATGTGTATGGTTTTAGGGCGACTTGGCGTTGTTATTTCTTTTTAATCTGGTGTGTGGGTGTACTTGCTTTTACTGTATTTGGTTATTTTACAGCAGTAAAACAGACCAGTCTTGTTGATCCAAAAAGGTTAGAACAAATTCAACAGAAAGAATGTAATGTTTCCAAAATATAGGGTAATTTTAACCACACAGACCAAACAAAGTACAAATTCCATTGCTGATTTAAGTTAGAGTAAGATAGTCTCCAAACATCAAGTCATGAAAAACTGATAAGGAATAATATTATGCAGCAACAAGTCATCATTGTCGGTGGGGGTATGGTTGGACTCAGCCTTGCTTTAATGTTGGCAAAATCTAATATTGCCGTAAAGTTATTAGAAGCTGTGAAATATCCAAATTACGATGACGAGAACGCTTCCCCTTATCATTCTAGCTTTGATGCGCGTAACACCGCATTGTCACGCCGTAGTGTACAGATTTACCAAAAATTAGGCTTATGGGAAGCCTTACAGCAACATGCCACCCCAATTCTGCAAGTGCATATTACCGAGCAGGGCAGTTTTGGTAAGGCACGCTTAGTTGCAGAACAAGAAAAAGTAGAAAGCTTTGGACAAGTGATTGAAAACGCATGGTTGGGTCGTGTATTACTGACCCAAGTACGTCAACAGCCATTGATTGAGTTGATTGATGGGGTGCAAGTGACTTCACTGACCCAAGGTGCAGATCAGGTACAAATCGAAGCCATACGTAATGGCGAATATATCCATTCCTTAAAGTCCAAGTTGGTGATTGCTGCTGATGGTCGTGATTCATTTTGTCGCCAAGCCATTGGGGTAGGTGTCGATGAACATGATTATGATCAAGTGGCAATCGTCACCACCGTACAAACCTCGAAACCACATCAACAGGTTGGCTTTGAACGTTTTAGTGCTTTAGGGCCATTGGCACTTTTGCCTTTGCCAGGTGAATACCGCCGTTCAGTAGTGTGGCCTGTGAAGAAAGGCACTGAAGCAGAATGGTTGGGTGAAGAAAATGATCAACATTTCTTGGATGCTTTACAGGAAACCTATGGTGATCGTGCTGGAAAATTTGAAAAAACAGGTAAACGTTTTAGCTATCCACTGGCTCAGGTCTTGGCACATAAGCAAGCCGTTGGGCGTGTGGTGTTGATGGGTAATGCCGCACATACCATCCATCCAGTGGCAGGGCAAGGTTTTAACTTGTGTTTGCGTGATGCAGATGTACTGGTTCGTTTCTTGATGGAACAATTGGCGAAGTCCGATGATATTGGCAATCCTGATAATTTATTGGCTTATGAACAAGCACGCTTAACTGATCAGCAAAGGGTGATTAAGTTCTGTGATTCAGTAGTACGCGGTTTTAGTAATCAAAATCCAATTCTCAAGTTATTACGTAATACTGGACTGATTGCATTTGATGTGATTCCGGGTGTTAAACCTTTGGTTGCTAACTATGCGATGGGATTAAAAGCATGAGTGAGCTGTTAGATGTTGTGATTGTTGGCGGTGGCTTAGTCGGTGGTCTAACCGCTTTATTGCTAGCCCAAGGTGGGGTGCAATCGACGGTGCTTGATGCTGCGCCT
Source organism: uncultured Acinetobacter sp. (assembly GCA_964553005.1). GTDB lineage: Bacteria > Pseudomonadota > Gammaproteobacteria > Pseudomonadales > Moraxellaceae > Acinetobacter. The sequence continues at coordinate 3,079 of CAZKJI010000128.1, read as the reverse complement.
GTGCTAGATCAAGAAAAGACATTGGCAGTCATGAATCCTCGAGTATTGGCACTGAGTCAGGCGACGATTCACTTACTTAAAACAGTCGATGTTTGGGATGATTTAGCACGTCAAATGCCCTATTCAGGCATGCAAGTCTGGAATAAAAATGGCTATGGTGAAATTAATTTTGGCCATGTATCTGAACAGCAACCTCAATCAGATCAGGCTTTGGGTTCGATGGTTGAGCCAAGTGTCTTGAATGTTGCGATTCAACAAAAAATGCTGCAACAACTCAAAGACTATCGCACTCAAGTCAAAGTCATACGGATTGAGCAGATTCCACAAGGTTGGTCAATTCAATTGGCGGATGGCACAGTACTAAAAACCAAGTTGCTGATTGGTGCAGATGGTGCGAACTCTTTTGTTCGTGAGCAAGCCTATATCGATTTAGATGTAATGGATTACAAACAGGCTGCCATCAGTTGCGCGATTAAAACCACACAACCGAATCAATATGTGGCTCGTCAAATTTTCCTACCGACAGGTCCACTGGCATATTTACCAATGGCGAGTTTGGATGCACAAGAGAATGGTTATTGGCAGTCGATTGTCTGGACTTTACCCGATGATTATGCCGATGAATATTCAGCACTCAGCGATCAAGCGTTTATGCAACTATTGACTCAAGAAAGTCTGCAAATGTTGGGAGAAGTGGTTGCAGTTCGTTCTAGAGCACAGTTTCCACTAAAAGCTCGCGCAGCGCAGCGTTATATTAAATCTGGTTTAGCCTTGATTGGCGATGCAGCACATGTGATTCATCCTTTGGCTGGTCAAGGTGTAAATATTGGCTGTCTGGATGCTGCGGTATTGTGTGATGTTCTACTGCACGATTTAAAACGCGGTGTGTGGGCCAATGAGCAAACTTTATTGCGTTATGAGCACCAACGTAAAGGTCAGAATGATGCCATGATGCACAGTATGTCCGCGATTGGATGGATTGAAAGTTCAGAATTATTTCCCTTTGTTTGGGCAAGAAATTTTGGTCTAAAACAGGTTGAACAGTTCGACTGGTTTAAGGATCGCTTTATGCAACAAGCCAATGGATTAGGAACATTGAAAGACACACAATATGCATGTTAAAAAATAGTAGATATTTTTTAAACAATCATTTATAAATCAGAGTGAATTTGGTCATAAAAAGTACGTTTTAACAAATATTGTGCTTTGCTAAATCTGAAGAGCTTGCTAAATTCCACCTAGTTCTGATGGCCAAATAGCGATGATGAGAGTTGAGTCATTGTGGGGAGATGAAGATGACGGAAATGAATGATTACGACGAAAACACTGAAGATTCTGCGGTAGACGATGAAGAAGCGAAAGCTGCAGAAAGTGGTGCGGATAGCGAAGATTCAAGTGCCAATGACGCAGATTTGGCTGAAGCAGAAACCTTAACAGTGACTGCTAAACAGAAACAACGTCAGGCTTTGGAAGATGAGGTTGCCGCGTTTTTGGCACGTGGTGGACGCATTACTGAAGTTCCGCCAGGTGAGACTCACGAATAAGCTGAAAGATTTAAAAGCATCACGACTGTGGTGCTTTTTGATGTTGATGTGATTCGTGTCCGCATTACATTGCTTTAAGAATCCCACATTGTGCATTCTGGAGAGTATTGATGCCTTATCCATTCCATGAGGGCAGCAATATGCGTTTGGTATGCTTATTTCTTGTTTCTGGAAAGATGCTGTAAATAGAATTCAATACCTTCCTCTCGATAACTCAGCAATTGACCAATTCTTCGCTCAAGCTCTGGTACAAATCCTGCTTTCGGTTGATTGAGGGATAGTTCAATGACCGATATTAATTTATCCACTTGCTCTATTGCAACATCCTTATAAATAAGAATATTTTCCATTTGTATATTGGGGATGCGAGTTGTAGTGGTCTTGGTTCGGGATTTTAAAATGCCTGATTCAAGATAAGGCAAAAACTCATCAGGAATCCCTTCATAAAAAAAGCAATTGGTTTTTCACCACAAAGCAGAAATTCAAGTTCTCTGCCTTCATGGGGACCTAACATGGGTAATGAGTCTATAGCCATTTCCTGCGTATCTTTTTAAGTCTTATTTATTATCTTGAGTCAATTCCAAAGCACGTTGATAAGCCACTTTCTTTTTGATACCTGTCAAATCAGCAGCCAGTTGGGAAGCAGCTTTGACTGATAAATCCTGTAATAAGCGTTTTAGCAACTCATCCAGTTTATCCTGCGCCATGTCTTTTTCAGCAGTGGCACCACCCACCACAACTACAATTTCACCTTTCTCTTGGTTGTGATCATTTTCAATAAAAGTGACCAACTCTTTTAAAGTCATTTTTTTAATAGTTTCAAAGGTCTTTGTGATTTCACGAGCAAAACCTACAGGTCGATCTTCACCAAATACCTCAGCCATATTTTTTACACTGTCTAAAATACGATGTGGCGCTTCATAGAAAATGAGGGTTTGTGTCTCATCTTTTAGTTTTTCAAGTTGGCTAATTCGTTGTGAAGCCTTTGACGGTAAGAAACCTTCAAAACTAAAGCGATCACTTGGTAAACCTACAGCACTCAATGCTGCAATTGCAGCACATGCGCCTGGTACTGGAATGACGCGGATCTTATGTTCTTGTGCTGCACGAACCAGCTTAAATCCAGGGTCACTAATTAACGGTGTTCCTGCATCACTAATCAGAGCAATACTTTCACCATTTAACATTCTTTGTATAAGTTGATCAATTTTGTTACTTTCATTGTGATCATGGCACGCTGTTAACGGTGTTGAGATATTATAGTGTTTAAATAATTGAGCAGATTGACGAGTGTCTTCTGCCGCAACCACCGATACAGATTTTAAAATATCAATCGCACGAAAGGTCATGTCATCTAAGTGCCCAATCGGGGTTGCTACAACAAATAATTGAGCACTCATAAAAGGTAACTCCCTCATGTATTACAAAAAATATTGTTTGCTGCTAGGTTTGGCAGCGCTTGTAAGTCCTGTATATGCGGACATACTCGTGATTCTACCTGAATCGGGTACGATGGCGCGAGCGAGTCAAAGCAT
>CAZKJI010000127.1:2100-6263 GCA_964553005.1 uncultured Acinetobacter sp. | reverse complement strand
TTTATTATGTGTAATGTAAATGAATTGCACTTGTTCAGAAAGCTCTTTTACCAAATTACAATACCGCTGCACGTTGGCATCATCAAGTGGTGCATCAACTTCATCTAATACACAGAAAGGTGCTGGATTTAACCTAAAGATCGCAAATACTAAAGCCAGAGCAGTTAAGGTCTTTTCACCACCTGACAATAATGCCAGAGAACTGTTACGTTTACCTGGCGGACGTGCCATTAATTTCACACCCGACTGCCAATCATCTTCAAGGCTTAAAATCGCTTCACCACCACCAAATACCTTTGGAAATAGCAGTTGTAACTCTTGATTGACCTGATCAAAAGTGGTCATAAACAACTTACGCGTTTCCTGATCAATACTTTTCATCGCGTCTTTAAGCTGATCAACCGTATTTTGTAGATCCTGCATCTGATGACTCAGTTCATCAAAACGCTGTGAAACCTCTTCGTATTCTTTTGAAGCCGCTAAATTCACAGCACCGATTTTCTCGAATTGCTGCTGCGCTTTTTCCAGTTTTTGCTGATGATCTTTCATTTCTATCGACAGATCAGATAAAGCTTCCGCATTTAATTCTTTCAGCTGTTCCAGATAATGTTCACGATCTGATTTTGCTGCCTGCCATGCTAAACGCTTTTGTTCCAACTGCTCACGCACCCGCTCGTCTTTCTGTTGAGCTTGATGACGTTGTTCTGTGAGTTGTTGTTGTTTCTCTTGTACTTGATTGAGTTCAAGCTGCCATTCATTCCATGTTTTTTGCAATTTTTCAGTTTGCTGGAATTGCTCTTGGAATTGTGATTCCAGATTTGGTAATTCCAGTTGAATTGGGTCAACAAATTTCTTCGCCTGCTCAATTTGCTCAATAATTTGTCGATACTGCGTTTTCAGGAATGAAATATCTTTTTCCAGCAACTCAATTTGCTGATTGGCTTGAGAGGTCTGACGGCGCAGATTTTCACGTTGCTGTTGCTGTTGAGTCAGCTGTTGTTGTTGCTCATCCAGTTGTTCATTTAGATTTTCGACCTGAAACTGCAAGGTTTTATAATTTGGCAATACTGCTTCGAGTTTGAGTGCCAATGCATGTAAGTCAATTTCCAGATCATCACGCTGCATGGCATCTTCTTCAAGCTGCACATTCAGTTGTTTCAGTTGCTCTGCCAGTTGCTGCTGTTGCAGCACAAAAGCCTGTGCGGTACTTTGCAGTTTGGCAATCTGTACATCCAGTTGCTGCAACTCTTTTTGCTTTTGTTTCACACTTTGCTGCTGTTGCTGCAAGATTTGTTGTTGCTGTTGCAGGCTTTGCTGTTGTTGGAAAAACTGGTTTTCCAAATCAAGCAACTGGGGTTGTTTCTGTGCCAGCTGCTGTTGAATTTCCTCTAAACGCACCTGATGACTGAGCATCCCCTGCGCAGTTTGACTGTCTTCATCATAGTGCAGCGCAATCACCCAGTCTGAGCCGACATGATAACCATCAAGCGTCAGAATAGATTGTGCTTGCTGGAGATGCACTTGATATCGCAATGCTGTGGCTAAATCTTCTGCAACGGCGACATTTGTCCATAAAGAAGATTGTGGCGCCTCAATCCACTCACTCAAACAAGTCAGCTCTGCAACTTGAATAGGCTGCTGTTGTGATGATTTTAACTGCCGTGCGATACCCTCTTGGAAGGCTTGCTCATTCCCAATCAACTGCGCTTGCAGCCACTTAGCCAAGAACTTCTCAATAATGCTTGCATGCGCTTTAGCTTGAGCGCTTAAACGTAGGCTTTGCATCAGTCGAACTGCATGTTGATCATGCTTCGGGCTTTGTTTTGCGACAAGCTGATTTAAGTTTTTTTGTTCAGCCAATAAAACCTGAATTTCAGTTTTCAGGCTTTGCAGATCCATTTTGTTCGACTGTTGTTGATCTTGCTTAGTCTGAACATCCTGCTGTAATTGTTCAATCGCAGTTTCTAACGCAATAATTTCCTGGTGCAGTTGCTGCTGCAATTGTTCTAACTGCGCCTGTTCATCATCCTGAACCTGAGCACGAATCTGAGTGGTTTGTGTTTGCAGGGTCTGCTTTTGCTGCTCAATCCGTAGCACATTCTTACCCAACTGCTCAATTTGCGCTGCCATCTGCAACTTTTTTTGTTGTTGCTGATCGACTTGGATTTTCAGTTGTTCAAATTGCTGTTGTGCTTGCTTATGTTGTGCTTGAACATCGCTAAAATTTTGCTCAGCCGTTTGTGTCTGCTGTTCTAAAGCAAGTAAGCTTTCGTTTTGCTCATCAAATTGAGTTGTTAAAGTTTCGACCTGTAACTCTGATAATTGTAAACGCTCTTTGGTTTGTAATTTTTGCTGTTCAAGTTGAACCAAACTACTGCTGTTTTGCTGGAATAAACTCTGTTTTTGTTCCAAGGTCATTTTTAATTCAGACAGCTTTTTCTCAGCCTGTTGCCATTCATGCTGTAAAGGCGAAGACTGCTGAATTAAACGCTGGAATAAAGCACTGGTGGCTTCAAGATCATGTTCAATGGTTTGAGATTCAGAACGAACCAGTTTAAAGTTTTCGCCCAGTGCCGTCATTTCAACAGTATATTCTTGCTGTAATTTCTGACTTTGATTCGCTTGGAACGAAAGGATTTCAATTTTTAAAGTTCGAATCTGCCCTTCTAGGGTCTTATATTGAATTGCGGCTTCAGACTGGCGCTTTAAACTTCTAAGTTGGGATTTTAGTTCAGCGGCAATATCGTCTAAACGCGCCAAATTCTGTTCAGTATGTTCTAAGTGCTGCAAGGTTTCACGACGACGCGCCTGATAACGTGATACCCCTGCAGCTTCTTCAATAAACACGCGCATTTCTTCGGGCTTGGCATCGACCAAACGGTTAATCATGCCCTGTTCGATCACCGCATAAGAACGTGGCCCTAGGCCTGTCCCCAAGAAAATATCGGTGATATCACGACGACGACAACGCGTGCCATTTAAGAAATATTCAGACTTACCTTCACGTGTGACTTGGCGACGGACGGCCAGCTCGCTATAAGCATTATAAGCACCGCCTAATTTGCCATAAGTATTATCAAAACGAAGTTCGACACTGGCAACCCCGACAGGTTTACGTTTGGCTGTTCCGGTAAAAATGACATCCTGCATACTACCGCCGCGCAACTGACGTGCATTGGATTCACCCATCACCCAACGAATAGCATCGATGACATTTGATTTACCGCAACCGTTCGGTCCAACCACCGCAGTACGGTTTGCTTTGAAATGTAATGTAGTACTATCGGCAAAAGATTTAAAGCCTGAAAGTTTTAAACTGCTTAAACGCATACTGCCCTAACTAGCGGCGTGAGCGTCTCGCCCAAGCCAATTCAATCTGTTTCATACGTGTCAGAGATTCCAACACAAGGTTACGTAAGTGTCGACAAAAATCTTCCATAAATAAAGCGGCTTGTTGTGATTTTCGGATCAAAATAGCATCAATCACTAACTTAAACAGGGTAAAAGATTCCTGTAATTCACGACGTGAAGTATTTAAGGTTAAAAAGTAGCTACGACGTAACGAAGGCAACAGTTCTTTATAAAATTGCATTAAATAGGGATTGGCCACCATATCATGCTGATCTGCTAAATATTTAAAAATCGAATCGTAGAATTTTTCAATGTCCCCAGCACGTACAAATTCAACCAGTTGATCTAATAAGGTCTGTAGCTGTTCAGCCTCATTAACTCTCCAAGTCTCACTAATTCGTTGCACAATATGCCCAAGTACCATGACATTGGTATCAAACAAAGCTTTAACTTGTTGAGCTGACATTTCAGAAACAATTGCACCACGGCGTGGAAAAATTTCAATTAAATAGGTACGCTCCAGCAATAACAATGCTTCACGGACAGAGCCACGGCTGACATCCAACTCTTTCGCAATGCGCAGCTCCTGAATACGTTCGCCTTCAACCAGCTCACCACTAATAATTTGTTCACTAATGTATTTTGCAATCTGTTCAGAAAGACTATCAGCCTCTTCGAGATTCATGAGCCCCTCGCTATCTTTGTGATACGCATTGTCCAAATGCCGTCTGCGCTTTTTTGTTTTAACTGATTTCGTTGTATAAATTCTATATCATTGTCTAACAATTTTATTGCTTTTTAAGTCAATCGAA
>CAZKJI010000127.1:0-2000 GCA_964553005.1 uncultured Acinetobacter sp. | reverse complement strand
TGTATAAATTCTATATCATTGTCTAACAATTTTATTGCTTTTTAAGTCAATCGAAAGATAAAAACAATATTTTAAGGAAATATTTGGTTAAAAATTTAAATTCCTTATGTTTAAGATCAATGAGTTAAGCTTACGAAATTGCGCTAACCGAATATCTGAAAATTAATTTATTTACCAAAAATTTATTGATATTAATCACATAAAATAATATATTTTACAAATACAAGCACGTTTTTATTAATTTTACTGAATTGCTCAGCAATTATGAGTAGCATTATGAGTCTTCATCAAGCTGTTAATATCGCAATTTTTGGGCTCAGTCTCAGAACATTGAATGAATTAAAAGAACATATACAAGCTGCTATTCCTAGTCATATCCAAGTCAATTGGAGCAATATTGCTGAACCACATCTCGATATTTTGATGATCAATCATATCTTTTTTGATTCACCGAATATCAAAAGCTTAATCCAAAATAACCATATTAATGTTCTACAAATTGCCAATAATGCTGATAAAAATAGTTCAATCGAAGATGACATTCTATATCTACCATTGAATCATCTTCAATCACTACATCAATGGCTAAATGAGCGCTTAGCTAAAAATGCTACGATAGAGAAAGTATCCCCACCTCAAGCAACGAATACTACAATTCATCGGAAACAAATCGGGGAAGTTCTACAAGAAATCCTCAATCCTAAAAATGGCAAAATTCAGTTGTTTGATCACAATGGTTTAATTGCAATTGCAGACCCTCGTAACGAATGGGTTTGGCAAAATCCGATGCTACAAACATTACATACAGATTCAAGCTTAAATTACACCTACGCCACACAAAATGACCAACTTTGGATCACAGAGGCTCCACAACAAGATTTAAAACAATGGTTATGGAATTTACTTTGGGCATCAAAAGATTTTAATGAACTTTGCCCACCCTCTGCATCAAGTTTCTATTTAGAAATTTGGCCACAACCAATAAATAAAATTGTGCGCCAAGATATTTTACGTATGGCTGCTTGTTTTGCTAAAGGGGCTGAAATTTCAGTTGTAGCCAGCCAATTAAAATTACCTGAACAGCGTGTCAAACAATTTGTTGCAGCAAGTTTAGGTGTAAATTACGGCAAAATTATCAAAGATCATCAAGCCAACTATCATCCGCAAAATAATCAAAATATGACTGAACAAAATTTTATGAAAAAATTGTTTGGTCGATTACGTAACCGTTTAGGCTTCTAACCTAGGATAACTCTATGATTATACAACAATATAAAATTGTCTTTGGTGGAACTATGGGGTCAGGTAAATCCAGTGCGATAAAGGCCCTCTCGGAAATTGATGTACTCAGCACCGAGGCTTTAAATACTGATCTTGAATCGCATGAAAAAATGCTCACCACTGTAGGTATCGATTATGGTGAGATTACTTTAGATGATGGCGTCAAAGTCGGGTTATACGGGACGCCTGGACAAGAACGTTTTGAGTTTATTTGGGCTGTAATTTGCAAAGGTGCAATTGGTACGATTGTCATGATTGACCACGCCACAGAAAATCCACTACTCGATCTAGCTCAGTATGTAGAAGCGTTCAAACCATTTGGCAATAATATTGTGATTGCGATTACTCATATTGATCAAAAACCAGAAAGAACGCTTTCGATGTACCGAGATTGGCTTGCAACACAAGGCGTTAATTACCCTCTGTTTTTCATCGATGCACGGCAACAGGATGACGTTTTGCTATTGGTAGAGACGCTGATCGCAAATATTGAAGTACATTATGGATTTACAAACTAAGGGGCCTACATCAGCCCAGCACCAATCCTGGCGCCAAATTACGGAATATCTGCCACAACACCGCACCTTTTTTATGATGTGCCATCACTGAGCTGATTGAAGTCACAATAATGGTCGCTAGAGAAGTTCCGACTGCAACATGCATAATCACATTCGGGTCATAATGCATTTGAGTAAAGACAATATATAAAATTGGTACAA
>CAZKJI010000126.1:0-6341 GCA_964553005.1 uncultured Acinetobacter sp. | reverse complement strand
GACCAATACTTAAACCATGTACACGGATTTGATGGGTACGTCCCGAAAGCGGTGATGCATGCACCAAAGTCGCTGTCTTAAAACGTTCAACCACTTTCCAGTCAGTCTTACTCGGCTTACCCTCTTTAGAGACACGCACACGGCGTTCACCATTGGCCAGTTCATAACGGAATAGAGGTGCATCAATCAGTTGCTGATCCAGACTCACCTGCCCCTTAACAATTGCCGCATAGGTTTTCTGGATTTTATGCTCACGCAATAAATCCTGTAATAATTTTAAGGTACTGCGTTTCTTGCTGATCATCACCAAACCTGAAGTGTCACGGTCAATACGGTGGATCAGTTCCAAGTATTTTTTACCTGTCGCGGCACGCAAGGCTTCGATTAAACCATACGCCACACCACTGCCGCCATGAACAGCAATCCCAGACGGTTTATTCACCACTAATAAGCCTTCATCTTCGTAAACCACACGACTAAGCAGGCTTTGCGCCACGCCATCACTCACTGGTGCCGCGCTTTCATCCTTTTGTTCATAACGAATTGGTGCGACACGAATCTGATCGCCAATATTCAAACGCGTTTCTGCTTTTATTCTTTTTTTGTTGACACGTACTTGTCCTTCACGAATCAAACGGTAGATTCGACTTTTCGGAACACCTTTTAATCGGGTAAATAAAAAATTATCTATTCGCTGCCCGTCTTGATGCTCATCCACGTCAAACCAAGTGACACTTTGCCATTGTTGTGTAGAATTCATACGCTCGATTAATCCAAGATTTGCTAAATATGATTAAAAATTGATCATTTAGCTAAGTTATTTCACAAGAAACCTAAACTTAGCCCATAGGCAGATGCCGCAAGGTTTGATATATTCAGCGCACGGATACCACCGTAAGTGAGCATCAGATCAGAAATTTTATTTAGATAAAATTTTAAATCGACGACATACTCACCAATAACTCGGATAGGTCCTAAAGAATTATGCCGACGCCGAAGGCTTATTATATCGGCAAAATGACAAACTGTTGCGTTTAATTGTGCATCAGCACATGGGGTTTGTTGATATTTCAATACACCTTACAGTTTGTTCAGAAAAAATATGTTGCCAACAAATTTGTTGGTTATTAAATGTAAACTGATCCACATCAGACAATTTGCTCCCTGATGCCGCATTCAGGCTAAAGCGTTGATGCATTGGAACTGCTAAGCAAAGATACGATGATCATTCCGTATCAAGACGTTCAAATGGAGCGACTTTAATGCTTAATGACAGTGAAAGTCATCATCCAATGCACCGCTCACCCGCCAGTGAAGCGCACAGGAAACTTGGATCATTTAGGGTCCAGTGATATATCACGGTGCCCAAGATTGAAGCAGGATTGCCGACATCGAAATAACCGTATCAGAGCCCAGAACTGGATTTACAGTCAGTGGTTTCAGAGCTTCGCATATCAAAGCTGCTCCTGAGTCTTGATCACGCCAATTTGATGTTTGCTCAAACATAGCGAGCGAGTTGTTTGTGTGTGTCACTATTAGGTGTCCGCCATGAAACGTATGCTGATTAATGCAACCCACGCTGAAGAAGTTCGCGTTGCACTGATTACTGGTAATCGTCTTTACGATTTTGACTTAGAAAATCGTACCCGTGAACAAAAAAAATCCAATATTTATAAAGGTCACGTCACTCGCGTTGAACCTTCTCTGGAAGCGGTTTTTGTCGAGTACGGCGCGCAGCGTCAAGGCTTTTTATCCATGCGGGAAATTGCAAACTCGTATTTCAAGGCAGATCCGCGCCAGACCTCCAACATTCGTGAACTGATCACCGAAGGCACTGAATTACTGGTTCAGGTTGAAAAAGAGGAACGTGGCAACAAGGGTGCCGCGCTTTCTACTTTTATTTCTCTTGCAGGTCGTTATCTGGTTCTGATGCCAAACAATCCGAAAGGTGGTGGTATCAGCCGTCAAATTTCGGGTTCAGTGCGCGAAGAACTCAAGGAAATTCTGGCTTCCCTGAATGTTCCCCGTGGCATGAGCGTGATTGTGCGTACTGCGGGTATCGGACGTTCACAGGAAGAACTGCAACTCGACCTACAGCATTTGCTTGACCTCTGGGCACAAATTCAGGGTACGGCAAGTTCTGGTCCATCACCAATGTTAGTTCACCAAGAAGCAGGTGTGGTGACACGCGCCATCCGTGACTATCTACGTGATGACGTTGCTGAAATCCTGATTGATAGCGAGCAGGCCTATAATGAAGCCTACAACTTCGTTAAGGCTGTGATGCCACGTCAGCTCGACAAGTTAAAAACCTATACCCAGAATGAGCCATTATTTGCCCATTTCGGCATCGAAAGCCAAATCCAGACCGCTTATGAACGTGAAGTAAAACTTCCTTCTGGCGGTTCAATCGTGATTGACCAAACCGAGGCACTGGTTTCTATCGATATTAACTCGGCGAAATCAACCCGTGGTCATGACGTTGAAGAAACAGCATTAAATACCAACCTTGAAGCGGCTGAGGAAATTGCGCGTCAACTTCGTTTACGCGATATTGGCGGTTTGGTGGTGATCGACTTTATCGACATGACCAAGGACCGCAACCAGCGTATGGTTGAGGCAAAACTTCGTGAAGCAACCCAAAGTGACCGCGCACGCATCCAGTTCGGCCAGCTTTCACGTTTTGGCCTGATGGAAATGAGCCGTCAGCGTTTGCGTCCATCGCTTGAGGAAGCAACGGGCTATGTGTGCCCACGCTGTCATGGCACAGGCATGGTACGCGACCTACGCTCCCTTTCACTTTCAATTATGCGTAAAGTAGAAGAAATTGCATTACGCGAACGTCAGGGTGAGGTACAGGTGGAAGTGCCTGTGGAAATCGCGGCATTCCTGTTGAATGAAAAGCGTCACAGCCTTGTATATCTGGAGCAAACTTCCAATGTGCGTGTCACCATTTTGCCGCATCCACATTTAGAAACGCCACACTATGAAATTCAGTACAATCCAGCAGGCTTTGCGCCTTCAAGCTATGAACGTACTGAAGCGACCCGTGACAGTGAAAAACAACTCGGTTATGAGTCTTCTGAATGGCATCTGGAAGAAGCTGAGCACAGCCATGCTGCTCCAGTACAGCAACAGTCGACAGCACAGAAAAAGGCTGCAACACAGCAAGGTTCTGCCCAGCCAAAACAGGCGCAGGCAGCAGCATCAAAAACTGCAAGCCCTTGTGCATGGCTAGAGAACCTGTTTGTTCAAAAACAGGCGCAAACCATTGATCAGTCCCGCTCTGCACAAACTGCCGCGTCAGCCATTGAACAAATGATCAATAATGGTGCTGTGAGCCGTGGTCAATTCGGTCAGGTTGCGACAGTTACGACAGTTGCCACTGCGGAAACAACAGCAAATAATGCCTATATTTCCCAGCCAGCTGTAAAGCAGGAAACTCGCGAAGCGTTTGAGAAGGACGAAAAACCGAACCGTCCAAATCAGTCTCAAAACCCAAAGAAACGTAAGCATAAAGAGCAGCGTGAACAGCATGTACACGCCCATGAACAGCAAAATCAGGTGCATGAGGAAGTTGTTCAACTGTCACGTCAGGAGCAGCGTCAAGAGCAACGCGACCTGAAACGTCAGCAAAAACGTCCACAGGAACCACAAAACCAGCAACAACAAAATGATGCTGGTCATGGAAATGATGCCTCTGCACCGTTGCCACGCCGTGACCGCCATAACCAGCAGCGTCCGAATCGTCCGAACCGTCACCGTGACCAAAGCGTTCTAAATGAAGCACCTGTTGCAGTTGAAGCTGCGTCCAATCCACAGCAGCCTAAAGTTGACGTGATTGATGCGCCTCGCACTGAACCAATGAACACGGCGTTGATCGTCAACATTGATCAGGGACAGAGTGAAATTGTTGCGCTCAATCCACAGCAGACTGCTGCGCCAGCACCACAGGCCGAGCCAGTCAAAGCGGTTGTAGAGACGATTGAAATCGCTCCCCCTGTCCAGCAGGCAGAGCAGGTTGCTGCTGAAACAACACCAGTTGAAGAAGCAACCCAGGCACCAGTGAAACGTGCAAGCAACGATCCACGTTCACGCCGCCGTCATCAGCGTGGCACTCAAGGCAGCCAGAAAGCGGCAGCAAAAATTGCTCCATCGCAAATTCCAGCGTTGGGACAATACACAATGGGCAGCCTGATTCGCCATGTTTATGGTGAAGATTGCACAATCCTGATTGAGCAGTTTGGTTTGGTGACCACGTTCAACCGTGCCTTACAGAAGTTCGCTGAACAATATGCCAGCACTCTGGCGACTGAAACCACTGCTGAGGAAAAGCGTCCTGTTACACGTGATGCGGAACTTCCAAGCCAGAAGCCAACGGAAGAAGCTGAACCAGCACCTGTATTGCCATTGACACCGCCAGAAGCACCCGCTTCGCGTGTTGCAAACGATCCGCGTGAACGTCGTCGTTTAGCCAAACTTGCGGCTGAACAGGCGAAAGAGGAGCATCTGGCTTCCAATACAACGCCTGCTGCGCCTGTAGAAAGCACTGAAACCCGTCAGGAAGTGCAGGAAACAGCAGTTGAGGCGGCTATCATTGCAGAAGAGACTGTTGCTGATGTAGAAGAGACGATTGCTAATGCAGCACGTGAACAACAGGCACTTGCTTTGGCAAATGAAGAAACGCCTGTAGTGGTAGAAGTAACAGCACCTGCTGAGACAGTTGAGTCAGCACAAGCTGCTGTTGAGACTGAAACTGCGGTGGTTACAGAGGCAGTTGAAGCAGTGCAGGCTGTTGAAAACACTGAACCAGTCGCAAGCACTGAAGAAACAGATGCGGAAGATGAAGCTGCCAAAGCGGAAAAGGAGAAATCTAGCCGCCCTCGCCGCCCTCGTGGACGACCACCGAAAAAGAGTATCGTTGGCAACGAATAATTTGCTAAATTACACTCAATAAGCAAAAGCCTAGTCATTTCGATGACTAGGCTTTTTTGTTACTGTAAGATGTAGCGTCATTGAAATATTGTAAGAGAGGTAGGCCCTTGCGCTGCTTTAGACGCTGCTCAGGTTGATTGCTCTAGGGAATTAATTACCACTAAAAACAGCATCAACAGCAAAGATGTTAAATGGTTGTGTTCTAACAGATAGCCATTTTTGAACTGGTCGAAAAATAAACAGGATTGATATGAGCCAAACTACGCAGACCGATATTATTACCCTTAGTGATGTTGCTACTCGACTTCCAAACTTTATCACCAAAGTACCTCATATCCTCAATGGACTTAAACAAGCATATATACGAACGCCAACTTCACCTGCTGGTTTAGGCATTGCCTTTGAAAAAGCAGTCAAGCGTAACCCTCAAGGCATCGCACTGTTATTTGAAGATCAAAGTTACAGCTACCAAGCACTCAATGAATGGGCAAACCAGATTGCGCATTACTATTTATCGCTTGGTGCTAAAAAGGGTGATGTCATTGCAGTGATGATTGAAAACCGTCCTGAGTTGATTACCACAATCGTGGCACTGGCCAAAATTGGTGTGACCATTGCGCTGGTGAATACCTCACAGGTCGGCAAGGTACTTGCCCATAGCATCAACCTGGTCAATCCAATTGCCGTGATTGCAGGTGAAGAAGTCCGTGCCGCCATTGATGAAATTCGTCAGGACCTTAATGTTGCCCAGGACCGTTTCCACTGGTTTGCCGATCAGGAAACGCGCAAGCATGCTGGCACTGCACCTAAAGGCCACATCAATCTTGCCCAGCAAATTGATCAGTTCCCGAAATTCAATCCACCCACCACACGCACAGTGACAGGTAAGGATGGCCTGTTCTATATCTATACTTCTGGTACAACAGGACTGCCTAAGGCGGTTATTTTCACCCACAGCCGCTGGACGCTGGCTTACGGCACATACGGCCATATCCTTAATCTTGGTAAGGATGACGTGATGTATGTGACCCTGCCACTTTATCATGCAACAGGCGTGGTGGTGTGCTGGTGTGGCGTGATTGCAGGCAGCGCAACCCTTGCTGTACGCCGTAAATATTCAACCAGTGCGTTCTGGAAAGATGTTCAGAAGTTCAATGCATCCGCGATTGGTTATGTGGGTGAACTCTGCCGTTATCTGATTGATGCACCTGCAACTAAACTGGACCGTGCCCACCGTGTCACCAAGATGATTGGCAACGGTATGCGTCCAAACATTTGGGGTAAGTTCAAAGAACGCTTTGGTGTGCAAGAAGTACTTGAACTTTATGCATCAAGTGAAGGAAATGTTGGTTTTAGCAACATCTTCAACTTTGACAATACTGTGGGCTTCTCTCCTACCCCTTATG
>CAZKJI010000125.1:0-6359 GCA_964553005.1 uncultured Acinetobacter sp. | reverse complement strand
CTTTGTCAGGCATGGGAACAAACTGCACTGGAATTTAGTCAGCAAAATACCAGGATTATTCGATTGGGCGTTGTGTTTGGAAATGGGGGTATTTTACCGCAAATGCTGTTCCCCATTCGCTTAAATGCGGTAGGAAAGATCGGTTCAGGACGGCAGCCAATTGTCTGGATTCATATTCAGGATGTACTTAATGCAATGGTTTTTCTGCTGCAATCGAATAGTAAGCAAAAGGTTTATAATCTGGTTGCGCCTGAACAATTGAGTCAGCAAGAATTTGTACAGGTCGCAGGGCAGATTTTAAAACGTAAGCCTTTTATTCCAATGCCGAAATGTGTCTTTGAACTGGCTTTGGGGGAACAATCCCAGTTGATTCTAAATGGTCAGTATGTCAAACCCAAAGCATTGTTGGATCAGGGTTTCCAGTTTCAGTATCCCGACCTGAAATCAGCCCTGAGCGAGATTTTAGGAAGAGATTAAATCCTGTTTTTTTAAGCGTTCTGGAGAATAGGCCACTGGATCAACAAGGGTTTCTTGCCCCAGCATTAACTGACGTAGTAAACGTGCCGATCCCGCACCCATACACAGCCCATTACGGAAATGCCCAAAATTGGCCCACAGGTTTCCAATTTCAGGCATGGCACCGATGTAGGGAATACCGTGTGGGGAACTTGGACGTAAACCTGCCCAGCGTTGCACAATCGGGAACTGTTCCAGCTCAGGCACCATTTCCAGACACGCCGTTAAAATATCCTGCTGCGTTTGCTCATCCACAGCCGTACTAAAACCACAGTCAGCCATACTCGAACCACAGACAATATGACCATCCTGACGTGGAATCAGGTACATCACCCGATTCATGCACATGGTAGGTAACCAGTTTTCAGGTGTTTTGAACAGCAGCATTTGCCCCTGTATGGGCTGTACAGGAATTTGTCGATGTATGTGTTCTTCCCAATATTGACTCCATGCGCCCGAGGTCAGAACAACATGATCAGCATGAAAAACTTGACCATTTGAAGTTTGTATTCCGTGTACCGTTTTATTTTTAACAATCAGTTGATCAATTGAGCAGTGCTCAAAAAAACGAACGAAAGGATGCTGTTTAAGATAGCTGATGAGAGATTGTAATAAACGAGGATTACGTACATTCGACAGTTGCGGAAAATGGATGGCTTGTTGAAATTTTTCTGAAATATGCGGATTAATTTGTTCAAGTTGTTTGCGTTCTAACAAATTGCACTGTTGCATGGGTTCTTGATATTGACTGGCATAATTCAGTCCTACATCAAAGTCTTCCTGATCGAAAATCAGCATGCCTGTATTGTGGATTTGAAAATCAATCCCCGTGATAGGCAGAAGTTTTTCATTCCACATTTGATACAGCGATTTACCGTATTGAGCAAGATGATTAACTTCTGGTGCATAACGCCACGGGTACATCGGGGAAAGAATTCCACCGCCTGCCCATGAGGCAGCCTGACCTGCTTGTTGTTGATCAAAAATATCAACAGAGCAACCTTGTTCAGCAAGTTCTAACGCTGACATCAAGCCGTTAATACCCGCACCAATAATGGCAATATGCATAAAAAATTAAACCAATTTCAAAATTCACCTCTTTGATATTAAAGAGGTGAGGAGTGTTTTAGCTCAGCAAGGGAGATTGCTATCTCATCTCTTTGAGTTTACGTGCAGCATCTTCGGCAAAATAGGTCCAAATACCATCTGCACCCGCACGACGACAGCACATCAATGACTCTAAAATGACGCTTTCAGATAACCAGCCATTTTGAATCGCACCTGCAAGCATGGCGTATTCACCACTAACTTGGTAGACAAAAGTAGGTACACCAAAGGTATCTTTCACTTCACGAACGACATCCAGATAAGGCATACCCGGTTTTACAATCACCATATCTGCACCTTCCTGAATATCAAGTGCAATTTCATGCAATGCCTCGGCACGATTGCCGACATCCATTTGATAATTATATTTATTTGCACCTTTTAAATTACTTGCTGAACCCACTGCATCACGGAAAGGGCCATAGAAGCTTGAGGCATATTTTGCTGAATACGCCATGATATTGGTATAGATAAAACCATTTTGTTCAAGTGCTTGACGAATCGCACCAATACGTCCATCCATCATGTCACTTGGAGCAACAACATCAGCACCCGCTTGTGCATGGCTGAGGGCTTGTTTGATTAGGCATTCAACGGTTTCATCATTTAAAACATAGCCAGTTTCATCAATAATACCGTCTTGACCATGAGTGGTATAAGGATCAAGTGCGCCATCGGTAATCAATACCATTTCTGGTAATTCTTTTTTCAGTAAGCGGCAAGTGGCTTGAACCAGACCCTCTTCATGCCATGCAGCTTCCGCCGTTAAACTTTTATCTTGTTGTGGCGTTACTGGAAATAAAGCAAGCTTTGAAACACCGAGCTCGAGCAAAGTTTCTGCTTTTTTGAGTAATAAATCAGCAGATAGACGCTGCACATTTGGCATGCTTGGAATATCTTGAGTTTGTTGTTGTCCCGGTAATACAAATACTGGATAAATCAAGTGATTAGCTGTGAGTTGTGTTTCACTGACCATGGCACGAAGTTGGTCATTTTTACGGATACGGCGCATGCGAGTCGCGGGAAAAGCGGGACGATTGAACGTATAAGTCATAACAATCTCGATGTTCAGTATTACACTATAGGAATAATTGAAATATTTAAGTCATGCTAGGGAGAGCTTAGCGGCTAAGTTCAATTAAATATCCTCGCTATTGTAGCCCCATAATTTTAGATTTGTACAAAATAATGGGATGTTTATCGTTCCTTTGGATTTAGACAGCGTATGAATGATGTAAAGAAAAACTGGACAGGCAATATTCAGTTAGGTGCTAAAGCCGATCATGACGTGGTATTAAAGCAGCTTTGTAAAGCATTTAATTCTTCACCATTTTTTAAGCATTGTGGCATGAGCATGCGCGTTGTTGATGATCAAATTGAAGGTTATATCGAGATGCAGCCTGAGTTGGTCGGTAATGTAGCCTTCCAAATTTTGCATGGTGGTGTTGCTGCGACATTGCTGGATAGTATTGGTGGCGTGGTTGCAATGGAACAACTTTATCGCCGTGCAACCCCTGAAGATTTACCTGACACGATTAAGAAAGTATCGCGTTTAGCAACTGTAGATATGCGTGTTGATTATCTTGCTCCGGGTCGTGGTCAGTTTTTTACTGCGCGTGCGGAAACATTACGCTTAGGACGCAAAGGCTGTACTATGCGTATGACCATGCTCAATGATGAAGCTAAGCCAATTGCAACCGCAATCGCTTCTTACGCCTTTTAAGTATAGTGTTCGATATGAAAGCGTCTTTTGACGCTTTTTTATTGTTTAAATGAAAGTGAAGTAAAAATAATTATCAAAATATAAGAATTGAACGCATCAGTTATTTTTTTTATTCTCGTCATATGATTTTTTATCGTTAAAATGCGATTTAAATTTTTGTTTGTATTTTGATCTTAGCTTTTAACATTCGGTTAAGTTTTCAAAATTAAACTGATCTGCTGATTAAACCAAAAGTTAAAAATCCCTTTAATTTTCAGGAATAACATATGACTGACGCCCAAGTTAATCAACAAGATATTGCTGCTGATTTGGCATCAGATGATGCAATGAAAGCAAAACGTAAAAAGTTTTTAGGATTTTTCGCACTTATTCTTATCCTTGCAGCAATTTTGTATGCTATTTGGGCGTTGTTCTTTAATCATGCTGTCAGTACCGATAATGCTTATGTTGGTGCGGAAACGGCACAAATCACCTCAATGGTGAGTGGACAAGTCGCTGAAGTTTTGGTGAAAGATACCCAACAAGTTAAAAAGGGTGATGTTCTCGTTCGTGTAGATGAGCGTGACGCCAAAATCCAGTTGGCACAAGCACAAGCTGAGTTGGCAAAAGCGCAACGTCAATACAAGCAAAGCCAAGCGAATAGTAGCTCATTGAATTCTCAGGTTGTGGTTCGCAATGATGAAATTAATAGTGCACAAGCACAAGTAAGTAAAGCACAAGCAGATTTTGATAAAGCGAACTTAGAATTAAAGCGTCGTAATGAACTTGCCGCTTCAGGAGCGATTTCTAAAGAGGAATTGAGCAAAGCGCAAAGTGCAGTATCGACGGCAAAAGCAAGCTTAGATTTAGCTCAAGCGGGTTTAGCCCAAGCAACCTCAAGCCGTAAAGCCGCAGAAAGTACACTTGCTGCAAATGAAGCATTGATTCAAGGCTTCAATGAAGCGTCCACACCTGATGTATTAGTGGCGAAAGCGCATGTGGAGCAGGCACAGCTTGATTTAGAGCGTACCGTTATTCGTGCGCCTGTTGATGGTGTGGTGACACGCAAGAATATTCAAATTGGGCAACGTGTTGCACCAGGTACTGTGATGATGTCAGTGGTGCCTGTATCTGCGCTCTATGTCGACGCAAACTATAAAGAAAGTCAGCTTGCTAAAGTGAAAGCAGGGCAGAAAGTAACGCTTCGTTCAGACCTGTATGGCGATGATGTGGTTTATCACGGGACAGTTCAGGGCTTCTCTGGTGGGACAGGTGCCGCATTTGCCTTGATTCCAGCACAGAATGCGACAGGAAACTGGATTAAAGTAGTACAGCGTTTACCTGTACGTATTACGCTTGATCCCAAAGAACTTGCAGAACATCCATTGCGTGTAGGGTTGTCGATGCAAGCGGACATTGATCTCGCATCGAAGTAATCAGCCATGAAAACGCAGAATCCTTTTGCAGAACTTAGCGGTGGGCGGTTAATGCTCGCCGCATTTGTCATTGCACTTTCCAACTTTATGGTGGTGCTTGATACCACCATTGCCAACGTTTCAGTGCCTCATATTACAGGGAACTTAGCTGTTTCTAGTTCACAAGGGACGTGGGTGATTACCTCTTACGCCGTTGCTGAAGCCATCTGTGTACCTTTAACGGGCTGGCTGGCAGGGCGTTTTGGAACGGTTCGGGTCTTTGTCTTCGGGCTGATTGGTTTCACCATCTTTTCATTCCTCTGTGGTTTGGCGACCTCACTAGAAATGTTGGTATTTTTCCGTATTGGACAAGGGCTTTGCGGTGGCCCGTTAATGCCACTGAGCCAAACCTTGTTGATGCGAATTTTCCCACCTGAAAAACACTCACAAGCCATGGGAATGTGGGCCATGACCACCGTGGTTGGACCAATTCTAGGGCCGATTTTGGGCGGACTGATTAGTGATAATCTGTCTTGGCATTGGATTTTCTTTATTAATATCCCTGTTGGAATTTTCTGTGTATTGGCAGCCATCCGCTTGCTGTCTGTAGCAGAAACTAAAACTGAGAAATTACGAATTGATGCAGTTGGTTTAGGTTTGTTAGTGCTGTGGATTGGTGCTTTACAATTGATGCTCGACCTTGGGCATGAACGAGATTGGTTTAATAGTACCAGTATTATTATTTTGGCATTAACGGCAGTTGTGGGTTTTATTGTTTTCATGATTTGGGAACTCACAGAAAAGCATCCTGTGGTTAACCTGTATGTGTTCCGACACCGTGGTTTTGCAGTTTCTGTGCTTGCACTCGCTTTTGGTTTTGGTTCGTTTTTTGGCAGTATTGTCCTTATTCCTCAATGGCTACAAATTAACTTGGGTTATACCGCCACGTGGGCAGGGTATCTGACTGCAACTATGGGTTTTGGTAGTTTGACGATGTCGCCAATTGTTGCCAAGTTATCAACTAAATATGACCCAAGAGCATTGGCTAGTTTTGGGCTAGCATTGTTGGGTGTGGTTACGGTCATGCGAGCTTTTTGGGTTACAGATGCAGACTTTATGTCATTAGCATGGCCGCAGATTTTGCAGGGCTTTGCGGTGCCATTCTTCTT
This sequence comes from uncultured Acinetobacter sp., assembly GCA_964553005.1. GTDB lineage: Bacteria > Pseudomonadota > Gammaproteobacteria > Pseudomonadales > Moraxellaceae > Acinetobacter. The sequence goes on along the minus strand of CAZKJI010000125.1, from coordinate 450 downwards.
TATTCCACTGTCGAATATTGCAATGGGCTCAGTTTTGCCGCAGGAAATGGCATCTGCCGCAGGTCTGATGAACTTCCTGAGAACTATGGCAGGAGCGATTGGCGCATCGATAGCGGTGACAATTTGGGATGATCACACGAAGGTAGCTCGTAGTGAAATGGTGAATAATTTGCACCCACAAGAAGTTCAAAATACCTTGCTGCAAAATGGTTTTTCACCTGATGCAACACTCGCCACGATTGCAAATTTAGTTGATAAAGAAGCGATTACGATTTCGGCTAATCATGTGTTTATGATTTTGGCTATTGTATTTATCTTTGCCAGTGCCTTGATCTGGATGAGTCCCAAACCGAAGCAGATTACAGGTGGGCCAGCACCGCATTAACTTAAATAGATGGGCGAATTCAAACATGAGGTGCGACAGTTTCAAAAGCCTTATGATAATCAACA
>CAZKJI010000124.1:3690-6470 GCA_964553005.1 uncultured Acinetobacter sp. | reverse complement strand
TTGATAAAAATAATCTCGATTCAGCGCATATAGATCTGCTTGAGTTTCAGCTACTTTATCTTGAATCGCTTGGGGTAATTGTTGTTGACCCGCAAATACCACTGGAATATTCGGACGAATAATCCCTGCTTTCTCAAAGGCGATTTTTTCTATCGTGTCACCTAACCAATCGACATGATCTAAACCAATATTGGTAATCACGGCAATATCAGGATCAATCACATTCACGACATCCAGACGACCGCCTAAGCCAACCTCAAGTACCCAGACATCACATTGTTTTAGTTTAAAAATAAGAAAAGCAGCCAAAGTGGTTGCTTCAAAAAAGGACAATGATAAACCACATTCTCGGCGGGCTTGGTCAACCAACACAAAGGCATCAACTAAGCTTTGATCATCAACTTCAATCCCAGCAAGTTTTACCCGCTCATTAAAACGATAAATATGCGGTGATTGATATAAACCAACTTTATAACCTTGTGCATTTAAAATTGCAGCGAGTGTCGTTGTTGTTGAGCCTTTACCATTCGTTCCTGCCACAGTAAAAACTTTTGCTTGAGGTTGCATAACTCCCAATTTTTCAGCAACGGGAATTACGCGCTCTAAACCTAAATCAATGCCTGTAACATGAACATGGCCCCAATAATCGAGCCATGTTGTGAGTGTATCTGTAGAATGTGGTGCGTCCAGTTTCAAGGTAAATTCATCAGTTTAGCTACGAGTCTATATACAGTATCACGTAATGCATGACGATGAACAATTTGATCGACCACGCCATGATCAAGCAAATATTCTGCACGCTGGAATGGTTCTTCTAACTTCTCGCGAACTGTTTGTTCAATGACACGTTTACCTGCAAAACCAATCATCGCTTTCGGTTCCGCCAGATGGACATCTCCCAGCATTGCCAGTGAGGCGGTTACCCCCCCATAAACAGGATGGGTCAGTACTACCAGATAAGGCACACGAGCCTCTTTCATTTTCTGGATCGCCGCAGAGGTCCGTGCCATTTGCATCAGGGACAACATGCCTTCCTGCATACGTGCGCCACCTGAAGCTGCGAAACACACCAATGGTTGATGTAAATCAATCGCTTTTTCAGCCGCCTGTACAAAGCGATCACCGACCACAGTGCCCATTGAACCGCCCATGAAATCAAACTCAAAGGCACATGCCACCAAATCCAGACCTTTGAGCGAGCCCTGCATCACCACCAGTGCTTCTGATTCACCTGTTTTGTCCTGCGCCTCACGCATACGTTCTGGATAGGGTCTACTATCCACAAATTTTAGTGGGTCTTTGGCACTAAATTCCTGACCCAGCTCCGAGTTGACCTGATCAAAGAACCATGTCAAACGATCACGGGCTTTCATACGCAAATGCTCATCGCATTGCGGACACACGTAGGCGTTGAATGACATGGCGGTACGTGTCACCAATGCATGGCATTCAGGGCATTCAATGGTTGGTTCGGTAAAAGTTGACTTAAAAGTCTGCTGTTGATCCGCAACCTGAATCCCTGGCACCTGACGTTCCGTCCAGGGTGTTGTGGGACTAAGCACTTTCCCTGTTGCTGATTCTGGACTCAATCGTTCTTGACTCATACTAACTCATCGAGCGCGGCTCGAAGCTCCTTCACTTTATTCACCGTCTGTTGCACAGCCTCATCTGCTGGCAATGTCGCAAAAGATTTAACGAAAGCACTTCCTACGATTACGGCATCAGCAACTTGACCCATTGCTTTTGCAGACGCTGCATCACTGATTCCGAAACCGACACCGACTGGTACACTGGTCTTAGACTTGATTTTTGCAATACGTGCTGCCGCTTCAGAGGTATCTAGTGTTGCTGCACCTGTCACACCTTTTAGTGACACGTAGTAAACAAAGCCACTTGCCTGACTGACCACATGCTGAATACGCTGATCAGTTGAGGTTGGCGCAAGCAGGAAAATCTGATCCATTCCATTTTGTTTAAGAACTTCACCTAATTGCTGAGATGCTTCAGGTGGTAAGTCCACCAGAAGCACGCCATCCACACCACAGTCCTTCGCATAGGCAACGAACTTTTCATAGCCAATCACCTCAACGGGGTTTAAATATCCCATCAACACGACTGGCGTAGTTTGATCCTGCTCACGAAAGGCCTTGACCATATCCAGTGCGTCAAGGGTATTGGTTCCACCTGCCAGGGCACGCTCAGCAGCTAAGGCAATTACAGGACCATCCGCCATTGGGTCTGAGAACGGCAGTCCCAGCTCAATGACATCAACGCCCGCCTCAACCATCTGGTGCAGCAATGGAACCGTGACTTGTGGATGCGGGTCACCTGCCATAACATAAGAAACAAGCGCTTTACGTTGCTGAGATTTAAGCTGTTCAAAACGAGTGGCAAGACGTGACATAGGATTATGCTTTCCTTGATTTATATAAATTGAGGAGTTGTTTGTAGTCATACAGAAACACTGCATTGTAACGCTATTTTTTGCTCATTGAACAGGGTTTGGCGCGATTCAACAGCGAATGTTGCTACTTACAACAACCCACATACATTTATCTCTATTTTTGTTTTTTTCTCAATGATCAAAGCTTCCTAATTTGTTTCGCTTACAATTTTAAAAACTGCTTCGGTGTGACACCTGTCCAACGTTTAAATGCACGTCCAAAGGCACTTTGATCAGCATAATTTAAACGTTCCGCAATTTCTGACAATGATTTGCCCTGTTGTAAATACAATTTACTCTGCTCTAAACGATATTGATCCAGAATATCCTGAAAATT
>CAZKJI010000124.1:1586-3590 GCA_964553005.1 uncultured Acinetobacter sp. | reverse complement strand
GTAAATACAATTTACTCTGCTCTAAACGATATTGATCCAGAATATCCTGAAAATTAAGCTGATAGGTTTTGAGTTGGCGTTGTAATGTTCGTTCTGAACAATGCAAACGCTTAGCAACATAACTGAGCAGTAGCTCTTCTTGTTGTAAAAGTCCTTGTTCAATATGCGTTTGTATTTTTTGACGGAACTGTTGTTGCTGAATCTCAAAAGAACTCATGCTATTTAACGATTGCTGAGCCTGATGAGAGAGCACATGATTCAACTGTTGATCCGCGGCAATACTTTTCGCCTGCAAAATCTGATTGGAAAAACGAATTGCATATTGCCCAGCTTGAATTTGGATCGGACAGCCATAAAATTTTTCAAAATGATATAACGCAGTATTCGGCGCATAACCAAATTGAATCATTTGCGGTGGCACTAAAGCATCTTGGACAATCGATTGGGCAATTTTAAAAATCAACGCCAAATTTAGCTCATACATTTCCCGATAATCACAATAGGATGCACTCCATGCAATTTGAATGTACTGCGAAAACTGCTGTACACTCAACTGGTCTAGATTGGTTTGCTTAAACACCAGAGAATAATAGCGCTGCAAAAGCTGTAAAGCCTGCTCCAGATCCAGACTGGTTGATGCCAGATAACCCATCAGCCCCAAATCCTGCAAGTTGGCATGTTCAGCCAAAACCAGTGTGATCGGACGAGGGAAATACGCCTGTGCCGCCTGCAAAAGCAACGCATAACGTTCGACATCAAAATCATGCTCATCTGGATTTTCCAAGCAAGTATGAAAAGCTTGCCAAAGTTCAGGCGCAACAACTTTAGACAAATCAATTTGTTCTTGTTGTAAAACACGATTAAATAATCGCAGGTATCCAATAATAATTTTAACTGACATATGCCGATCTCATCCTGATCTGTCGTTATTTGTATAAAACTTGGCTGTAACTGTCAAAACATTTCATCGGACTTTTTCCATACTGAGTTCATGAAGAAAAGACAAGGAATAGCAAAAAATGAATGCACATGTTTCCTATCAAGTTGAGCCAGTTGTTAGAACAAAACTAGATTTTCATTTAGATCAAGCACCACGTTTTTGGTTTGGTGGTGATCCATTTCGTACTCGTATGTTTGATGCATTAAGCCTAACCTTCCCTGATGGCGAACGCTATTTTATTGAATGTGTGCGTTTATTCCGCGACAAAATTAATGATCCTGACTTGCAAGAGCGTGTGGCTGATTTTATTCGTCAGGAAGCACAGCATGGTATTGCACATGACAAAATGAATCAGATCATGAAAGAACAAGGTATGCCTGTTGATCAGTTCACTGCTCGGTTGAAAAAGATTTTTAGATTTGAATTAAAAAACCGTTCAGCTCAATACAACATTGCCATGACCGCAGCTGCAGAGCATTTAACTGCGTTAATGGCAGATACTTTTTATAGTAAAAAAGAGACTTTAGCGGAGGCAGATCCATTTGTTCGTGCGCTATTCGCTTGGCATGCGATTGAAGAAATGGAACATCGTGATGTTGCTTTTGATGTGATGAAGCAAGTCGGTGATGTACCTGAAGCAACTCGACGTTTTGCACTGCTCTTCACCACCGTTATGATGTTTGGTTTTACTTTGTATCGTACGGATGTAATGCTAAAAACTGATGGTTTTAATTTAAGACAACGCTTTGATATGGCACGTAAAGGTTTACCGTGGTTCTTCGGTCGTAACGGTATTTTGACTGCAAAAAGATCTCAATATAGTGACTGGTTTAAAAAGGATTTCCATCCAAATCAACATCCTGTTATTCGCCAATATGATGTTTGGGTTGATACTTTAGCGAAAACCAATGATCCAATTGCTGCGGGTGAAGCTTTTTGGCAAGCAGGGCTTTAATTCACGTATCAAAAGAATCCCCTTTGAATTTAGGGGATTCTTTCTGTCATTATCACCACTTCGCATAATGCTGTTCTAACAACCCATATTCTTGATTTAACATCACCAG
>CAZKJI010000124.1:0-1486 GCA_964553005.1 uncultured Acinetobacter sp. | reverse complement strand
ACCACTTCGCATAATGCTGTTCTAACAACCCATATTCTTGATTTAACATCACCAGTTCAACATTTTCATGTTCAATCGTACCGCAGACTTTCGCTTGCCATTGATTAAACTGACTACCGATCAAACGTAAGTTAATATTCTCAAAACGACACCAACCTGTTTCAACGAGCAAATTTAATCGCTCATCTAAAGAACGAATTGACCAACAATTTTCATTTTGTTGCTCAAATAAAATATCAGTGAGTGGATATAAACGACCATCAACCCACAACGCATTTTCATTACCAAAACTTTCATTGACACCTGATGCGAGATTCAAGCCAATACGGCGATCATTTGCATCACGGAACTGACAAGACAACCAAAACCAAGCGGTTTCAGGTCGTAAAAAACCACAGGTATCATCGAGTGCAGCGAGACTATGCGCATTAAATTCGATCTGCTGTTGATCAGGGCTAATAAAAAAGCCTTCTACTGCCAAAGTGGTTTGTTTTTGTGTATACGTCCAGCCATTGATCCCATTTGGGCTACATAAACTTAAAGCATCAGTGCCTGCACAAAAAATACGCGCTTTCAGTTGTACTTCGCCATGTTTGGTCACTTGGATATAACGCACACCATTGGCGTGTTGCATATCAAATTGATAAGCCGATTTTTTAAAATAGCTTTGACTAAATAAAGGTTGTTCATCGAGTTGGGTTTTCAACGCTAATGGCTGAATCGCATTCCATTCGATTACTTTTTTAGAAAGATGATCATAAACATAGAAAAAGCCATGCCCTGCCCATGATAGATCGACAATCGCAATACCAATGCTGTAATGCTCATGTTGTAAACCACAGAATTTAAATTTTTTATATTTCAGCTGCTTGCGCCAGCCTTTTAGTACTTGGCCATAAGGCGTTTTATAAATATAGTCATCCAAATTGATCTGTGAAGGTATCTGATCAAAACGCCCATAACGAGGCTGACCATTTTTCTGTATCAATTTCACAAGATTTCCCCAACTCAATTATAACGTAAATGCCGTTCTGACCTGATTTTTACCATTCCGTTTGGCTTGGTACATCGCCTTATCTGCTTGCTCAAACAAGCCTGTATAATCAAAACCACTAAAAGCTGTACTACTTACCCCAAAACACGCCTTGATATAAAGCATTTCATTTTCTTTCACTTCAACTGCGGTTTGCTCTAATGCTTTACGACATACCTCTGCCAACAACACTGCATTTTCAATAGAAGTAAATGGTAATAAAATGACAAATTCCTCACCACCATAACGTCCAATCACATCACTGGCCCGTAAATTTTTTCGCAGTATATTTGCGACATGTTTTAAAACCAAATCTCCTTGATGATGTCCATATTGATCATTAATATTTTTAAAATTATCAATATCCACCATAATCAACGATGTTTCACGCTGGGTAATTTGTGCCTGCTGCATCTGTAAATCAATAATCTCATTGACCCCACGGCGATTCAA
>CAZKJI010000123.1:0-6576 GCA_964553005.1 uncultured Acinetobacter sp. | reverse complement strand
ATGCAACGTATGGTTGAAGAGAATGATTTTGCTCATATTGAGCCATTCTATTTTTCTACCAGTAATGCAGGTGGCGAAGCGCCTGCATTTGGTGGTAAGACTGCACCAGTACTTATGGATGCATCAGATATTAACAGTCTGAAGCAAATGGATGTCATTTTAACCTGTCAGGGCGGTGACTATACCTCTGAAGTCTTCCCAAAACTGAAGGCTGAAGGCTGGGATGGTTACTGGATTGATGCCGCATCCACCCTGCGTATGGCAGATGATGCGATCATCGTACTTGATCCAGTCAATTTAAACGTGATTAAAGATGGTTTAGTCAACGGCACTAAAACTTTCGTTGGCGGTAACTGTACAGTTTCTTTAATGTTGATGGGTTTAGGCTCTCTGTTCCAAAATAATTTAGTGGAATGGGCAACTTCGATGACTTATCAGGCCGCATCGGGTGCAGGCGCGCAAAACATGCGTGAACTGATTACAGGTATGGGCTACCTGTACAACAATACTAAGGAATTACTCGACGATCCAAAATCCGCCATCCTTGATATTGACCGTCAAATTGCTGATTTACAACGCGGTGAGGGTTTCCCTAAAGCGAACTTTGGCGTGCCGTTGGCAGGTTCCCTAATTCCTTATATCGACAAGCAACTGGAAAGCGGCCAGTCAAAAGAGGAATGGAAAGGTCAGGTCGAAACCAACAAGATCTTAGGCAATCAACAGATTGTTCCTATTGATGGTCATTGTGTTCGTATTGGTGCAATGCGTTGTCACTCTCAAGCCATTACCTTGAAGTTGAAAAAAGATGTTGCGCTTGATGAAATCGAAGATATGATTCGTCAATCAAGCCAATGGGCAAAAGTGGTCCCAAATACACGTGAAGCCTCTATGACTGACCTTACTCCTGTTGCCGTGACTGGTACTTTAACCGTTCCAGTGGGTCGTTTACGCAAGTTGAATATGGGCAAGGAATATCTGGGCGCATTTACAGTGGGTGACCAGCTTCTCTGGGGCGCGGCAGAACCGTTACGCCGTATGCTGCGTATCCTTGTGGAATACAAGAACACCTAAGCAAAAAACAGATGAAAATCAAAAGCCGATCACAGTTGATCGGCTTTTTTCTTATGATTGCAGATGAAGATTTTACAATTCATTTACATCACGGTAATGTATACTTTTGAATTGACTAAAACATCACTGTTTCATGGATCGAGATGACTATTTATAACAAATTAAAAATTGCCATTTTAACCATACTATCTTCGCAACATCTTTATGCAATCACACTTGATCCATTACAAATCCAGTCCGCACCTGGCGAGTTACTCTATGCGGAAATGAGCTTTCATCAGGCAGATGCCAATTCAAAACTGGATGTTAGCCTTGCAACGCCAGAAGACCTGATGATGCTCGGTGCAACACACCAGCCACCCTCCACCCTTAATTTTTTTACCCGCCGCAACAACAAGGGCGAAGGGGTGATTGTCATTACCTCTTCAAGACCCATGACTGATGCCGAGCTGAACATTATTGTTAAAATTCAGGAAAATGGCGCAGCACACCTAAAACATATCAGACAGCCAATACGCCAAAAAACCCAGATTGCGGCGGCTAAAAGCAGCAATGAAAAAACGCTGGCACCCAAGTATATTGTCAGTGAAAAAGATATTGCACTGAACCTACCAGAAAGTACACGTTACAACGCAAATGCAGCAACAAATTCAAAAGAAACAAACCTAAAGCAGGAGAAACTCCTAAACGCATCCTTTGCTCTTCCTCCTGCATTAAATATTCCAGAGAGCAAAGCGCCTGTTGTCACAACCATCTCGGTTGCACCTCCAGCTAAAGCAGAACAGACGACCACCATTCAGGCAGCCAGCAATACACAAGCAACGACAGCTAAAACAGCGGCGACTGAGCAAAAACCAGCTACTCCAACAATTAGGCAGGAAGTTCAACAGGTGGCTGTTGTTCAGGCAACAAACAATCCAATACCACCTCCTGTTTCCAATACAACAGTAGCTGAGCAAAAACCAGTAATTCCTACGCCAACAATCAAGCAGGAAGTTCAACAGGCGGCCGTTGTTCAGGCAGCAAATGTCCAGCCAGTCAATGAGAATGTTCCTGCTCGGAAACCCATCCAAAATACCGAAAATAAACCTGTTGAAAAAAAGCAGGATACCGTGGCTGAATATCAGGCAAAAAATAAAGAGCAGCCAATCAGGCAGAAGCCAGCCCAGAGCAACCCACCTGCAACATCAGGTGAAAATAGTCAACAGCAACATGTGGTTAGACGTAATGAGTCACTATGGAGCATTGCACAGAGAATTGCAGGACAAACCCAGCAACCTGTGTACAAAGTCATGAACCAGATCAAGGCGCAGAATGAACATGCCTTTGTAGGTGGTAATGCCAATCGGTTGAGACAGGGTGCCCATTTAAATTTCAATCTGGGTACAGCTTCAGGCCGCCAAAACCCAGATACAAATCAAATGACAACCCAAACAGCGCATGGTGTGCCAGCAAGAAAAGTAAAATATCGCCTACAACAGGCGGAAATGACCCTGATTGCTGAAAGTAATCAAGATTCCAGTACTGGAAGTGCGAAAAAAGACACACAACAACAAAAAACCAGTGCAGATTTATCATTAAAAGTTATGACAGCACGCGAAAAAACCGTTACATTACAAAGAAACGTAACACAGTTAGAATTGGCATTACGTGGTAAGGAACAACGAATTCAGTTACTGAACGCTCGGCTTGCAGAGCTACAGGAACAACTGAAAGCGCAACAGGAAACTAAAAAGCCAACACGCTAGGTTACGGGAAGATTCTCATAAATTTGCACAAAAGCGGCTCTATCTTCAAGGGGTATGGATCATGTTAACTATAATAATTGTACTGCTAGTCGTTGTACTGGTTGTTGCAGTCGTTTTAAAAAAACGTGGTGACAATCAAGGCAATACAGCATCAAAAAAAGGTGCTAGCAAGACAGCTAAAACAGCAGCTACAAAAAAAGTTTCACGTACAACACTGGCACGTGAAGAACAGGAAGCCGCCCCACAATCCACCAGCCCGATTCCAGACAGTCTGCGCCAGAAACTTGAACAGCAAATTCAAAGTGGCAACTACCAGACTGCTGAGGCACAGATCAATCAGGCCTTAAAACAAGATAATACCCAGCATGAGCTGTATCTGTTCCTGCTTGATATCCATTTGGCACAGAAGGATGATTTTGCCGCCGATCAGTTGATCAAGCATGTTCATGCCTTAAAACTGGAAGAGATTGCACAAGCCGCTGAAGCAAAACACCGTGAATACGAAAGAAACAGACAGCCTGATTCAATCGAGTTTAGTCCAAGTCATTTTCAGCAACCGCATACACCTGCTGCAACCCCTGTTCAGAACAATACCACTGATTTTGATGCACTGGTTCAAACTCCAGCAACACAATCTTTTGATGATTTACAGTCTGAATACACCACACCTGCTGAACAGGAAAAACCTGCTGAACCAGTTCCTGAAGTTCAACCTCTGGATTTCAACTTCTCTTTCGAACAGAAAGAAAGTGCCGAACCTAGTCCTGTAACTGAAACTGTAGAGACTAAAGAACAACAACCCCTTGAGTTCTCATTCAATTTAGAAACAGGCACGACCTCTCCAGCAATTGAAGAAAGCAAAATTGTAGAGAGCAAGCCTGAATTAAACTTTGACCTATCCAGTCTGGAAGTAAGTTCAAATCAGGCTGAAACCAAGTCAGAGGATATTCCAGCTCCAAGTCTGGATTTTAATTTTGAACCCTCTGAGAACAAGCTAGAGACACCACTTGCGGCTGACAAAACTGAGTTTACCTTTGATGTTACAGAGACAGTGATCCAGACTGAACCTGCAACAGCATTTATTGAACCAGCACCACAAGCACCTACAACTGGCAATGATCCTTTGGCTCAGTCTTTCCCTGACCTGCAACAGCTTGATGAAGCACAGCTTAACCTTGAGCTGGCTGAACAATATATTGAGCTTGGTGCCTATGAGTCAGCACGGGAACTGTTAAAAAACAGCCAAACGCTTTTAAATGCGGAACAACAACAACATTCAGAAAAGTTACTCAATAAAATAGCTTCCTGAATTTGATCCGTCTAATATAAGCAGTCTTACCGACTGCTTTTTTTATACCAAAAATTCTGATTATGCAAAAAATCGCTTTGATTTATATGGGTGGTACATTTGGCTGTATTGGCGAACCACTTATGCCAATGCCTGAGCAAGCCTTTTTACCTCTGCTGGAAAAGATGATCCCACCACACTTGCAGGTTGAATGTTTCGCCGCTCCCAGCATCAAGGACAGTAGCGCATGTACTGCAATAGACTGGCTAGAACTGATACAACAAATTCAGCAATTACAGCGCAACAATTACCAGCATTTTGTGATTATTCATGGTACAGACACCATGAGCTACGCTGCGGCAACACTCGCCCGTTTTCTGGGAGATTCATGCCATGCAATCATTACAGGAAGCCAGTATCCATTGCTAAATATTGAGGGAAATGACACACGGGAATTCACCGATGCACCTGGAAATTTGTATTTGGCACTGGAACAGGTGCTGAAACTCCCTGTGGGTGTATACCTTGCTTTCCACCAACAGGTTTTTCACGCCCAAACCACATTAAAGATACACACCACTGAACTGGATGCCTTTACAGGAATCCCTGCTACCCAGGAATGCCAGACATCTGCCAATAAGTTTATTGTACAGGATAAACACATTACACAGGCTGCACAACTGTGTGTGCTTAACCTCATGCTACAGCCAATTTCCCCACAGCAATTCACCTTACAACTTAAAAACATTCTGGCTGCACCCCCACAGTTTTTGGTGCTGCAAGGTTTTGGAACAGGCAATATCGCTGTCAATAATGAGATTTTGGCCTTGTTTGAAGACCTCTATCAACAAAAGTGCCTGACGATTGTCAGCACCCAAGTGACCTTTGGGCAACTAGATCAACGCTATGCCGTCAGTTCATGGATTCAATCTGCCAAAGTTTTAATCAATGATTGCCACAGTCATGCCGATTTATATGCAAAAACCTTGCAAATGTATTTAAAATACCCGACCCATGATCAATGCTTTGAACATTGGTATCACCATTCGCACTGAGGTTTGAATATGCAACGTTATGCAATCGGTATTGAATTTTGCGGTACTCAATACCGTGGCTGGCAAACCCAACAGGCTGGCGTTGCAAGTGTTCAGGAAACCATTGAGAAAGTTCTCAGCAAAATTGCCAATGCACCTATCCTATTACATGGGGCAGGTCGTACCGATGCAGGCGTGCATGCCACCAATATGGTTGCCCATTTTGACACTGAAGCAGTCCGCCCTGAACGCGGTTGGCTGATGGGCGCGAACAGCCAGCTTCCAAAGGATATTTCAATTCAGTGGATCAAGTGTATGGATGAAAGTTTTCATGCACGTTTCAAGGCAATTGCCAGACGTTATCGCTATGTTGTATATAACGCCCCTCACCGCCCCGCGTTACTACATAAACAGGTTACGCATATCTATCAGGCGCTAAATGCAGAGAAAATGATTGCAGCAGCAGCCAAGTTTGAAGGTACGCATAATTTTGAGTCGTTCCGTGCGGCTGCCTGTCAGTCAAACCAGCCTGTACGCCATGTAAAGCATTGTCGTCTATTTCAACATGGCCGTTATTTAGTTCTTGATATTCAGGCAGATGGTTTCTTACACCACATGGTACGAAATATCATGGGGTGTTTACTGGAGATTGGACAGGGCCTGTATGACATTGAACATATTGACAGCATGTTCGCTGCACAGGACCGAAAAGCTGCTGGTATTACTGCACCGCCTGACGGACTTTACTTTATTCAGGCCTATTACCCTGAAGCGTTTGACTTACCACAGCCTCCATTAGGTCCACAGTGGTTAAACTTACCTGAATAAAAAAGCCCTATCAATAAAAGATAAGACCTGGCCATTTTAAAAAAATCTAGCGTTGTTTGCGTTTACGATATTCCACTGGCGTTTCATTGGTCCAGCGCTTAAAAGCACGGTAGAACGTACTTGGCTCGGAGAAGCCTGTTAAATACACGATACGCTCAACACTTTCATTGGTGTTCGCCAGCAGCCTCTTCGCCAAACGACAGCGATAATCGGAAAGAATCTGCTGAAAGCTGGTATTGGCTTCACTCAACTGGGTACGCAAACGGCGTGGCGTAATATTGAGTTGTGCCGCAACAGTTTCCAGTGTGGTTTCACCACTTTCCAGAGTCGAACCAATGGCACGGCGTACCTCGCCCACCAAATCATATCGGGCGAGTTCCTGCAACTTCTCAATCGCAAGTTGCTCATGCAGTTGCAGCAATTCAGGTTCAGCTTGCCATAATGGATAATCAAGCACGGCATCATCAAAATAAAGGCGGGTTTCTTTTTGACCCAGACTGACAGGACAGCCATACACCCGAAAATATTCATCATCATCCGCACCCTCATTGAAGTTAAAGTCAATGTAGATCGGCTGAAACTGCCCTTCGGTGATGAATTTAAAGAA
>CAZKJI010000122.1:0-6610 GCA_964553005.1 uncultured Acinetobacter sp. | reverse complement strand
ATGTATCTAGAAGGTTCATTACTCGATATCTAAAACAAGAGCTTTCAGGGTTTAAAGCAAGGTGCTCGGGTCAATCTTCTCAAATGCTTGTACAGCACTGCTTGGAGACAGGTTAAAAACTTTAATCTCTTTTTCTTTAAATAGCGTTGCCGCGACATCAAAGGCTTGAAATACGTCATCGACATGATGATTTAAGGTGGTCGGTTGCTGTCCGCCAATACTTTCATAAAAACGTGGTTGAGAAAAATTATTCATGTCTAAACCCGCGATATAAATTTCTTTATACCCCAGTGTATAGAGAATCTGAAGGGCTACATAAGCCACGGTAAAGTAGTCAAAAGTCCCTTTATAGATATCAAGTGAAAAACCCATGCCTTTGTGAATAAAGAAGTCAGTTTCATTTTGATCAAAGTGTCTAGCATGGTCTAAAAAGGTTTCGACTTGACCGTCAGTAATCGTTTCAATAGTTTTGATTTGGCAATGAAGATCTTCAATCCGAACATGTCTTAAAATCAGGTCTAGGCAACGAGGTGTGGTGTAAAACGTGCAATCGCTATTCAAGACTTTTTGAACTAGGTCGAAACGATTATTCACAAAGTTATGGTCAATAATGACATAACTGGAAAATGGAATTGAATCAAATGCGATAGCACCATTTACACCGATATAATCTTGATCGCTTTGATGCAGAATTTCAGGATTTAGTTGTTGAATCGAAGGGCCTGTTGCGACCAGCGTGCATTTTTTATGCGAAACTTGTGGGGGAATGAGATTATTAGAAACCAGTTTTTTCTTAAAATAAATTTTCTCAATACGATTCTGTGAGTCGCGTTCAACACTATAAAGTGGCCAATAGCGACGGTTGTGTTTTGCTACTTTAGGGAAGAAAAGTTTATAAATCAATTTATAAATACTTCTAGAAATACGACCTGAAAAGAAGTGAACCATTTAAAAACTCATTTATAAAATCATCAAGAGTAATGAAACTAGATAGCGGATTAGAGCTGATCTAGTTTCAATTATATTTTAGTCATCTAAAGAAAAACTTTTCTTTTTCAACTTGGTTTTTAGGTTGTGAAGGGAGCGTGCAAACCAATTTTTATCTTCTGGGCGTGTCACTTTATTGCCACGATAATGTATTTGGGATGCTTTAGAGAAATCACCAAATGGCTCAATACGATAGTTCTCTGGATGATAACCGGCGGCAATCGCCTCTTGATAATATTGATCAAATAGTTCCGTCAAATCCTCACGTGGATGCGGCATAATTTTACCATCAAACCAATGTTTCTGACCTGCAGCCTCTAGGCGTGGTAATGAATACTTGTGGCTAAACTGGGTACCCATATCTGAATAATGCAGGATTTTGATTTGATCAACAGCTAAATCTTCACCATCAATATTATTGTAGGAGTCTTGATAAGATTGAACTAATTTGGGTTTGTCTTTTAAAAGCCGCATTAGCTTTTTATGGCTTTCAGGATCAGCTTGAATCTCTTTTAATGGGGGAAGATATGCTTTGGCTTTCTCACAATCCCAAACACAAGTACAGAGTCTGGCTGAGTTCTTTCCGCCTTTGGCAATCACCATTGCATCATCTTTTTTAGGGTGCGCCCACAATTCTGCAATATCGCAGAGTACGACGACATCAGCATCCATATAAATGGCACGACCTTCAAAATTACATGATTCTGGAATTGCCCATCTAAAACCTGAAAAAGGGGTTGCCCAGTGTGCTGTATGCCAACCTTCACCAGTTTGCTGATTGGTATACCATGGACTATTCGGATCGTGACTAAGCTGCATCCATATAATTTCAACTGGATGATTGGTATGCTTGCGGACACTATAGTCCAGAACCATCATTTGTTCTAAGTCACAGTTGTTCGGATCGCAACCAACAAAAATTTTAATTGTGGAGTTAGACATTCCTAGCTTCCATTTTTTAAGGCTTTGCCTTCGATTATAACTAAAAAGCGCGGTTATTTTTGAAATATTTCTCTAATTTTTGATTGTGTTATAAAGTTTTTGTGTGAGCTAATGTAATGATAATAAATATATTTTATATGGGAGTTAAAGTGCTATTTAGATGTTGTCCCTATAGTTTATAGATTTTGATTTATAACGGCCATTTTGTTGTCATTCTATTTTTAAAGAGGAAAAAACTTTAAAATATTAAAAATAATTAATGATTTGAGCTGGATAGATATTTTATTTGAATAAAGGCGATGTTTATCAATGGTTTTTAATCTAACTTGATGGGGTTTTGATAAAAGTTTGAGCCTGTGTTTTTAGTTGCAAGATTATGTTTTGCTGTGTATGAATTGTAAAAGGGATATATTTAAAAAATGCAAATTAATCAATTGCTGTAAAAGCAGAAGTATTTGATTTAAATTAATATTGGTCTTTAGAAAAACACATCTAACTTACCATAACAAACTGATGCAAAGGCGCGCTTGTTGCAAGTCATATTGAATGAATATGTCCTCAATTAATGTTCTATTTGAAGCGTAGATCACTCATTTCATTGGCTTATAAAGATCGTAAGCTTAGGTAATCGAAATAATGTACATCATTATGAAAAAACAGTATCCTTATGGCCTGTAGGCATGTCGCCTAATTTTTATGAATTTTCCATCAGTATGAAAAAGTTTGTTATAAGCCTTTCAAGCGCTACAGAGCGCCGTAGTCATATTTCATCTCAATTTGAGGGGCAGGGAATAGCGTTTAATTTTTTTGATGCAGTGACCCCTGATATTGCAGCTCGTGATGCTCAGGCGATGAAATTAAGTGTACATGAGAGTTATATTGCAAAAGGCGAGCTCGCATGTTTTATGAGTCATGTTCATCTATGGCAAAAAATCGTAGATGAAAATATTCCTCATATGGCAATTTTTGAAGATGACATTCATCTAGGGGAAAAAGCAGATCTTTTTTTGAATCATTCTGATTGGATTGAAAACGATTGGCATTTGGTCAAATTAGAGGCTTTTACACCCAAAGTGATCTTAGGCTCTAAATGTAAAGACTTTCCCGATGTTGGCAGAGCAATTTATAAATTACCTGGCAAAAACTTGGGTACAGCGGGTTATATTTTGTCTTTACAAGGGGCAAAATTTTTACTAAATGAAATTAAAAAAATTGATTACATTATTCCCTTAGATAATTTCATGTTTGAATATGTTGTTAAAAATCATGGGTTTGAAATGTATCAAATGCAACCTGCATTGTGTATTCAAGATACGATTCTTCATTACCGTTCAAGTAGTGTACAGCTTAGAAGTCAGTTAACGTCTGAACGAAAGAAAAGAATGAGAGCCAATAAAGTTGGTGGTTTACAAAAAGCATTGGTTGAAATAGCTCGAATTGCAGCACAGTTAAAAATTATCTTTTTTGCGTGTCGAGTAACTTATAAGTGAGAAGTTTTGTTATTAGTCTAAAATCTGCAGTTGATCGTAGATTACATATACAGGAACAATTTGCTTGTAAGGATATCCCTTTTCAATTTTTTGATGCGATTGAACCGCAAGAGATTGATGAGCTTGCTCAAAAGTATTCAATTTCTATTCTTGACAGTGGTCTAAGTAAAGGCGAGTTAGGATGTCTATTTAGTCATGTATTGCTTTGGAAGAAAGCAATTGATGAACAGATGGACTATATTGCAGTGTTTGAAGATGATATCTATTTGGGTGAGCGTGCCAATGACTTTCTAGTGAATAGTCAATGGATTAAGGGTAGATGGGAAATTTTAAAACTCGAAAAAAATTCTAAATTTAATTATCTATCAATTAATAATAAAGTGACAGTAGAGCATGGTCGGGTAATCTCAAAATTATTAAATGCTAATTTTGGTACGGCCGGATATATTCTTTCCAATAAAGCAGCTAAAAGTTTATTTAACTATGTAAAAGCATTAGCGTCAGTTGATCATATTGACCAAATAATGTTTAAAAAATATTTACAGGATGGAGAATATTCTGTTTATCAAATGAACCCCGCTCTCTGTATTCAGGAATACTTGTTATATCCAGAAACTAAAAAGTTCAAATCGAGTTTATCGTGGCGGAATACAGAGAAAGTCAAAGAAAAAAATCTGCTGCAGAAGGTGAAGAGAGAGCTTATACGGGCATTCTTACAACTTTATCGACTTCCATTCAAAGTTAAAATAAAATTTAAATAGTCTTAAATGTTTTATGCATTTGACTGATGAGGTACCAATGGAACTTCCAACGATTCATGCGCTGTGGATTGGCAAAACCTTAGGCCAGATTTCTAGTTGTTGCCTGAGATCATTTGTGATGCGTGGGCATAAGGTTTTGTTACATGCTTATGACACAATTACTGATGTACCAGAAGGTGTAGAGTGTGTTGATGCAAATCTAATTATTCCAGCAGACAAAATTTTTAAACATAATCAAACAGGAAGTTATGCACTTTTTTCTGATGTGTTTAGATATGAGTTATTAAAAAAAGTTTCTGGAATATATGTTGATTGTGATGTTTATTGTTTAAAGCCTATTGAGATTCCTGAGTCTCAATATTTATTGGGCTTTGAAAGTGATCATAAGATCAATGGTGCAGTATTAGCAATGCCTCAGGATAGTAACTTGTTAGCCGCTTTATTGGATGCTGCTTATAACCCATTTTTTGTACCTCCATGGTATAAAAAATCTCGTCAAAAACGCTTAAAACTTAAAAAAATGTTAGGTATAGGTCAGCATATCGCAGATATGCCATGGGGCGTTATAGGCCCTGATGCGATTACTCATTTTGTAAAGACACAAAACTTAGTTGAATTTATCCAGCCTATAGATGTGTTCTATCCCGTACATTATCAATGTATTGGTCAATTGACTGATTCAGGCTTAAGTATTGAAGATATTACGAGTACGAGAACGCTTGGTATACATTTGTATAATGAGATGCTGCGAAATTTAGATTTGGATAAAATTGCTCCAAACAGTATTTTGGCCAAAATGTTTAGAAATGAAATTTAAATGCAGAGTAAAAATTTAACATGAGTGTCGAAAAGAAAAAAATCAAAATTGGCCTAATTATTGATGAGTTTTTTGGTGCAGTTGGTACTGCTTATGGCGGATATGGTTTTTTAGCTAGACGGCATATTGCAAAATATCTTCCGAATGAGGATTTTCAGGTAGATGTTTTGCTTGGACGAGGAAAGCGCAGGTTTTTTGCTGAGTCGTATCCAGTAGATGATGTGAATGTTTACCGTTTACCTCGCAGCAAGTGGTTTGCAAAACAATGGTTAAAAAAACAAGATTACGATCTCTATTTAAGCATTGAACTCACATATGGTTATGTTTTAAAACATGAACCAAATCCGAACAAGAAGTTAATTCTATGGGTTCAAGACCCAAGACCTCACTATGAGTGGGATGAAATTAATACCGTAAAGCTATTCCCAGAAACCTCATATTATAATCAAAAAATATATGACTTGGTCCATGAATGGTATAAACAAGACCGAGTTAAGTTTATATCTCAAGGATATTTTTTAAATCAAAAAGCGAAAGATTTATATCAATTGAATGATGATGTTGATATCCAGTATCTACCAAATCCAATTGATATCGATGAAAGTTTTCATTTTGATACGCACCAGAAAAAAAATATGATTATTTTTTTAGGTCGAATTGAGTCGGTAAAACGAGGTTGGTTGTTTTGTGAAATTGCTAAAAAAATGCCCGAGTATGAGTTTTTTGTATTAGGTCAAACTTTTAGAGAAGATGAAAAAAACTCTGAAATCATGAAGGATTATTATGCAATTGAGAATTTGCATTTTGCTGGTCATGTTGATGGGGCAGAAAAAGAGCAATATTTGAAAGATGCTAAAATATTGGTGAATACTTCCATTCATGAGGCACTTCCGATCTCATTTCTAGAGGCCTTGTCTTTCGGTACATTGCTTGTAAGTAATCGTAATCCAGAAGCGTTGACTGAGAAGTTTGGTATTCATGTTGGGGATGTTCTTGGAGATGGTTTTGATAAAGTTGACCTTTTTGTCAATGCAATTAGAAGCCTAATGCTTGATGATGAAAAGTGTCAGAAATTAGGCCAACAAGCGATTCAATATATTAAAGATAGACATAGTGTTGAAGACTTTCAGGAAAATATGCGAACCACAGTGCTACGTACCTTAAACAAGTGATTAGAGCGCGTCTGTGCGTGGTTTAGGCGTAGTGGTTGGTTTTGCTACCCCTAAACCGTTTATAGCCCCACATATACTCGGCAGGAAAACGATTAATCATCTGTTCAACCGCTTGGTTGAGTGCAGTTGTAGCAACCTCAATATCTCGATCATATAACTGTGGATCATTCAAATCATCACAGTACACATCAAAGCCTTCGCCATCTTCACGACGGAAGCAACTTAGGCCGACTAGACGACATTGGGTTTTCTGTGCCATTTTACTGGCGAGTGTGCTGGTGAGGCAGGGAATGCCAAAAAAAGGAACCACGACACCGCCTGAAGGTTGAGGGACATGATCAGGTAGAATGACGCTAAACCCGCCTTGTTTCAAATTCTTAAATAAAGCTTTTACACCATTAGCATCAGTTGGAACAAGTGTCGCATTTAACCGTTGACGAG
>CAZKJI010000121.1:0-6683 GCA_964553005.1 uncultured Acinetobacter sp. | reverse complement strand
CGTCTGGCGTGATTAAATTGATTATATTAACCGTGATTATTTGTCTGGTTGCTTACTATTTTGGGCTTTAAAATGAACAATTTAACTTTTGACAAATCCCTAAGGAAATTTACATGAAAAATACTCTATGGATTATTTCAATTATAGCTATATCCTTTTCGTCTACATATGCAGCAACATATCAACAAGATAAACAAAAGATTAGATCTCAATTAATTAAATGTCTAAAAGAGCCTGAAAATGCGAAACATTCCGCAGCTTTTAATAGCTGTTTGATTGATGCTGCAACTGAGTTTCAAAATAAAGCTCAAATTGAGTTTGATACTCAGTATAATACCAATAATTCAAAAAATATGAACAAGAATCACTTATAAAAAATAGGCGTATTTTCTTAATGCAAATCAAAACTTGCGAAATCTATCAAGAGCTTAGTTTTGATGGTTTTGGTGAAGAAGCTACTTGTAAGCTTTTAAGGTCACAAGATTACTATCGCTATCTTAAAAATGCCAATGGAATGGGAAAATGGACATTAGAAAACAGAGTTGATAATTTGTTTTTAGGTTATTGATCAATAAAAAAGACCGCTAAAAAGCGGCCTTCTTTGAATCTCTAAGCTTATGCAGCTAATGCGCCTTTAGCTTTTTCAGCTAAAGCAGCAAACGCAACTGCATCATGCATAGCGATGTCAGCTAATACGCGACGGTCGATGATCACTTGAGCTTTTTTCAAGCCATCGATCATACGGCTGTAAGACAAACCGTTAAGACGAGCACCAGCATTGATACGCGCAATCCATAAAGCACGGAATTGACGTTTCTTTTGACGGCGGTCACGGTAAGCGTATTGGCCAGCTTTGATTACCGCTTGGAACGCTACGCGATAAACGCGTGAACGAGCACCATAGTAACCTTTAGCACGAGCAAGAATTTTTTTATGACGGCGATGAGCCTGTACACCACGTTTTACACGAGCCATTTATAATCTCCTTAGATGTATGGGCACATAGCACGAACTGATGCAACGTCACTTACGTGAACCATTACACAACCGCGCAATTGACGGATACGCTTAGCAGATTTTTTGGTCAAAATGTGGCGCTTGAATGCTTGTTTGCGCTTGAAACCGTTTGCAGTCGCTTTAAAGCGTTTAGCTGCACCACGGCGAGTTTTTAACTTAGCCATAGTAACCTCTTTTGGGCACCTGTTCGGCTCGTTTGCACTATTGCAAATCGACCTGCAGGTAAGGAAGGCAGTATCATATAGCATCTGCCTTTAAAACAAAAGTAAAATGCTCATTTTTTAATAGCAACTACTTTATTTTTCTCAAACGTTATTTTCCATAATTAATTCTCAAATTATGAGAAACATCCACAAAATCAGCGCCTATAATAGAATCAAATTATTAAATCTTTATTCTTATGAATACTCAGAATGATGCGTTCGCCGCGTTACGGTATCGAGATTTCTCTATTGTGACCTTGAATCAATTTTGCTTAACACTGGCAATTTTAATTCAGGAAATTATTGTTGCTTATTCACTCTATCAAATCACTCGTGATCCCCTAACCTTGGGTTTTATTGGTTTGGCTGAAGCAATCCCATTTATTGCGCTTTCTTTATGGGGTGGTTATGTTGCAGATAAACTGAATAAACAAAGCATTATGAAGGTCTGTTTATTCTTTTCCATTCCTTTGCCTTTGGTTCTTTGGGGCTTATTCCATTTCCATGGCTTAGAAAAAATTGTTATTAGCACACTTTCTTGGGGCATTTATGCTGTCATATTTGCCTTAGGTACTATTCGGGGTTTTTACAATCCATCAGCAACCTCACTCAAACCCTTTTTAATTCCACGCGAGCTGTATGCAAATGGTGCCACTTGGACCACGATCGGCTGGCAAAGTGGTGTCATTATTGGGCCAATGTTGGGTGGTTTTATGTTGGCATTTCTGGGACGCGAAACGAGCCTTTTTGCAGTATCAACATTACTGGCAATCTGCTTTATTTTGATTAATTGCTTACAGAAACGAACATTCCCCAAAATGGAAACTGAGAATGTCTTACAAAGCCTAACCGATGGTTTCCGCTTTATTTGGAAAACCAAAATTGTTTTATGGGCAATCTCTCTAGACTTGGTATCGGTACTCTTTGGCGGTGTGATTGCATTATTGCCCATTTTTGCCGAAGAAATCTTAAAGGTCGGCCCTGAAGGTTTAGGTTATCTACGCGCCGCCCCTTCGATCGGCGCACTGATCACTATGATTGTCCTGACCAAATTCCCACCAATGCACCACGCTTGGCGGAATATGTTATTGGCTGTCGCTGGCTTTGGTATTTTTACCATTCTGTTCGCCTTTTCAAACAATATATGGCTATCACTATTTGCCTTAGCCATGACTGGTGCTTGTGACAGTGTTTCTGTCGTAGTTCGTCAAACTGTGCTACAAATTTTCCCACCTGAAAATATGCGAGGTCGAGTGGCTGCGGTAAATGGAATGTTCGTTTCATCGAGTAATGAACTCGGGGCTTTTGAATCAGGTCTGGCAGCCAAGTATCTCGGAACAATCACCGCGACCATATTTGGTGGTTGTATGACGCTTGCAGTTGTAACTTACTGTTGGTTGAAAACCAGCGATTTATTTAACGTCGATATTACTAAAGGTACTGATCATTAAAGGTTTTAGGGAAGGTCAAACTTTCCCTTTTTTCAAAAAACTCCAAGATATAACACATACAATGTTAAATAACGCCCACCTTTGGCGATGGTGACAATCAATAAAAATCGCCAAAAATTTTCTTTCATCAATCCCGCAATCAAGGTAATCGGATCACCAATCACAGGTGTCCAACTCAGTAGAAGTGAATAAAAACCATATTTATGATAAATCTGTTGAGCCTGCTCTAAACGCCGTCCAGAAACAGGAAACCATTTTTTATCTTTAAAATGTTCAATTTTCAGTCCTAACCACCAGTTCACACATGAACCCAAGACATTTCCAATTGTTGCAACCAAGATCAGATAAAGAGGATTGGAAAGCTCTTGTATCAATAAGGTTATTAATACTGCTTCCGACTGTAAAGGTAATAATGTCGCCGCCCCAAAAGCAGATATAAACAACAACCAATAACTCATGAGGCAAACTTAAACACAGTAAAATATTAGACTTGGATCGATAAAGCTTTTTGTATCGCAGAGCGCGCCGTTAAGCGTTCAATATAGTCTTGCACATACGGATAATCTTCAAGTTGAATGCCTTGCCATTCATAACGCAATGCCCAAGGCAAGATTGCCATATCCGCAATTGAATACTCACCTGCCACGAACTTCTGACCAATCAATTGCTTATTTAAAACAGTGTAAAGACGCTTAGTCTCATTGATATAACGATCAATTGCATAAGGAATACGTTCAGGTGCAAATTTATTAAAATGATGATTTTGCCCTAACATTGGACCAAACCCACCCATTTGCCACATTAACCATTGCTCTACTTCAACTCGCTCTTGTTCATCCGTAGGATAGAATAATCCAGTCTTCCGACCTAAATATTGTAGGATCGCACCTGATTCAAATACAGAAATCGGTTCACCTCGTGGTCCATTTTGATCAACTATCGCTGGAATTTTATTATTAGGAGAGATTCTTAAGAAGTCTGGTTGGAACTGATCATTTTCCAAAATATTAATTGGAAAAATTTGATAATCCAAGCCCATTTCCTCAAGTGCAATGGTTATTTTATGTCCATTGGGTGTTCCCCAATAATAAAGATCAATCATTTTAAAATTATTCTCCATACACCGTAGATGGTGGCTCTTTACACACCTTAATAGATTTAAAAAGAAACAACAAGTTCTGCAAATTAAAAATATTTTTTTATAATTATCAATTACATATAAAATTTATTTAAAAAAATAGATCTTTAACTTGAATTTTTTAAACCCAAACATATATTCATTATTGTGTTAGAAATGACGATTTTTAACATTCTGTCGATGTTTATACATGGCAGGTTTAAGTTTTATCTTCTTATTTTTAAAACTTTGCTGACCTCAGGAGGTTCTAATCATGAGTAATCTAAATCTTCATCCTTTATTTCGTCGTAGCATTGGATTTGACCGTTTAAATGATTTTATTGACTACGCCATGCAAAGTGATACACCCAATTACCCTCCATATAACATAGAGAAATCTGGTGAAAACCGTTATCGCATTGTGGTGGCTACCGCAGGTTTTAGCCTAGAGGAATTAGGACTGAGTCTAGAAAATCAGCTTCTTACCATTTCAGGTAAACCTGAGGTTGTTCAGAAAGAAACAACTGAATATCTGCATAAAGGAATCGCGCGTCGTGCCTTTAAATTGTCTTTACGCTTAGATGAACATATTGAAGTTCAACAAGCTGATTATGAGAATGGTTTATTGGTCATTGAGTTGGAACGAATCATACCAGAAGAGAAACTTCCACGCGAAATCCCAATTGGTAAGAAAAAACTTTTACTTGATCAGCCTGATTCTACAGAAAAAACTGTAAGTACTGAGTAATTATGCTTTAAATCAAAAAAGCCCTGCTATTCGAGCAGGGCTTTTTTGATGATTGGATGATTACTTTTTCTTTTTAGGACCAAGTAACATGCCCATCTGACGACCTTCCATCTTCGGCGCTTGTTCAACTACGCCAAACTCAGCAACGTCAGCTTCAATTTTTTGCAATTGAGCCAAACCAAGCTGTTGATGTGCCATCTCACGACCACGGAAACGCAAGGTAATTTTCACCTTATTTCCTTCTTCAAGGAAACGTAAAATTGCACGCAATTTTACTTGGTAATCACCTACGTCCGTTGCAGGACGTAACTTAATTTCTTTCACTTGCACTTGATGCTGTTTTTTCTTCGCATCTTTTTGCTTTTGCTTTAAGTCAAATAAGTGCTTGTTGTAGTCCATGATTTTACAAACAGGCGGTTCTGCATTAGCAACAATCTCAACAAGGTCAAGATTAGCTTCTTCAGCAGCACGTAATGCTTCAGTTAATGAAACAACACCTTTTTGTTCTCCATCTGCAGCGACGAGGCGTACTTCTTTCGCACGGATCTCTTCGTTAATTGCAGGACGGTTACTTTTAGCACCTTGTTGCTGGTTACGGTCAGGCTGTTTAATCTTTATTACTCCACAATGTACCGGCCGCGTTCGGCAACGGCAGATTTCACTAGGTCAATAAATGCATCTACTGACATAGTACCTAAATTTTTTCCTGAGCGAGTACGCACATTAACAGTACCTTCTTCAACTTCTCGATCACCAAGAACTAGAAGGTAAGGAATACGCTCTAGGGTACGCTCACGAATCTTAAATCCGATCTTTTCATTTCTCAAGTCAGAAATAGCACGAAGACCATTTTCTTTGAGTTTTGCAACCACTTGTTCACATGCTTCTGCTTGTGAATCAGTAATATTCATAACACACGCTTGAATCGGTGTTAACCAAGGTGGCATAAAGCCCGCATAGTGTTCAATTAGTATACCAATAAAACGTTCAAAACTACCAAGAATTGCACGATGAAGCATGACTGGTTGATCACGATCATTGTCTTCAGTGACATAAGACGCATCTAAGCGAATTGGTAAGTTGAAGTCACATTGAATCGTACCGCACTGCCATACACGGCCTAAGCAATCTTTCAATGAAAATTCAATTTTCGGACCATAGAATGCACCTTCACCGGGTTGTAAATCCCAAGCTAAGCCTGCGTTATCTAAAGCATCCGCCAAAGATTTTTCAGCCAAATCCCAAAGTGCATCATCACCGACACGTTTTTCAGGACGTGTAGACAATTTCATTTGCACTTCTTCAAAGCCGAAGTCTTTATAAACATCTAAAGTCAGCTTAATAAAGTCAGCAACTTCTTGACCAATTTGTTCTTTGGTACAGAAAATATGTGCATCATCTTGGGTAAATCCACGAACACGCATAATCCCGTGTAAAGAACCTGATGGCTCATTACGATGACAAGAACCAAACTCAGCCAAACGAATTGGTAAATCGCGGTAAGATTTCAAGCCTTGGTTAAACACTTGTACGTGACAAGGACAGTTCATTGGCTTAACAGCATAGTTACGACTCTCTGAATGAGTTGTAAACATGTTGTCTGCGTAGTTGGCTGCATGACCAGATTTTTCCCAAAGCGTAAAATCGACGATTTGCGGCGTTTTAATCTCTAGGTAGCCATTGTCTTGCTGAACTTTACGCATGTATTGCTCAAGCACTTGATAGATTGTCCAACCATTTGGATGCCAGAACACCATACCTGGTGCTTCTTCTTGCATATGGAATAAATCTAGGGCTTTACCAATTTTACGATGGTCACGCTTTTCTGCTTCTTCAATACGTTTGACATATGCAGCTAACTGTTTTTTATCAGCCCAAGCTGTACCATAAATACGTTGAAGCTGTTCATTCTTCGCATCACCACGCCAGTAAGCACCAGAGATTTTTGTGAGCTTGAATGATTTTAAGAATTTAGTATTTGGTACGTGCGGACCACGGCACATATCCAAATAATCTTGATGGTAGTACAAGCCCATTTGTGTTTCATTCGGCATGTCTGCGATCAAGCGCAATTTGTATTCTTCGCCACGTGCTGTGAATTCTGCAATCACCTCATCACGTGGTGTCATTTTTTTGATGACATCATA
>CAZKJI010000120.1:0-6723 GCA_964553005.1 uncultured Acinetobacter sp. | reverse complement strand
ACAAAACTTGTCCATCAGTGAGATTAGTCTGCAACTGGGCTTTAGTGAATTACGGGAATTTAGACGTGCCTTTAAACGCTGGACGGGACAAGCACCGTCAATTTATAAACAAGCTAAGGAACTAATTTAATTGGGATAAGTTTCAGTATCTCACTAGAGAGATCAAACTGAAAACGATGAGTTCAAATTGGACTAAACCTCGTTTTTACTATCGTGCTAGGCGGCATGAATGCCGCCATGTGGGACTGCGATAACAAGGATGTACCGTCAGTCCAACACAGGATTTTTGTTACTTTTCATCCCTGAAAAGTAAGAGCAAGCAAAGGCTGCAATAACACTACTGAAATACAATCAGCGTTTCTCATCATTTTGAATTAAACTTTAACTTGCCACCTGATAAAATGGCACATCACCATTAATCGTAGCACGATGCATAATCCGATGTGCATCACCATAATCAACCAGCGCCTTATGCTGCGTACAACGGTTATCCCAAATTGCCACATCACCCGCTTGCCATTGCAACGTAAATGAAACTGCTCACTGGTTGAATGTGCAAATAACAATGCTAATTATCAGTTAAAGCAAGGCTTACTCAGTTCTTATATGCGAGAACAACTCAGAAAGCCTGAGATTGTGATGCTATTTTCTGGGCTATAGTGCATTATTTTTTACTTTTATGCGTAAGTCCTAAATTGAGAGCCAATTGCCCCTGCGGATTTTGCCGTGCCAGTCGTTTACGCCAGAAAGAGATTCAGTATCCTGAAAATGTTGCCATTTCAGCGATTTACTCACAAGGCTACGGCATTCAAATCTGCTTTGATGATGGACATGACAAAGTCATTTTTCCGTGGGCTTTTTTGAAAGAACTTATGGTTTAATAAAAACATTCAAAGTAATGAAAATATCTTTAACAACTCTGCCATTTCATCATTTTGAATGATTCACTCCTTAAAATATCGAGGTTAAATCAGTCCAACTATTCATCATTCGCTATAAAAATAAATTCTTTGGAAATTTCCATGCAACCATCAGATACCACACCTCCGATTCAATCTGTCTCCTTCTGGGATGCTTTTCGCTTCTGGCTTAAATTGGGGTTTATCAGCTTTGGCGGACCTGCTGGCCAAATAGCGGTAATGCATCAGGAACTTGTGGAAAATAAACGCTGGATTTCTGAAAAAAGATTTTTGCACGCACTCAACTATTGCATGTTGTTGCCTGGTCCTGAAGCACAACAACTCGCCACCTATATTGGCTGGTTAATGCATCGAACCACAGGTGGCTTAGTTGCTGGCATTTTGTTTATTCTGCCATCATTATTTATTCTGATTGCCCTATCATGGATTTATGTTCAATTTGGTGATATGCCGATTATTGCAGGGCTGTTTTACGGGATTAAACCTGCCGTAACCGCAATTGTATTCCATGCAACTTACCGCATTGGCAGCCGCTCACTAAAAAATGCTTATCTTTGGTTGATTGCTGTAGCTGCGTTTATTGCCATCTTTGTGTTCAACACCCCTTTTCCCTTAATCATTTTAGCGGCTGCGATTGCTGGCTATGTGCTGAGTAAGCAAAAACCAGATTTATTTAATGCTCAGGCTTCCCATCAAAATGATCATAAAAGTTATGGGGCGGCCCTGATTGATGATGATACCCCCACGCCTGCACATGCAATTTTCCATTGGGTCAGACTCGCCAAAATCCTGAGCATTGCAGCATTGCTTTGGTTTGCTCCAATGCTGGTTTTGACTCTGGGACTGGGGTGGCAACATGTATATACCCAAATGGCATGGTTCTTTACCAAAGCTGCCTTGCTGACTTTTGGCGGTGCGTATGCGGTTTTACCCTATGTCTATCAAGGTGCGGTCAATCATTATGCATGGCTGGGTCCAACCCAGATGATTGATGGTCTGGCACTGGGTGAAAGTACCCCAGGCCCACTGATCATGGTGGTGGCTTTTGTTGGCTTTCTAGGCGCATATAACCATGCATTATTGGGTGCTGATCATTTATTTTTAGCTGGGACAATTGGAGCAGTTATTGTCACATGGTTTACATTCCTGTTTTCCTTTGTGTTCATACTCGCAGGTGCTCCGATGATTGAATCCACGCATAATGAGCTAAAATTTACGGCCCCACTCACCGCCATTACTGCTGCTGTGGTCGGTGTCATTCTCAATCTTGCCTTGTTCTTTAGTTATCATGTGCTCTGGCCAAACAGCTTTCATCACCCTTTTAATTATGAAGCAGCATTTATTACTTTGGCTGCATTTATTGCACTATTCAAATTTCAGCTCAATGTGGTGTATGTGATTTTTGCTTCGGCCTTTTGTGGTTTAATCCTCTATATGGGTGTTTAAACATGCATACACAACTTAAGCAATTATAAGTACCAGATCGTGTCACTCAGTTGTTTTATTTCAGAGTGATCATGACTGACATAGAGCATCGGAATTTTAATATCTTGTTTCACGCGTTGAAAAAAAGGAATGATTTCAGCTTTATGGGCCGCATCCAAAGCAGACAGAGGTTCATCCAACAGCAATAACTTTGGTGAATACAGCAAGGCTCGTCCCAATGCCACGCGCTGTTTTTCTCCTCCAGACAGCTTAATCGGCATCCGCTCAACCAGATGCTCCAGCTTGAGCAATTCAATTATATAGTCCAGCTCAAATTTTCGTTGCTGCGGTGCAATATGCTTAAAACCAAACAGTAAATTCTGTTTGACGTTTTTATGTGGGAATAGCTGAGCGTCCTGAAAAACCAAACCAACACGGCGCTGCTGGGTACTCAGGTTAATATTTTGGGTTGAATCAAACCAGATATGATCCTGAATTTTGATCCAGCCTGATTGTGGTCGGATTAAGCCCGCAATACTATGTAAGATCGTGGTTTTACCTGAACCAGAAGCACCAAATAAGCCAATCACAGGCTGTTCGGATTGAAAATGTTGATTGAGACAAAACTGTCCTTGCTGAATCTGGATATGGCAATCAATCATATTGAATATCCACGCTTATTTTTCTGGTAACGATTGAACCATTGTGCAAACCACAAGGCAAAGAAAGCCACAGACAATGACAGGATAATCAGCCGCCATACCGCCGCTTCGGTATCGGGTTGCTGCATCAAGCTATACATCGCCAAAGGCAAAGTACGGGTTTCACCAGCAATATTGCCAACAAAGGTAATGGTGGCTCCAAACTCGCCCAAACTACGGCAAAAACATAAAATGCTGCCGACTAAAATTCCACTACTTGCAAGCGGCAATGTCACCTGCATAAATGCTCCAAACGAGGAAGCCCCCAACGTTTTGGCTACCATTTCCAGCCGTTGATCAACCAGCTCAATCGCCAGTCGAATGGATTGCACCAATAAGGGAAAGCCCATCACCGCAGATGCCAATACTGCGCCTTTCCAGTTAAAGGCAAACTCCAGTCCCATCGGTGCTAAATATTGTCCTAAAATACCCCGATTGCCAAATACCTGTAGCAGCAAATAGCCAGGCACTACAGGTGGCAAAACCAAAGGCAGAAATACCAAAGTTTCAAACAGGGACTTACCCCAAAATTCCTTTCTCGCCAAGACCCATGCCATCAGTGTGGCAGGAACTAAACTAGAGACCAGACAAGTCGCTGCCACCTTACATGACAGTTTCAGTACTTCCAGTTCTTCAGGAGTGAGCATCATTATTATTTAGAATACGCAGACTATATTTTCCAAGTCTGGGCTAATTTTCTCCATGCACATACCCCCATCATATTGCTCAGCATCGCTAATTTAGTCAGGTTGATCTTCAAATTTCGCTATATTTCCACAAATATAGCGAATCATACAGTTATACAGAATAACTTAAATCAAAAGCGATCATCATGAATACTTTTTTGACCCAAACTAAAATTGTTATTCAGGCAACTTTAATCGTTTTAAGTCAGCAATATGTGTAACAAACTGGTTAGAGGAATCATTTGCTACAGCTTAGCGCAAGCTTAAAAACTTTAACGCTCTAGCTGAATATCCTGATTTTGTCGAATGGTTTGAATTTCCCTGCCTTCAGGATCGACATAAACCAGCTCCACACGGCGACTTAGGGCACGCCCCATTTTCAGGTTTTCATTTTCAATCAGCTGGGTCTTGCCTTTTGCCTCTGTCGCAATACGATTTAGAGCAACACCTTGCTGAGTTAGATATTGAGATACTGCCTGCGCACGACGCAGGGACAATTTTAAATTATATTGTTCATTTGCCTGCTGATCGGTAAACCCATACAGTGTCAAGGTGTAAGTTGGATGCGCTGTTAGGAAGTTCACGATCTGATTGAGCACATTGATGGAATCCTGCGATAAAACTGCCTGATCTAAAGCAAAATGCACCACATTCGGCACAGGTTGATCAACAGGCTGCTTGTCTTCAACAATGACGGTTTTTTGTTGCGGCGACCAAATCGGCCAAGGCCCTGCAACACCATGACATCCCTGCTCACTGCCATTCAGTTCCTGTAAAGATGGATAACTAATTTTCGGAAGCTGTTGAGGAACATCTGCACTGCAACTAAACGCCCGACTATTTGCCTGATCAATTAAGCGCTGTGCTGATAAAAACAGTTCCCGTGAATGCCGCCAGCCCAATTCGCAATGCTCAGCGGCCGCCCAGACCAGCATCACCTCTGCCTGTGCAACCTGAGACTGGGCACAGGAAAAACCTGCATGCTGTTTCAGTAATTCAGCATTTGCCCATAAATCGCGCCGCATTACACTTGAGGTAGACAGAATCGGTGTGGTTAAACTTAACTGCTTAGCCTGACCTTGCTCCAATGCCGCTATAATTATTTCCGCCTGAGCAAGTGCTTCTTTTCGCGCAGCCGTTGTACTTTTTTCACTTCCCTCATGGGCCGCATAAGTCAACCATGCGGCTGCTTTGGCAGCATGATAACGCTCAACGCCCTGTTCATTCAAAAAAGGAACGAGACGTGCCTGCAAGGCAGCAACCTGTTGATCTTTTGGATTATAAATACCTGACTGGGCTGTAGTATCTGGAGAATCTTGTGCCGTAACAGGTGCAGCCAACTGATCAGGGTTTTCTGCCCAAACCATCACGCTCCAACAAACTGCAACAGTTGCAGCACCACGATAAAATTGACGCAAGGCAGGTGTGACATATTTCATCTTTACGGTTCTCTTGAAGCGTTCACGGTAGAATTGTTGCGAGAGAACAGGTTCTCATCAAACTTGAATCTAAAGCGTACATACGCGCCCTGAATCGTTGTGTCACTATCCACCAGATCATCATCTTTATAGCCAGAGAAGTTATAACCACCTGATAACCAGAGGTTTGCAGCCAGCAGATAACCCACTTCCCCCCCAACCAGAACACGGCGACCCGAACTCATGTTCGACCATAACACACCTGTATGAACACCCGCATCCCAACGTTCATTGATGTCATAGATTGCCCGACCACTGAGCATATGCGTCATACCACTTGACTCCAAACCAGAGAACGTGGTGTCTACATTTTTAACCGCATATTGGCCTGAAAGGGTAATATCGCGACTTGGATGGTAATTCAGGTGATTTGAGAAAATATAGACACGCTTTAGGTATGGATTATTTAAATCTGACTTGTTACTGTCATAGCGGTATTCCACCTTGGTCAGCGCATCAAAACGATTGTGCTCAGTGTCACGGTAGGCAGCACCCACCTGGAAACGATCAACTAAGCGATCACCACTATTCTCACTCTTACTGTCAGTCAGGCTAACGACATTTTTCGCCAATAAGGTCACGTCATCAGAATATTTGTAGGCAATACCCAAATTATTCAGGATGGTGTCAGACTGGTCCGCCCAACGTGCTTCAATTCTCGCAACAGCTTTCCAGTTTGGATTGGCCAGATATTCCACACCTAAAGATGCAGCGGTGTTATCCGAATTCTGGTTATTGGTATCTGCTTTTGACAATGACTTCACCTGTTCAAAACTGGTGGTTGCATAGAAGCCTTTTTCCAGTTCCCAACGGTTACGTAAACCGATTGCAGCTTCAGCTTCACGAGCGCTGATACCATCACGAATACGATATTCACTAAACGCTGTGCCATTATTGTTATATTTGCTATCCAGACCAAACACTGTGACATTACGACGCTGATTGTTATTTAGGTCATACAGTCCCTGAATACTGGACACCAACTCATGGCGACCATAGGCACGCAGTTTTGAATTAATCTGGTAATTCGCACCCAAGGCAAAAATACGGCGCTCAGCTTCGGAAATATCCTGCTCATATTCAGCAAAAACATTTGAACCCTGCCAAGGAAGCTGTGTGGTGATTTTTGTACGTGCGGTTAAACCATGATACGGCGCTGTTTGTGAAGCCCCCAACAGTGCTGGATTCTTAGACTCATCGTAGTACTTGAGACCCAGCTCAACCGCGACAATACGGCTGATCGCACGTTCGATACTGGCAGAAACACCCTGATTGACACCACTTTGCAAATCTTCAGTACGGATGGCCTCCAGTTTTGCCAAACCGATCTTACCCAGTTGCGTACGCCCTTTTATACCACTTTCCTTACGACCAGCAGTAATAGGTGCCGCTGTATTATAAAATTCTCTATCAGCTTGGTTATGATAAACTTTCATTTCCAAGTCTTTATAAGAATAGTTGGTGGTGTTTCAAAAAGTATGCTGAAACAAAGCAGGTTGAATTTTGATAAAAT
>CAZKJI010000119.1:0-6724 GCA_964553005.1 uncultured Acinetobacter sp. | reverse complement strand
CTCGCGACAAGCTAGGAACGGGGTTTAACCCCAATTAATAAAAAGGATTTTTCGTCGAATGATCAGAACGCGGATCGACCGCAGCACGTTCTGACTCGTCCATTTCAGTTGAAGGGCGATGTAACAAGGCACCTTCAGATGTCATTTGATGTAAAGCTTGATTTGCAGCATCTTTAGAGATTTCTGTTGCTAAAGGTGCATAGGGTAATAGGATTTGTACAAATTTGGACTGTTTCCAGTGTGGCGAGCTTTCCACCCACGGACCAACGCCCTGCATGGTGACCAAAACAATCAGTAAACCTTTCAGGGAACCGAATGCGCCACCTGCTAAACGATTTAATGGACCCAGTTTCAAACTTTTCA
Source organism: uncultured Acinetobacter sp. (assembly GCA_964553005.1). Lineage (GTDB taxonomy): Bacteria > Pseudomonadota > Gammaproteobacteria > Pseudomonadales > Moraxellaceae > Acinetobacter. Next base: position 6,361 of record CAZKJI010000119.1, on the reverse strand, counting down.
AGAGGCCATTCAACAGTGCCGAAACAATCCAGGTACACACCACAATGATCAGTACGATAAAAGCGAAAGCTGCAATTTTTTGCACGACAGGGTCTTGGCTTAGGCTGCTCATTGCAGGCGCCAATATAACGGCGTATTTAGCCCCCACGATCAATGCGAATATCCATCCGACCAAGTTCGCAAAGGCTTTGATAAATCCTTGACGCAAACCGTTCAGCCCTCCAATGAGCAAGATGATCAGAATAATGATATCAAGCGTGTTCATTTCACACTGTCATCGCATTAACACACTCTTTAACCAATGTTGGGCCAGCATAAATCAGCCCACTATACACCTGAACTAGGCTCGCGCCTGCCTGTTGCTTCGCCACAGCCTGCTCACCAGACAAAATACCACCCACCCCAATCAGTGGAATCTGGCCATCCAGCACTTCGGCAAACTGGCTTAAACATTCGGTACTTTTCTCAAATACTGGCGCACCCGACAAACCGCCCGCCTCATTGCCATTCGGCAGGTTTTCCACACCATCACGACCAAGTGTGGTGTTGGTGACAATCAGGCCATCTATCTTGAACTTCAGTAATTGCACTGCAATAAAATTAATGTCTTCGGATGTTAAATCTGGCGCAACCTTAAGTACCAAAGGAACATAATGCTGATATTGTTGCGCAAGCTCCAGTTGGCGACCTTTCAAGGTTTGTAGCAACTCTGTAAGTGCATCGCCGCTTTGTAAGCTGCGTAAGTTTTTGGTGTTTGGAGATGAAATATTGACAGTGATATAGGAAGCGTAGTTATAGACTTTTTCCAGACAGATCAAGTAATCTGAAACAGCATCTTCAACAGGCGTATCGGCATTTTTACCAATGTTGATGCCTAGCACACCTTTGAATTTTGAGGCTTTTACATTTTCAATCAGTTGCTCCACCCCGTCATTGTTAAAGCCCATGCGGTTAATAATCGCCTTTGCTTCAGGAATGCGGAATAAACGCGGTTGGGGATTGCCTGCCTGTGGGCGTGGGGTAATGGTACCAATTTCAATAAAGCCAAAACCCAATGCAGCCAATGCATCAATGTGGGCACCGTTTTTATCCAGACCAGCAGCAAGACCAACGGGGTTTGGAAACTCAATGCCCATACATTTTACAGGTTTAGCGGCAACTTTCTGGTGCATAAAGCCAAGTTTATGTGCTTTATCCAGCATGGAGAGTGTGAGTTCATGTGCACGCTCTGGTGCCAAAGTAAACAACAAAGGGCGGGCCAATGAATATAACATACCAATCACAGTCTACTGATTTTTCAAGTAAGCGTATTATAGGCATAGGCTCCACAAAACGCCATGCTTGGTAGAGAGTTATTTTCAGCGTCTACTGAACTGTTGCCGTTAATTTAATCTGACCCGCATTGGAAACCATGTCCATTTTTTCAATGCTTAACCCCATCTGGGACAGTTGCATTAAAAAGTTGGCAAGCACCGCATAATTTTGATGTTCGGCAACAATTTGAATCTGTTCTCCATTTTGCTGTGAAGAAACCGCCAATCCTTGCTGCTGTGCGCTACGCTGGATTTTATCCGCCGCGGAAAGTGCAAGATCATTGGCAGGTTTCATGGTGGCGGCATTGCTCTGCATCCAGACTGTTAAATCCTTGAGCTCATTTAAACGCTGTTGTTGCTGGTTTGCCAAAGCATGCATTTTCCACAAAGCGAAGCCAACAATCACAACGATTAAAAAAACGGTTGTGAAAACCACCATCACGCGCTCACGCACCGATAGGCTCTGTAAGTATTGGTTCAGTGCCTCAGCTTTCTGATCAAGACTATTTTGTAATTGTGTGAACGCTTTCATTATTTTACTTTGACCATCCCAATTGCACCGACACTATCCGCCTGTACATTTCCAAGTTCCGCCTGAAAACCTTGCTGATTCAACTGCTGTGCCAATGCCTGCAAGTCATTTGCAGATTTTGCCTTTAACGACATTGCCAATGTTGAAGCATCATAACTGACTTGCTGGGCCACAATCTGTTGCTGCATCAGGATTGGCCCGACCCGACTGAGCAGTGACAATGCCTGAGTGTCACCCAACTGGCTCATGCGTAACTGGCTTTCAAACTGGCTTTTAATGTTCTGCTCAGTCACACGGGTATTTTCACCAAACCAGTGTTTATACTGGTCTATCGCCTGTACAGCAGTTTGATCTGCCACCTTTCTCAACTTTGACCAGCGCAAAGCGTCATAACCCAACTGCACCAGAATCACCGCCAGTAAAACGGCTGCCGAGGCTTTCCAATAGCCTGACCATTGTACATCCGCATTTTTTGCCTTTGGCAGCACATTAAATGGATGTTGCTTTGGTCTTTGGAGCTGCTCAAATTGGTAGCTAAACTCGGTACGTTGATCTTTATCAGATGCTGTTGCCAGAATGTCCAGTTGGCCTGCACTGAGATTGGCAAATTTATACTGCGTTTCTGGTGACTGAAATTCCAGAAATAATCCTAGATCATCAACCGAGTTACCTGACCAGACATTTTCCCTGACCAGTAAATGGTCATACAGATTCACCAGCACCACTTCATTTTGTGCTGGATCAGGCAGAATCAGAAAATCAGGCAAGAAAGCGACAATCTGGATCGGTAAAAGGCTGAGTGCATGCTGCCAAGTTTCAATGGTAAATTGCGCAACACCTAAAATATTGAGCTGATCATGCTGAAAATGATGTACCACTTTCATCTGGTCAATCGGCAAGGTCACAAACTCTTCTAACAGATATTTAATGCCCTCCTGCCCCAATTGCTTGTAATGCGCCTTTGTCATGGGTTGCTGCAACATTTGGGCATTACGGCTTGGAAAATAGACCACCGCCTCTTTTCCATTATGCGCTTGCAAGTCCTGAATGAGTTGTTCAAGACTATTTGCCTGTAACCAATTTTCCTCAGCCGACCAATACCATGTTCCATTGGTTTCGGGCATCCATATATACAGCATCGGTGTTCAGTACCTTTATCCTGTTCAGGATAGATAAAATTTATATTGTTGGTGTAAAACGGTTCTTTTGCGTTGATAAACCATTCACAATCACTGCCTGATCATAAATACGTGCTTCGGCCAATGCAAATGGATTAAAACTTTCATGGGTCAATTGTTCCGCAATATGTGCTACTACATTCATGTGGCACACCACCGCAATCGACTCGTATGGAAGTTTCGATAACCATTCTATGGCATCTTTGGCGTTATCATCGGGTTTAATTTTATCGCAGATTAAAACAGGAATCCCCTGAAAATGTGCCTTGATATGTTGCAGTGTTTCCTGAGCACGTAACAATGGGCTGACAATAAAAATTTCAGGCTGAATCACATCTTTGAGAAAATCTCCTGTTTGCTCAGCCTGCTGATGCCCACGCGCTGTGAGTGGCCGCTGCATATCATTTCCATTCACTGCTGGAGACGCTTCACCGTGACGAACTAAAGTGAGTTGCATAATCATTCTCTAATTTTTTCTTGATTCAAAGCATAACAACTTTGGATGACAATTTTTTGATTAAACTTCATGATGAGGTAAAACAAATTCCACATCGCTACGATGGCCATTTTTCATTAACGACAAGGCAATGGTCATTGGCGGTGCATTTTCAAAAATCACCTCGTACAAGGCATTGGTGATTGGCATGTACACATCCAGTTCCTGCGCTTTGGTACGCACCTGCACAATGGTGTTAATACCCTCGGCGGTTTGTCCCAACTCTTTGGTTGCCTGATCCAGTGTTTTACCTGAACCCAGCGCAAAACCAATCTGATAGTTACGGCTTAATGGGCTGTTACAGGTGGCAAATAAATCACCCACACCTGATAAACCTAAAAACGTCAATGGGTTGGCACCCTGTTTGACTGCAAAGCGGCTCATTTCAGCCAATGCACGGGTTAAAATCATACTCTTGGTGTTTTCACCAATGTTATAGGCAGCGCCCATGCCCATTGCAACCGCGTAGATATTTTTTAGCGCGCCGCCCAGTTCCACACCATGCACATCATCACTGCCAAAAACACGGAACAAGGCACTATGCAAGGCATGCTGTACCGCATAGCGAACCAGTTCAGACTCACTGGCAATCACCGTACCTGATGGCATACCCGCCATAATTTCTTTTGCCAGATTTGGTCCTGATAAAACCCCATAAGGTACTTCAGGTAATTCCACACGAATAATATCACTCATAAAACTAAAGGTTTTTGCTTCAATGCCTTTCGTCAGTGAAACCACTGCCTGTGCGCTAATAAACGGCGCGATTTTCTTCAATACATCACGGAAAGAATGACTTGGGATTGCCACCAAAATAATGTCACGATCCCGTACAGCCAACTCCAGATCAGAAACTGCACGCAAACCTGTTTCCAGTGTGTAATCAGGCAAATAGCGCTTGTTGATATGCGTTTGATTGATTTCCTCAGCAACAGCCGCATCACGAATCCAGATCATGGTGTCGCAGCCATTACGCACAGCCAGATTCGCTATTGCCGTACCAAAACTCCCCCCACCCAGCACGGTAATTCTTAATGCTGTTTTCTGGTCTACGGCTACGGGTTCAACCAAATCGCTAAACTTCAACTCTGTCATTTTCTATCCTGAAACAAATTTCTTTAATCATTCACAAATAAGATTTAGGTCGCTTGCCATACTTTGACAAAGTCCTGACTCTCTATTTCGGCACGAGGCGCAATCACTTTAGCCGCAGTTCCCACATAAATAATACCTGAGATCAAGTCTTGCTTTTTTAAACCCAATTGCTGTTTTAGCCAGTTCGACTCAACCACCGCCCCCGAACGCCACATGCTGGCAAAACCTTGTGCCTGCAAGGAAAGCAGGAAATTTTGAATAGCGGCACCTGTACTTAAAATCTGTTCAAAGTGTGGAACTTTGGGATGATCCTGAATGCTAGTTAAAGCCAGAACCAGCAAAGGCGCACGGAATGGATGCTGTTTGACACGATCTAGCTGTGCAGGATCAGCCTCACCTAAATCGGCCAAAGCCTTTGCCAGATGCTCGCCAAAAGCGGCACGCTGTTCAGCTGTCACAATCACAAAACGTGTTGGTTTTAAACGATGATGATCGGGTGCCGTAAGTGCGGCCTGCACTGCCTGTTCAAGTTGTTGTGTATTCGGCGCTGGCTCAATGAGTTGTCCAATGGATTGACGTTGATGAATATTATGATGAATGATTTCTATTTTTGAGTCCGTCATTAAAATGAATCTAACTAACACAAGGGTTGCGCTAGATTAGCATAATCTGAATGATTTCCACCACGGCTAATCCCTGCTTAATCATTAATTTGAGAAATTTAACAAAGCATTAGCACAAACTGTACATAACCTGTGAAAGCATTCAAAAATTCTATGTTCAAATAATAAAATTCTGTCGTAACTTGAGAACAAGCAATGAAAAAAACGTTTATTATGTCTTTACTTGGCGGTTTGGCACTTGGATTAACTGCATGTGCATCCACCCCAACCAACACATTGGCGATTCAAAAAGAAAACAATCAATATGAAGTCACAGGCATTGGTAAAACCAGCCTGATTGCCAAAAACAATGCAGTCAGTGCAGCACAGAAAACCTGTACTCGCAATACCTCGCCTGTCGTGGTAGATGAAAAAACCGCATATCAGGGGGTTTTAAAAGGTGTGGTGGATGAGCAAACAGGAAAAATGGTTGAGGCTGCCGCAGGGGTCATTGGTACACTGACTGGTAAGAATGCTTCGCTGGCAAAAGATGATGACTATCAAACAACCTTGACGTTCTACTGCAAAGCCAATGGATAAATAAAAAAAGCCGATGTTTAAACATCGGCTTTTTTTTATTTTTGTCACTTATTGAGCTTCACTCGCAGCCACTTCTGAAGCTGCACCCTCTTCGGTAACATCAGTATTATTTTCATCTAAATTCGGTTTATCAATGGCATCAATCGCAGCCTGTTGTTCTGGACTGGTTTGTGTGACTGAAGTTGTCTGCTCTTGCGGTTCAGCGTTTTTCGCTTCTTCTTTCTTTGCACATGCAGTCAACATGATCGGAGCAATGATTAAAGCGGCAAGGGTTAATTTAAATTTCATCACGGCTTTCCACAGTTAATGGTTGAAGTTGTGACAAGCATATTTCAGATATGTGACATTTTTATGACCACAATATCCACCAAAAACAAAAGAGCCGATTTTCATCGACTCTTCTTTTTCAAACATGCTTATAAATCAAATATTAAATACTGATTACGCACGCTCAAGCAAAACTGCAACTGCTGGTAAGGTTTTGCCCTCTACAAACTCAAGGAATGCACCACCACCTGTTGAGATATAACCAATTTGATCAGCCA
>CAZKJI010000118.1:0-6762 GCA_964553005.1 uncultured Acinetobacter sp. | reverse complement strand
TGAATCAGGTCAGCAATATCAATATGGGTTTGATATTGCTTTATAATCAGCCAGACCGCAAACACCCCACAATTTGCCTCAAGCTGCAATAATGGCTCTGGAATATTTAAGCTCATTTAATACCAGTTCATTAACGACACACCCAAACCTGCATAGGTTGCACGGTGGTTATAATCAATCAGGCTTTCACCATATCCATCAAAGAGTTGTAAATGACCACGTAGCTTGCCCTTGATTGGAAATGCCCAGTCAAACTGCACCGCGCCATGTGATTTATCACCACCTTTAAGGGAATGGCGTAGCATAAGAGAAAAGTCATTTTCTCCCTTGCGATAAAATGCGGTTAAATCACCACGACCAATATAATCCTTAATATCAGGATTATTATCATCCTTTGCTTCTTCCTCAATGCGATACCAAGGGCGAAGCATCAAAGCAAAGTTGTCTTTTTCAAAACCCAGATTAAAAATCACCCGATTCCAGCTACGCGACAATGGATCAGAACTACCATTGGATTGATGGTTTAGGGTAACCCCGAGCAAACGTGCGTTTAGACCTAAAATTTCATAATTGGTTCTAAATATTAAACTTGCTTCAGGTTCATAATTGGTCTCACGAAATGGACGTGATTCCTCAGAGTTGTAAACCTGCCAACGTGAAGACTGGGTATAACCCACCCATAAATCGCCATTATTACCCAGAATGTTTTCCCAGGCCTTGGTCTTAAAGGAAATCTGGAACTTTGCCTCACTAGAGGTTAATTCCTGTTTATCCTTGACAGTGTTTTGTGGATTTGGACTGCTTGGAAATTCATTCTTGTCACTGGTCCAGAACACTGGCAGTAAATAAACGGGTTGATAGGCACGAATATTCCATACCCCAAGCTTACTTTCTTCCGACAACTCCCAACGGCGGTCCAGCAAGGAAACATTCGGATCAAACTTGGGCGCAGCACCCAATAAATGCAGGTCACTAACTTTTTGAACCACCTTGTCTTTTAAAGATTCAGGTTTGTCTGGTTCATTCGACTCGACCACAGGCACAGCGACTGTGACCACAGGTGCGGCATCTGTCTGAACTTGTGTTGGAATAATGGTCGGCGCCTTAAAAAGGCTGTCATAACATGCTAAACGCTCTGCACTAGAAGCCAAGGCAACACAAGCGTCTACTGTTGCTGGTGCTGCAGGTGTAGTTGTTTGCGCATTGACCATAGAACTCGCCAAAGCGCTCAGTGTCATCATGACACCAAGCTCCAAATGACCCCGCTCAAAAGATTTGAACGCCATAGATATCTCCAACTTTTTATTTTAATTAACTTGCTGAATATTAAATCCAAGTGCTTGCAGCTCATCACGTTTAGCAAATGGCGCAACCACTGCCTTCACAGGCTTTTGTTCCACCAGATACTGTTTTGCCACACGGTTTAAATCTTCCAGAGTTACATTCAACAGGCGTTCACGTAGCATTTTACGGAATTTCGGTGTGCGGGCATGCAGCAATGCATAACACGCTGTAATTGCTTCACCAGCAGGTGAGCCAGGCTTATCCATACTTGCAACCAGACCTAAAATCGCCTCTTCAAGCTGATATGGCTGTTGTTCAGTATTCAGCAACCATTGCACACTGGCTTCAAAATCATTAAATGTTTCCGCCAATCGTGGATCACGGTAGCTATAGAAACGGAATGAGCAGGCATTGCCATCATAACTGGCTCCACCACCATACGCTCCACCTTTTTCACGAATGGCACTATGTAAGAAACCATTACGTAAATACGCAGCCAATACCATCAATGGTGCTGCATCTGCATGAGCAACATCAACCGCCTGATAGGCGGAAGCACAGAACTGTACATTGGTCTGAATGAGCCATGCCTCATCATTTTCTGTATTGATTTGTTCAACTTCGGTTAGGCTTACAGGTGATTTATCGACAGCCAGTTTATCCCAAACGTTTTGAATCTCTTCAACCAGACGATCAGATTGATGTTCTTCGCAAACCAATAAAAACTGTTTAGGTGCTTGTAATAACTTACGATGAATTGCTTGTAACTCAGCGATTAAAGCTTCATAAGCCGTATCATCCTGATCAATCTTATTGACCAAGTGAGTAAGCCAATTTAATGCGCCTAAACCAGTATTATGATAGTCACGTCGAGCTAATGCACTCATTTGACGAGAAGCAATTTGCATTGCATAGCTATGTCCAGAACCTGACAAGCGTGACTGCCAACGGGTTTTCCGTTGCTGCAATAATTCGATGATACGATCTTTTTCATCAAAACGGAGCTGTTCAAATGCAAGTTTCAACAACTGAATAGAATCTAACTTTTGCGTAAGTGATTTAGTCGTCAACGTCAACCAAGCACTAATTCGATCTTTATCATCCACTTTGCTACGTAAAGACGCTCCCATTCCCAAACCACCACTTACAGCCGTTTGGATTTGTTGGAATTCTAAATAATCATGCTCACCTGCACCAACCTCACCCATCAAGATAGAAAGTAAGTTGAAATAAGGCGACTGTACGATTTCGTCTGGAATCTGAATCAAAACTTGTTGATAATAAATACCATTGGTGCCTGCATGATAAAGATTTAATGGTGTATCCAGACCATTACAGATAATCTCACGCAATTGACCTTGAACAATATGCAAATCCGCAGGCACATCTTCCAAACCAACTTTAGGAAGTAACTCAAGATCATCAGCTGTGTCTTGACGTTCTTTTAATGCTTCAGTTTTTTGCTGAATTTCAATTTTTTGATCTTCTGTCAAATTAGCAGTAATTTCAGCCAAACGTGCTTGCTCAGCCTGTTGCTCTTTTACTGATTTGGTCGCATCAGGCACTAAGGTCATTTGTACACGATGCGGGTTATCTAACAAATGAGTTTGAATTAAATTAGACAACCACATTGGGTCTTTCAATTCTTCTTTCACTTGCTCAATTGCAGAATCCACATCCCAGACATGGATTGGATCATTGTGGTGAATTGCACTACCTAGACCATTCAAAATAAGACTTAAACCATAAGGCGTGCCATCACCATTGATTTCACGTTGATGCAGTTCAATCTGATGCAAAATTGCATCGACCAAATCGGTATCAACAGGTTTGGATGCCACCTCCTGTAGAATGTTTAATACACCATTCTTAAAGCTTTCTGCATGTTCAGCATTTGAACCCTGTACACCACAATAGAATGTCATTTCAAAATTACTGTCATCCACTCCCATTAATGGCCCTGTGGATTGAGCATAACCACAGGTTTCCAGATAATGACGTAATGGTGAAGCTGAATTTTCCAGCAAAATCCCCTCAACCAGACGCATACCTAAACGTAGTTTAATATCACTGGTTTCAGGCAATAACCATGACATTATATGATAAGTCTTGTCTTTCAGATCTTCACTATCCACCGCGTAGGATTCAGTGACTTCGATTGGTGCAGTTAAACGCTTCTCAGGTGTGGAATATAAAGTCGTACCTTGAGAGAATTTATGCAAGGCCAGTTTTTCAAACTGTTCCTGTAAATCATAGGCAGTTTGATTACCAAAAGTCATAAAGACTGCATTACTTGGGTGATAATGTGTTTTATAAAAATCAACAAGCTGTTCGTAGGTTAAATCAGGAATGTCTTTTGGATCACCACCTGAATTATAGTGATAGGTCGTTTCAGGGAATAAATGATGTGCCAATTGGTGATAGAGCTGATCTGTAGGTGAACTCATTGCCCCTTTCATTTCATTAAAGACCACACCTTTATAAACCGCCTGATCATTTTCCAGCTCAATACGGATTCCCTCCTGAGCAAAATCCAGAGGATTCAGGTTTGCAGCAAAGGCAGCATCTAAATAAACCGACAACAGGTTTTGAAAATCTTTCTTGTTCTGCGTTGCGAATGGATAAGCCGTCCAGTCTGCCGCAGTAAAGGCATTCATAAAGGTATTCAGTGAACGGCGAATCATTAAAAAGAATGGATCACGGACTGGAAACTTCTCAGAACCACATAAGGCAGTATGCTCTAAAATATGGGCGGTTCCCTTTGAGTCCATCGGTTGTGTTCTAAACGCCACCAGAAACACATTTTCATCACTATTGGTCGCGAGATGATAGTGAACTGCACCTGTCACTTTATGTTTATATTCTGAAACTTGAATATCGAGTGCTTCTACATGGTGTTGACGTAATAGCTGAAACGCGGGATGGATAGTTTGAGTAATGCTTTCAGAAACATCGACAGTCATGTGATCTCCAATTTATCTATTTAATTAACATTCTTGATTATAGAGAGTCTACCGAAGAATATGCACGGATATCCATGTAAATTGGTATGTTTTTGTAGAAAAATTCAGCAAGCAAGGTGTGATGGTCAATGCATTGGTGTAAACTTTAGCTTTTGATTTTTACTGTGATGACAAACATGGCAACTGTTGATCTTTTTGCAATTGGAAATGCACTCATTGACCAAGAATTTAAAGTTTCTTATGAGTTTTTAACACAGCAGGCTTTGCAAAAAGGCACAATGCAGTTGACTGATGGCGACACTCAGGCCGCTTTATATCAGCAATTACAAGATACTCAAAGCTACAAGGGTCAAGCCAGTGGTGGTTCAGCAGCGAATACTACGGTTGCATTCAGTGCATTGGGTGGCACCGCTTTTTATGGATGCCGTGTTGGTAACGACGAACTGGGTTCAATTTATCTGAATGGTTTAAATGATGCAGGTATCCAGACTACTACGCGATCAATCAGCGAAGGCATAACAGGAACCTGTATGGTACTGATCAGCCCTGATTCAGAACGTACCATGCATACCTATCTGGGGATTACCGCTGAATTGTCTGCTGAACAAATCGACTTTGAACCATTAAAAACAGCAAAATGGCTCTATATCGAGGGTTACTTATCAACCAGTGATACAGCACGTATCGCAGTCAAACAGGCCCGTGAGCTTGCAAAAGCGCATGGGGTGAAAATCGCCCTATCCCTTTCTGATCCAGCAATGGTGCAATATGCCCGTCAAGGTTTGGAAGAATTACTGGATGATGGCGTTGACTTACTGTTCTGTAATGAACAGGAAGCGTTGATGTTTACCAATACAGAAAATCTTGATGATGCCATTCCAGCATTAAAATTAAATAATCAGCATATCGTGATTACACAGGGTGCGAACGGCGCAACAATCATTGAGCCAAAGCAACAATTCCATGTAGCAGGTCGTCATGTTGAAGCTGTGGATACCAATGGTGCGGGTGATGCCTTTGCAGGTGCATTTTTATATGCCATCAATGCAGGCCTCAGTCTGGAAGCGGCTGCCCAGCTTGCCATTTTAATTTCCAGTGAGGTTGTTGCTCAATTCGGCCCACGCTTGGCTGTCGAAAACTACGCCAAGCTATTTGAACAATTCAAATCTACACAACAGGAATGTGCGTAATGGAAAAAATTTGCATGACCGAGGAAGTCCCTGAACGTGAAGCACGCGCATACGACACAATGAAAGGAAAGACCATCTTCATCACCCAGCGTGACGGACAATTTTATGCCTATAATAATCTTTGTCCGCATTTGCAAACTGAGCTTGAATATCTGGAGAATCAATTTCTGGATCAGGATGCTGAATATATCCAATGTTCTACGCATGGTGCCCTGTTTTCCGTAGAAACAGGTGAATGTATTTCGGGCCCATGTCTGGGTGATTTTCTTGAGAAAGTAAATTTGGAAGTCCACTCTGATGGTGGTATTTATATTGATTAGTGCCTAAATCATGAATTCTGCGATGACTGAGTTTTTTCTCAATTATTACCTGATGCCATTCCACATGGGTGTAGTGGTACTGGTCTTGCTCAGCATTGCAGAAACCATTGGTATCTTTATTGGGTTACGCCCTAGCCATCTGGTGAAGAAATTGACACCAGAATGGCTACTAAATTCACCGCTACTGGATGTCAAGTTTTCCAAGTATCTGATCTTTGTTTTTCTACTGATCAATTTCAGTTTTGCAGGCTATTTTCTGGAACTTTCATTCTTTGCCGTACAGCACTATTTTATTTCGCCTTACTATCTTTTTATCCCAGCGTTAATCATCGATATTTTCTTTACTGTATTTATGATTCATTGTCTGGATCAAGTGATTAAACCTAAAGTCACGCATACCCATACCAATTTGGTTGGGCGGCTGGCAACCATTTCCACAGGTAATGCAAGACCAGGATTCTCTGCTCAGGCCCGTGTACGCGATGAGTTTGGTCAACTGCACTATGTTCAGGTTGAACCTGAATATGGTGAACTGGAATTGCAGTCACAGGTATTGCTCATCAGCCAAAAATCCAGCTCATACTATCTGGCCAAGAAGATATCCATTTCCAACAGACTGTTTACACCTGACTGATGCCAAATGTGTTTTTTAATCACACAAAACTGATTTTTTTCATGCCAAACATGAGATCAAGATGACTTGAATCCACAATATTACAAATTGTTACAAAAAGAATAGCTGGAATTTTAAAACTTTAGTCTTTCATTTTTCTCATATTTCTGATCCAATTTTACATCAAAACAAAGTGAGAAATTCATCACATTTTTAACAATAAATTCTACTAATACACAAGGTTTTATGGATATTTCATTGTCGTTCATATTTATTTAAGCAAACAGAATCATAAGTATTTGTTAATATTATGTTTTTATATTCACACCATTTTACTTGGTTTTATTTTTAATTAATTTATTATAAATCCTATCTTTTTAATCGGATTTAAA
>CAZKJI010000117.1:0-6791 GCA_964553005.1 uncultured Acinetobacter sp. | reverse complement strand
CATCACCGCCGATGGATGTGCATTCTACACCATTCCTCTCCCAACACAACCCCCTTTTTTATTATTTTCTTTTGCATGTTTCTTTTTTCTACAATATTAGTGTTTTCGTTGTTTTTATCAGCTATTTACGTATAAAAAGCAGGCTAATGGCCTGCTCTTTATTTTTTCCATTGTGATTTAATCAGTAAAAGTCACACGAGCAATCGCTTTTTTACCCGATTGGATGATTAAAGTGACATTCTCTTTTACAGAGAAGCTCATATCAACCACATTCCAGTCAACTTTAACCGCACCACGACCCACGGCATCTTTTGCAGCAGCTGCATTTGGGTTTAAACCAGCAACACGAAGAATTGTGGCAATAAATAACTCACCACCAAACTCACCACGAGAAATTGTCACTTCTGGTGTATCTTCAGGTACTTCGCCTTCGGTTACACGATTGCCTGCGCTCTTGTGTGCATTTTCAGCCGCTTCTGCATCATGGAAACGCTCCACCAGCTCAAGTGCCAAGATACGTTTGATTTCTTGTGGATTGCGACCCGCAGCCATTTCATCCAGCAAGACTTTGATTTCATCAAGTGACTTAAAGCTGAGTAAATCAAAGTAGCGTTCAATCAAGCTATCTGGCATTGACAGGATTTTTTGGTACATTGCGCCTGGGGTATCAAATACACCTATATAGTTGCCTAAAGATTTAGACATCTTATTGACGCCATCTAAACCTTCAAGAATCGGTACAGTGATGCAGACTTGTGATTCTTGACCGTAACGACCTTGTAAAGTACGTCCCATCAACAAGTTAAAAGTTTGGTCTGTTCCACCTAACTCAACATCTGCTTCAAGCGCAATCGAGTCATAGCCTTGTACCAATGGATATAAAAACTCATGGATCGCGATTGGCTGGTGGTTGTTATAGCGCTTGGTAAAGTCATCACGTTCCAGCATACGTGATACAGTTTGCTGGCTTGCCAGTTGGATCAGGTCAGCCGCAGATTTTTCATTAAACCATTCCGAGTTAAAACGTACTTTAGTTTTATTCGGGTCCAAGATTTTAAAAACTTGTTCTTGATAAGTCTTGGCATTGGCAATGACTTGTTCTTTTGACAACGGCGGACGTGTTGCACTTTTGCCTGTTGGATCACCAATCATGGCGGTATAATCACCAATCAGGAAAGTGACTTCATGCCCCAAATCCTGAAAAGTCTTTAATTTATTAATCAGAACCGTATGTCCCAAGTGTAAATCAGGAGCCGTTGGGTCAAAGCCTGCTTTTACACGGAGTGGACGATTCTCTTTCAGTTTTTTCAATAAATCTTCATCAGAGATAATCTCGTGCGTGCCTCGTTGAATGAGAGCAAGCTGTTCTTCGGCTGGCAAGAAATTTGACATCACAAAACCTAAACACATCAGTTATTCAATTTGTGCGATATACTAACATTTTTTCAGCGTGTTGCAGGGAGAAGTTGCGGTGAACGCAATCTATATTGGTGTAATGACAGGCACAAGCATGGATGGTGTGGATATTGTCGCAGCTTCATTTGGGCCGCTTACTTTACATGCGACATTGACTGTACCTTTTGATCCTGAGCTACGTGATGAGCTAATGGCGCTGACTTTGCCTGATGACAATGAAATTGATCGTATGGGTAAAGCCGATGTCGCTTTGGCACAAATGATTGGTCATGGCATTAATGAATTGATCGACAAAAATAATATAGATCGTAGCCAAATTAAGGCCATCGGTTCACATGGGCAGACCATTCGTCATCGCCCTGAACATGGCTTTACCCTGCAAATTGGTGATCCAAATATCATCACTGAAATTACTCAACTCCCTGTGGTTTCTGATTTTCGTCGTCGTGATATGGCGGCTGGTGGACAGGGTGCGCCTCTAGTTCCTGCATTCCATCAGGCATTGTTTCAGCATGACAGCATTCATCGGGTGATTTTGAATCTGGGTGGAATTGCCAATGTCAGTATGTTGCCTGCCAACAACCTTGACGGCGTGTACGGCTTTGATACAGGCCCTGCCAATATTTTGATGGATGCGTGGTGTCATCGGCATACGGGTCATCCGTACGATGAAAATGGCGATTGGGCAGCCTATGGCAATCCCATTCGTTCTTTATTGGATCGTTTACAGAATCATGAATTTTTTGCCAAAGAGCCACCGAAAAGCACAGGTCGTGAAGATTTTAACCTCGAATGGCTGGATGAGCAGCTCAGCGATTGGCGCAATGATCTGGAATATGACGAACTGGAAGATACACCTGAGAATGTGCAGGCCACATTGATGAAACTGACAACACGGGCCATTAAGAAAGCGATTTACCGCAGCAAGGAGCTGATGCCTACAGGTGAAATCTATGTTTGTGGTGGTGGGGCCTACAACTCACATTTACTGGAACAGCTACGCTGGCGCTTACGCAAGCATAATTGGTCTGTACAAACCACAGATGTACTTGGCCTGGCCCCAACCTGGGTAGAGGCAACCGCTTTTGCATGGTTGGCGATGCGTTTTGTTCAGCAACTCAGTGGCAATTTACCCACTGTGACGGGCGCTTCAGGTGATCGTATATTGGGAACTATCACCGCTGTTTAAACTTAAAGCAATAAAAAAGCTTCTCGAATTGAGAAGCTTTTTATCATTAGAATCTATTAAATCGAGAAAGATGATCCACAACCGCAAGTTGTCGTTGCATTCGGGTTTTGCACCACGAAGCGGGAACCTTCCAATCCTTCAAGATAATCAACCACTGAACCAACCAAGTATTGATAGCTCAGGGAATCAACCAGCATTTTTACATCACCATTGCTGAATTCAGCATCATCTTCATTGACACTTTCAGCAAAATTAAAGCCATAAGAGAATCCAGAACACCCTCCACCCGTGACATAAACGCGTAACATGAGATCGTTATTCCCTTCACTTTCACGTAACTGGCGAACTTTTTTGGCAGCATTATCTGACAATTCAAGAGCTTGGGCGTTCATGATGATGTTCCTCAGACTTCAATATGTCTTTAAAAAAATAAAAGACCTGATATTCAGTATAACATACTCAATATCGGGTCTGTATTTGAAGTTTAAAGTGTGTTTAAAGACTTTTTACAGGATTATTTATAGTTTTCATCCTGTAGCGCACACTCAAAGTTCTTGGCATCTTCACGACAACGGAATTGCCATAGCAATTTCATCATACGCTTGTCATAAATGCCCTTTGCAGTCAGGTTGATACGCGCTTCACGCATCAGCTTTTGGTAGCCAGGCTTGTCAGCCGCAGGAACTTCCATCCAGTATTTTTGTGGAATATCCGCTTTCATCTTGCCAAGTATGCCAAAAGCACGTGGTAACTGTGCCTTCACCCATTCCCTTGATTTTTGACCAAAACCAGCAGGGAATTTATCAGGATGGATAATCAGGTTGCCTGTCACCTGCAAGATTGGGTAATTGACAATTGCACCCTTAGTACCCAGACCTTTGTGAAGTTCTAAAGGCTTAAATGCTGCTGCTGGCGCACCAATAATATCAACCTGACCATTGTTGAATTTCGCACCAAAGTTGGTGATGTCAGAACTAACCGCCTGAGCACCCACCTGAGAAGCCATAATTTTTTGCGCTTCATCATAGTCCAGTACCGCAATTTTTTTGCCTGCCGCTTTGGCAACAGTGTTGATATTGCGGTCATTGACCAGCAGGTAAGCATCACCAATCGGGATCACACCCACAACCTCATACTTGCCATTCACCATTGCCTTAGCAAATGTTGGGCTTGCCAAACCCTGCATTACTTTGACCGCAAGTTTCAGGTCTGTGATCGCACCAATCGCATCCAGCGAGCCTGTAAACTGGTTAAACTGACGGCCACGCATGCCTGTAACACTGATCCCATCACACTTGCCTGCCTTGAAATCTTCCGCTATCACTGCTTCATTGGTGCCTACTTTCAACTCAAGATCCGCACCCCAGCTTTTTGCAGCCAATTGATAGTCTTTCATCAGTGCATAAACATCGCCACTTTTACCAACAATATCGAATACACATATTGTCTGTTTTGCCTGAGTACCCGCAGATATTGCAGCAATACCTGTTGCCAGTAATAATGTTTTAAACCATTGCATATTATTTTTTCCTTTGCATCCATGGTGATTGTTGTTACATAACATTCAAAACTAAAAAGTTGCGTTATATCTTTCCAATATCTTCAAATGAACAATAGATTTGAAAATAGCCATCATTGCTCCTGATGGTTTCAATATATTTTTAAATCCTCAAGATTCCATTTGATTTCTTATGTCTCTGTATAATCATGATCTTAGCAACTAAAGACAATGACTTAAATGACAATACTAAAGAAAACAAAAAGCCTAGATTTATCTAGGCTTTAAGTATTCGCTTTCGCAATTGGTGTTTATTCACCTGGTAAAGCACATTCAAAGTTCGCCTTGTCTACTGAACAACGTGCTTTCTTCAATACAGACATCATGCCTGCATCGTAGATACCACGCTTAGTAAGGTCCATACGACCATCACGTAATAGTTTTTGATATTTCAAAGTGTCTTCAGCACTTAGGTTCATTTTGTATTTCGCTGGAATCTCAGCTTCGTAACGCTTGATCATTGCAAATGCTTTTGGAAGCTGCTTCACAAAGTAATCACGAGATTTTTGACCAAAACCAGCTGGAAATTTTTCTGGACGAATCACAAGGTCAGCTGTCACCTGTAATACAGGGAAGTTAAACATCGCACCATTTGAGCCCAAGCCCTTGTTTAATTCTAATGGTTTGTATGCATAAGCAGGTGCACCCACCATATCTACCTGACCGTTGTTGAATTTAGCAGCAAAGTTAGAAACGTCAGACAATACCGCCTGAGCGCCTACACGTTGAACCATGATTTTTTGTGCATCATCATAACCCAATACCGCAAATTTTTTACCCGCTGCTTTTTCGATTGAGTTAATGCTCTTATCACGCACGAAAATATAAGCCGCACCTAATGGAGCAATACCACCAACTTCGTATTTATTACCACCAAGGTTAGTTACCATTTTTGCTGCATTACGTTGATCTAGAACATAAGTAATCGCACGTTGAGCGATTTCATTACTTGGCGCACCACCTAAAGAGTCAATAGAACCCGCAAACTTGTTATATGGACGCGCACGCATTGCTGTCATTGCTACAGCAGCACATTTACCCGCTTTAAAGTTGTTGTCCGCAACCTGTTCATCAGTAATGGCAAGCAGGTTAACGTCAGCACCCCAGCTTTTTGCAGCCAGTGCCCAGTCCTGCATCATTTTGTATGATTCACCTGACTTTCCTAATAAGTCGAATACACACACATCAATTGCTGCCTGAGTAGAAGCAGATACACCTAAGATTGAAGTTGCTGCAATAGCTAACGCAATTTTTTTCATATTTTTCATCCTTTCACAAACTTTATGTTTGTTTCCTTGTTCGAAGCAAATATTAATCATGTTTCTTGAAAAAAAATAGAGCTCGTACTCTATTTTTATATCAATATTGCTTATTTTTTGTCCCACTTTATCTTATTTACTCATTTTCATGGGTAAATTTGTTATAAGCCGCACAATTTTTTTGTAAATTGATAATTTTTACAAGTCTTATTCACCACTGAGTGAACACTCAAAATTGGTCCGCTCCACCGTACAGCGTGCACGCTTCAGCACATTCATCATGCTGGCATCATAGACACCTTGTCTAGTCAAATTCATGCGCCCATCACGCAGCATTTTTTGGTAACGTATTCTGTCTTCATGGGACAAGGTAATTTTTTTCGCATCCATGCCTGCCTCTAAACGCTGTATATTTGCAAAGTTGCTTGGTAATTTGTTGATGAACCATTGGCGTGACTGAGTACCAAAATTTGTAGGGAATTTTCCAGGCTTGATAATTAAATCTCCCGTGATGTTCACAACTGGAAAATTAAATAATGCACCATTTGCTAAACCTTTATTAATCTCTAAAGGTTTATATGCATATGCTGGTGCAGCAATTACATCAACCTGACCACTGTTAAACTTCTTCACAAAATCTGAAATATCAGAGGGCACAGCAACAAGATTTATGCTTTCAACAATCGTTTTTTGCGCTTGATCATAATGTAAATACGCAAATTTTTTGCCTTTGGCCTTTTCAATCGTATCTATATTTTTATCACGTACGAAAGTATAGGCTAAGCCAACTTGAATAATACCAACAACTTCGTATTTCTCACCATTGGTTGTTGCAGTTAAACGGTGTTGGTTGCGCTTATCAAGCACATAAGCAATTGCTTTCTGTGCAATCGCATTGCTAGTCACCGCGCCTATAGCATCAACAGATCCTGCAAATTTATTATATTTACGAGCTCGCATCGACGTCATATAAACCCCGTCACATTTACCCGCATCGAAATCTTTCTCCGCTTTTTCTTCATCTTGATAAGGGATCAGCTCAACATCAGCTTGCCATGTTTTTGAGGCAAGCTTCCACTCTTCAACAAGTTTGTAAGACTCGCCAGCTTTTCCCAATAGATCAAATACACAAATTTCTTGTTTTGCCTGTACAGGAGTAGTCATGACAAATAGAGTCGCAGCACTCAATGCCAAAAGTCCTTTTTTCATTTTGTTTTCCCTTATTTGCTGTTTTTGCATATTTTTCCACCACCGAGAGACGAATATAGTCAGATCTTAACTAAAAGCCTAGTCCTTTTATTTACATACATCGGGTTTTACTGATTTTTAATAGTACTCATCACATTTTACTCATTGATAAAATATCTAT
>CAZKJI010000116.1:0-6856 GCA_964553005.1 uncultured Acinetobacter sp. | reverse complement strand
AGTTAACCGTGCTGCGATGTATGGGAAGAAATGCGCCTTGATTGAAAAGGCTGAAATTGGTGGAACCTGCGTCAATGTCGGCTGTGTGCCTAAAAAAGTTATGTGGTATGCGGCACATATTGCTGAATCAATTCAAAAATATGGTCCTGATTATGGCTTTAACAGTAAAGTTGAATCTTTCGATTGGCAGACACTGGTCAAAAATCGTCAAGCTTATATAGAACGTATTCATCAGTCCTATCAAAATAGCCTAAGCAAAAATAAAGTTGATTTAATCCATGGCGCAGCTCATTTTATTGATAAAAATACTATCGAAGTCAACGGTGAGAAATTCACAGCAGATCATATTCTGATTGCAACGGGGACACAGCCATCATTGCCTGATATTGATGGTGTTGAATATGGCATTGATTCGAATGGGTTCTTTGAACTAACGGCTTTACCTAAAACTACTGCCGTGATTGGTTCGGGTTATATTGCAGTTGAATTGGCTGGGGTACTTAATTCTTTAGGTTCACAAGTTGGATTATTTATCCGTAAAGATCTACCTGTTCGACGTTTTGAGTCTTTCTTAAGTGAAACTTTGGTTGAAGTGATGCAAACAGATGGAATTACTATACATACACAAGCTGTTCCTAAAAAAATCACCAAGAATGCCGATGGCTCTGTCGTATTACATTTAGAAAGTGGCGAAAGTCATACTGTCGATTGCTTGATTTGGGCAACAGGCCGTGAGCCAAATACGGCGAGCTTGAATTTAGAAAAAGCCAATATACAGCTCGATGATCGAAGATATATTCAAGTCGATAAATTCCAGAATACATCCCAAACAGGCATTTATGCGGTGGGAGATGTCACGGGGAAAATGGAGCTTACACCTGTCGCAGTTGCAGCAGGTCGTAAATTGTCTGAGCGATTATTCAATCATAAGCCAGATGAGCATTTAGATTACGATAATATTCCAACGGTTGTTTTCAGTCATCCTCCGATTGGAACAGTAGGGATAACTGAGCAAGAAGCGATTGATAAATATGGTCAGCAAGTTGTGAAAGTTTATAATTCATCATTTACTGCGATTTACAGCGCTATTACGCAACATCGTCAGCCGACCAAAATGAAGCTAGTCTGTGTGGGTGAAAATGAAAAAATTGTCGGTATTCACGGTATCGGTTTTGGCATGGATGAGATTCTGCAAGGTTTTGCAGTTGCTTTAAAAATGGGAGCGACTAAAAAAGACTTTGATAATACCGTTGCGATTCATCCAACATCTGCGGAAGAGTTTGTGACAATCCGATAATGATAGCTGCCTAATCTCAGTTTAATTTACGATTGGATCGTAAATTAAACTAGATTTAAATAAAGTTAAAAGGTAACGCGAGTAAGTTTTCGGCAAGCCATAGCTTTTGTGGATATTGATTAATGATTGTACCATGGGCAATGGTGAGTTCATTGTGAGGTAAATGATTACGCAAAATATCAAATGCCTGTGCCATACGCTTATTGGGATTGGCAGTCATCTTGATTTCTATGGGATATAAGGTTTGGTCATATTCAATCAGTAAATCAATTTCCTTTTGATTGGTATCTCGATAAAAGTAAACTGGTGGTTCTTTACCTTGATTATAAAATGATTTAATAATTTCACTCACCACAAAGCTTTCAAAGAATTGCCCATTTTTTGCCCCTAATTGAATGGTTTCAGGGGTTAACCACTTGGTTAGCCATGCCATCAACCCAGTATCTAACATATAGATTTTGGGAGTCTTAATGGCACGTTTAAGATGATTATTGCTATAGGGCTGTAGTAAATAAACAATCCCTGAGGTTTGTAAAATCGTCACCCAACGTTTTACCGTATCGACTGAAACCCCGACATCTTGAGCCACACTGCTATAGTTAAGCAACTCACCACTTCGTGCAGCAATTGCAACCATGAACCGCGTGAAATCAGTAATATTACTGATATGGGTCAGTTGACGTACATCTCGTTCAATGTAGGTGGAAACGTAAGAAGCATAATAAATGTCCCAATCTGTTTCCTGTTCATACAGCCGTGGCAAGTAACCTTGATGAATGGTTTTCCATACATCAACTTCCTGTAAATGGGGTTCACGTTGTTGGATGTAGTCTAGACTTGGAACAAAAGCTTGATCAAATGTAATCTTTTGGATTTCTCGTAATGATAAACCTGATAATTTTAAAATGGCAATCCGTCCTGCCAAGGACTCACTGACGTTATGCATCAGTTCAAATGCTTGTGAACCAGAGAGTAGAAACATACCATTTTGTTTCTGTTTATCGATTGCGAGTTTTAATAGAGAGAATAATTCAGGGGCATATTGCACTTCATCCAAAATCACATTATTTGGATAATTGAGTAAAAAGAGATTAGGTTCTTGCTTGGCTTGGTCGAGTAATAAGGGATCATCGAAACTGACATAACGATACTCATGTGCTGTATGCTGCAAAAGTGTAGATTTCCCTACTTGTCTTGGACCAGTAATCAATACAGCAGGGAACTGCCGCATGAGTTTGGTAAGCGTATTTTGTAAATGACGGGGGATATACATAGGAAATCCAGTTTAATTTACGATTAAACCTAATATTAAACTAAATTTTAACGTGTGTCTTCGCTTTTTGTGAATATGAATAATTAGAAAAGACTCGAAAGCCTTTTCTAACTGAATATCTTTATAGATTTAGACTACTTCAATTCGCTTGAAGATTTACCCAATTCACGACGAGCAATAATGAGCTGTTGAATCTGTTGTGTACCCTCGAAAATATCCAGAATTTTTGAGTCACGTGACCATTTTTCCAGTAGTTCATCCTCACTATAGCCAACACTTGCCGCAAGCTCGACACATTTTAGGGTGATTTCATTACCAACACGTCCAGCCTTGGCCTTTGCAATTGAAGCTTCTTTGGAGTTAGGTTTCTTATTGTCAGCCATCCATGTGGCTTTAATCATAAGTAGGCGAGCAGCTTCCCACTCAGCTTCCATACGGTAAATCTGTGCGGCTAAATTGGAGGTTTGTAAATATGGTGTTTTGTATTCAACATCTAATTGGTCTTTGAAAATTTCCTTGATACGCTCCAATGAAGCTTTGGCACAACCAATTGCCATTGCTGCAACAAGTGGACGAGTGTTATCAAAAGTTTCCATAACACCAGCAAAACCTTTAGCAACATCAATTTTTGGATTACCCAATAAATTTGCAGCAGGTACACGACAGTCCGTAAAGCTAATCACCGCCGTATCTGAGGCTTTAATCCCGAGCTTGTGTTCCAGACGTTCAACTTTCATACCTACTGTACCTTTAGGTACAACGAAAGATTTAATCGCAGCACGACCCAGCTTTTTATCTAGAGTTGCCCAAACTACAACTGAGTCAGCACGTTCACCAGAAGTGACAAAGATTTTTTCTCCATTTAAGATGTAATCATCACCATCTTTGGTTGCTGTTGTACGAATAGCCGCTGAGTCTGAACCACAACCAGGTTCAGTAATCGCCATGGCAGCCCAAGTTCCTTTGAAACGTTCAAGTTGTTCATCATTCGCAACTGCTGCAATGGCAGAGTTGCCTAAGCCTTGACGTGGCATACTGAGCAGTAAGCCTGTATCACCATAACACATTTCAATAATGCCGAGTGCAGCCGACATATTACCACCGTTTACGATGGCATCTGGATTGGCTTTACCTCGTTTACTGGCATTGGCAGCGCCTACACCTTCGCCACTTTCATTCATACCATCCAATAGGGCAGCGAGCATATCGAGTTCTTTTGGATAGGCATGTTCAGCTTTATCATATTTGCGTGAGATTGGACGCAAAACATTGATTGCAGTTTCATGCGCCTGATCAACCAACATTTTAAATTTTTTCGGATTTTGTAAGTTCATTATTATTCTCCAAAATTACGCATGCAAGCCAGAATGTAAGATAGCGGTTGCACGTAGATCACGATACCAACGCTCAACAGGATGCTCTTTAGTAAAACCATGACCACCTAGGATCTGTACACCATCTGTACCGATTTTCATAGATTTTTCAGCGCACAAAAGTCTTGCAAGGTAAGCTTCACGATGAAATGGTTGACCCGCTTCAGCTAAGCTCGCTGCATTTAAAACCAACATACGCATGGCATCAATTTCAATGGCCATATCCGCAATCATGAAAGCAACACTTTGACGATGCGAGATGGGTTCGCCAAAAGCAGTACGTTCATTGGCATATTTAATACAGTAAGCTTTGATTGCTTCTCCTGTACCAATCGCCATGGCGCACCACATTAAGTTTCCAAGATCGACAAATGCAGTGTAATCAAAATCAGTATCGCCTAAACGTAAGGCAGGGGTCTGGTTGAATTGTAACGTTGCTGTTTCTGCCGCCTTTAAACCCATTGCTGGATTAGCTTTGATTGCAATCGTTTCATTTGACTGTACAACAAAAATATCGGGTTGACCGTTAAACTCGGCACTGACAAGGAATACATCCGCAGTATCGCCCAAAATTACCAACGTCTTTTCACCTGTAATGGTCATTTGTCCATTTTGTTCAGTTGCTTTGGTTTTTAACTGATATGGATTAAATGCAGGAGTCGCTTCTTGAAATGCAAATGTTGCCGTAATGTCAGTATCTTCAGCAAACACAGGCAAATACATCGATTGAACTTGTGTTGAACCCCAACGGGTAATTGCATTAATAACGCTAAATGTGCTGAGCAGACCTGCTGTTAAACTGAAATCACCTTTTGCCAAACTTTCAGTAATCAGAATATTACTGACAATATTTTGTTCTGCTGCCACACCACCTAATGCTTCAGGAAGTGCATAATAATTTAAACCGAGGTCAACCAAATGCTGCCAAAGTTGTTCTGGGAATTGTGCTTGATGATCAGCGTCATGCGCTAAAGCATATAAAACTTCTTCAGCGAATTGAGACATTGCATCAACCGTCATTTGCTGTTCTTCAGTCAGGCTGAGATCAAACAAATTTTTATTAACTTGATTCGGGAGGCGTTGCTTATCAATTGCTTGTGGTTTAAACGCTTTTTGTGTTTTATTCAGTACTCTAAAACCTGTTTTTGATCCTTGATATAATGATTTCTCTACAAATTTTCTTAATTTGAGCTGATCTAATACTTCGCTTCCTGCGATTTTAGTGATCAAAGATAGCCCAAAGCCTTGAGCTTTATTCATCATATTCGACATGATTTTATCCTAGAGGATGGTTGTAAAATTATGCTGACATGCTCTAATCAAAAAAACTATGTCTTGTTTGACGTGCTAAATTAAGAAAGATAAA
This sequence comes from uncultured Acinetobacter sp., assembly GCA_964553005.1. Lineage (GTDB taxonomy): Bacteria > Pseudomonadota > Gammaproteobacteria > Pseudomonadales > Moraxellaceae > Acinetobacter. The sequence goes on along the minus strand of CAZKJI010000116.1, from coordinate 1,547 downwards.
GGGTAAAATAATTCGTATATAGATTTTATATTATTGTTTTTAAATGAATAAAAAAAATATCAGAAAAATAAATTTTAGAAAAAATGACCAAACTGACAAATCAGATTGGTCAAAATGACTTTAGATATAGTGCTTATGCAAACTGACGAATCATTTTTCGTACATTGGTCTTTGCTTCGATCACGGTCATAAACGTATATGCACCAATAAACTTACGGCTAATAAACATAAATTCTTTTGGTGGAACAGAGAAATAACGTGATGCCATTGATTGTGCTGCCTGTTGCATGACACGACTATGGAGTTGGCTTTTCTTCCAGTCATAACGATCTTGCTCATCCATTACACCTGTTGGCATGTCAGGATTGTTAGCTGGACAGCTAAATGCTTCTGTGGCGATAAGGAACACATCTGCCATACCTGGTTTGATACTTTCAGGCATTCCATCAAAGAACTCGTAGCCTGTCATCGCTTTAACCATTTCATCTTTGTTATGGTTATAACCAGCATGGATCAGGTTACGTGCAACAGTGAGCAAATTCTCATCGAACTGACGAATTGCACCAAAGTCGAGGAGAACGATTTTATCCTTTACATCATCGCCGTTACCCAAACGAACAAGATAATTACCGAAGTTCGGATCGGTTTGCATTTCGCCCCATTCAAACAGCTCACGTACTGCAATTTCCAAAGAAGCTTCGCCTAATTGGTTACGACGTTCTTGGGGGAGGGAGAGCATGACAGGGCTATTTACAGGCACACCACGTTCAAAGGTCATGCACAACACTTTTTTAGCGCAAAATTCATCGACAATTTCAGGAACGATATAACGAGGATCATCTTTCAGGCGTGCAGCAAAGCGGCGAGTTGTCGCGGCTTCGATGTCATAGTCGACTTCTCGATGCATCATTTCACGTACTTCATCAAACCACTGATCAAATTCGCGTGTTTGCGGCACCATACGCGTGAGTTTTAACATGTTCCTGAAAAGGTTCATGTCTGAATCAATTGCTTCAGCGACACCTGGATATTGAATCTTTAAGACCAGTTCTAAACCATCTGATTTACGGGTGGCACGGTGTACCTGAGCCAATGAGGCTGTTCCGATTGGCTCATGGTCAATGGTCAGCTCATCCAGTTTTGAACCCAACTGTTCCTGTAAATGTGCCTTAATTGCTGGCCATGCCAGAGCAACTGTCTGGTTGTTTAGTGTGTTTAATGCTTGAGTGATTTCTTCTGGAAGGAAATGTTCGCCGTATAAAGCCATCATTTGTCCAATCTTGACAATTGAACCTTTTAATTTCCCAATTTCAGAAACCAAATATTGTGCCTGTTCAGCCATGGCTTTTTTACGCTTCTTCTCTTTTTCTTCTTCACTGGAGAAAATAGAAGTCGCACTTGCAGTTGCCCAGCGTGTTCCAGCAAGTAAAGAGGCTTTTGCAATAGATAAGCGGCGATCCACGGATGAGGTTTTTAGGTTCTTAAGCTTATCGTTCTGATCTGACATGAAAGAAAAATCCTATGCTGAAATCGGAGGAGAGGAAAGC
>CAZKJI010000115.1:0-6871 GCA_964553005.1 uncultured Acinetobacter sp. | reverse complement strand
CGCTTGAGCCACATGTGCCGCAGCCGCCAGAACACAAACACAGAGACCAACAAGCTGATCCAGATCCAGAACAGCTTGGCGAAAAGCCCACCCTGGGCCGCCTGCATTGACATGGATCGCTCCTTTTTGCCTCTAAGGGCAAGGACATGCACAGCGCCGAGGGGCGGTACGGACCCGCCACTGCGGTGTCGTTCGCATGGACTGGAGCGATGCTTCGGGCGGCGTTGGTGTTACTTCAGCGTGAAGCGGACCGAGGCGACCGACTTGCCGGCCTTCGAGACGGCGACCACGGCTTTGGTACCGGCGGGGACCTTGAAGCTACCCGCGGCTTCCAACTTGCCCTCACCGGCTTGGAGTTGAACCTCCTGCTTCTCGCTGCCGGCCAGCAGGGTGACCTTGGCGGTCATCCCCGCCACGGCAACGGGTTTTCCGTGGTCGCGCATGAAGAGCTGCAGCTTGTCGGCACTGGCGACGAATTCGTACTCGACGTCCTTGGCTTCCGCCACAGCACCACCATGCATCGGCTTGACGTCGTGGCCGTGGTTGTCAGCCGCGATGGCTGCGCCAGAGATCGATACCGTGAGGGCGAGAAAGAGGTGGGAGAGTTTCATGGCAGTTCCTTTGGGGTTGGAGAAATGGGAAGGTCCCGCGATCAGCGGGACCGCCTTTGACTACACAGGCTTCGGTGCGTCCGGGTGGGAGGGCTCGGCAGACACGTCCTCGGCTTCTTCATCGGGCCTGTGGGCCAGCCGGTAAAGAATCGGCAGCACGAGCAGCGTGAGCAGCGTGGATGAAAGAATTCCACCGATCACCACGGTGGCCAGAGGACGCTGGACTTCCGCGCCGGTGCCTGTGGCGATGGCCATGGGAATGAATCCCAGCGAGGCCACCAGGGCGGTCATCAGCACCGGGCGCAAGCGGGTCAGGGCGCCATCCCTGATCGCTTCGTCCAGGCCGACACCGCCTTCCCTCAGGCTGCGGATGTAGGAAATCATCACCAGGCCGTTGAGCACTGCCACCCCAGAGAGCGCGATGAAGCCAACGGCCGCGGAGATGGACATCGGAATGTCCCGAAGCCACAGCGCCAGGATGCCCCCTGTCAATGCGAATGGGATGCCGGTGAAGACCAGCAAACCGTCCTTGGCATTGCCGAACATCGCGAACAGCAGCACGAAGACCAGCAGCAGGGAGACCGGTACAACGATCTGCAGGCGCTTGGTGGCTGACTGCAGGTTCTCAAAGGTGCCACCCCAGCTCGTCCAGTAGCCGGTGGGGATCTTGATCTGCGCCAGGCCTTGCTCGGCCTCTGCAACGAACGAGCCCACATCCCGTCCGCGCACGTTGGTGCTCACGACAATGCGGCGCTTGCCGTTCTCTCGGCTGACCTGGTTGGGGCCGGGTGCCAGCTCGAACGATGCGACCTCACCCAATGGGATGAAATTCGTCTTGGCTTCCGTGCCACCGGCAGACCGCGGCAACGGTATGGGTAGCCGCTTCATGCCTTCCAGGTCATTGCGAAGCGCCTCAGGCAGGCGAACCAGGATGTCGAACCGGCGGTCCCCCTCGAACATGGTGCCGGCCTCACGACCACCGATGGCCGTGGCCACGGTGTCCTGGATGTCGGCAACGTTCAGCCCGTAGCGCGCTGCCTTCTGGCGGTCGATGTTCACCGTGAGCATCGGAAGGCCCGTCGTCTGCTCGACCTTGACCTCGGAGGAGCCCTGGATCTTTTGCAGCATGGCGGAGACTTCTTCAGCGGACTTGTTCAACACGTCCATGTCGTCACCGAAAATCTTCACGGCCACGTCACTGCGCACCCCTGAGATCAGCTCGTTGAATCGCAGCTGAATGGGCTGGGAGAACTCGTAGTTGTTGCCGGGGATCTTGCCAATGACTTCCTGGATCGCCGCGAGCAGCTCATCACGGGTCTTTCGAGGCTCGGGCCATTCATCCATCGGCTTGAGCATGATGTACCCGTCCGAAATGTTCGGCGGCATGGGGTCCGAAGCAATCTCCGCAGTACCAGTTCTGGCGAAGATGCGCTCGATTTCGGGGAACTTCGCTTTCAGCGTCTTTTCGATCTGCTGCTGCATCGCCACCGACTGGGAAAGGCTGGTGCCCGGAATGCGCAGTGCCTGGATCGCGAAGTCGCCTTCATTGAGGTTGGGTACAAACTCGCTGCCCATGCGGGTCGCGATCAGTCCGCACAGGACCACGGCAACCGCGGCAATGGTGAGAACCAGCGTTTTGGCGCCCATCACGCGATCAAGCATGGGGCCGTACAGGCGCTTGGCGTGGCCCAGCAAAAAGTTCTCCTTCTCGCTGACCCGATTGCCGATGAAGAGGGCCACAGCTGCCGGGATGAAGGTCACAGAAAGGATCATCGCGCCCACCAAAGCGGCAACCACCGTGAAGGCCATGGGGTGGAACATCTTCCCTTCCACGCCCGTCAGCGCGAAGATGGGCAGGTACACCACCATGATGATGAGCTGTCCGAACAGCAATGGGCGGCGCGACTCCTGGGATGCCAGGAACACTTCATGAAAGCGCTCGGCCCGCGTCAACGGCCGGCCGTGGTGCGCCTGCGCATGGGCGAGCCGCCGAACGCAGTTCTCCACGATCACCACAGCTCCGTCAATGATGATGCCGAAGTCCAGGGCCCCCAGGCTCATCAGGTTGGCACTCACCTTGTAGTGGACCATCCCGGTGAACGTGAAGAGCATCGACAAGGGGATGACCATTGCCGTGATGACTGCGGCCCGGATATTGCCCAGAAAGAGGAACAGGATCACGATCACCAGTACCGCGCCTTCCAGCAAGTTCTTTTTGACGGTATTGATGGCCTTGTCGACGAGCACGGTGCGGTCATAGACCGTCACCGCGTGCACGCCCTCTGGGAGGCTCTTGTTGACCTCCAGCATCTTCTTGTCCACTGCCTGCGAGACGGTCCGGCTGTTTTCTCCGATCAGCATGAACACCGTGCCGAGAACCACCTCGCGCCCGTTGTCGGTTGCGGCACCCGTTCGCAGCTCCCGGCCAATGCCCACGTCGGCCACGTCGCGCACGCGCACAGGAACACCGTTGGCACTGCTGAGGATCACGTTGCCGATGTCCTCCAGCGACTTGACCTGTCCAGGGGCGCGAATCAGGTACTGCTCGCCGCGCTTTTCGATATACCCAGCGCCCACGTTGCCGTTGTTGCGGTCCAGTGCCGTGACGACGTCTTGCAGCGTCACGCCCAGCGAGGCCAGTCGTTCCGGGATGGGGGCGATCTGGTACTCCTTGGCAAAGCCGCCAATGGAGTTGATTTCGGTCACGCCAGGAACGTTTCGCAGCTGCGGCTTGATGATCCAGTCCTGGATCTCGCGCAGGTCGGTCGGGGTGTAGGGACTGCCATCGGGCTTCTTGGCCCCATCCTTGGTTTCGACGGTCCACAGATAGATCTCGCCCAAACCGGTTGAGATGGGCCCCAGGGCTGGCGTGATGCCGGCGGGCAGCCGGTCTCTGGCTTCCTGGATGCGCTCATTGACCAACTGGCGCGCGAAATAGATGTCGGTTCCGTCTTTGAAGATGACGGTCACTTGCGACAGTCCGTACCGTGACAGCGACCTGGTCTGCTCCAGGTTCGGCAGGCCGGCCATGACTGTCTCGATGGGATACGTGACCCGCTGCTCGGTCTCCAGAGGCGAATAACCGGCGGCCTGGGTGTTGATCTGAACCTGGACGTTGGTGATGTCGGGGACCGCGTCGATGGGCAGCTTCTGGTAGCTGAAGACGCCCAGCGCCGCCATGCCCAGGGCCGCCAGCAGCACCAGCCATCGCTGCTCGATCGAGAATCGGATAAGTTTTTCAAACATGTATGGGCTCCGGGATCAGTGCGTGTGTTCGGCAGATCCCTTGCCGAGTTCGGACTTCACGACGAAGCTGCCTGTCGAGGCGTAGGGCATGCCGGGCTTGAGGCCCGACAGGACCTCGATGCGCTTGCCATCGCTTCGGCCCAGCTTCACAGGTTGGGCGATGAAGCCGCCGTCGACCTTGAGGAAGACCACGGGCTTTTCTCCGACGTTCTGGACTGCGTCGGCCGAGATGGTCACAGGCGCTGCCGTTTCTTCGGACACCACCTCGACGTTGACGAACAGGCCGGGGCGCCAGGCGCCCTTGGGGTTATCAAGAACGACGCGGGCCTTGGCGGTACGGGTCTGCTCACCGATCAACGCGCCCACGAAAGCGACAGTACCCGTGGCGGAGGCATCGAAGGCGGTGGCCTTGATGGTGACCTTCTCGCCCACCCGCACCGACGGCAGATCCTTTGCAGGAACATTGATCTCAGCCCACACCGTGGCAAGGTCCGAGATGGTGAACACCGCCGCATCTTCCTTGACGGCCTCGCCAAGACTCAGGTGCTTCTCGATGACGATGCCGTCAAAGGGCGCGCGCAGTTCGATACGGTTCAGTCCGGACACGGACGAGGTGGACAGGCCCAGCGCACTGAGCTTCTGATTGGCGTTGGCAACAGCGACCTCCGCTTCGCTCAACGCCTGCCTGGCCTGCAGGTAGTCCTGTTCGGCGGAGACCTTCTGCTCCCACAGCTTCTTTTCCCGCTCGTAGGTGGTCTTGGCCAGCGCCAGGCGCTTTTGCGCCGTCTGCAGCTCGCTGCGCTGCTCCGAAGCGGTCGGGCTCGCAATGGCGGCCAGAACCTGCCCCTTTTTGACGACCTGGCCCAGGCTGGCGCTGACACTCTCCACCACACCCGCCAGACGGGGAACCACGTGCGATGTCCGGTCCTCGTTTAGCCGGATCTCGCCGGGCAAAAGCAGCGCCGTCTTGATGTTGGCTGCCGACGCAGAGTCCACCGTAATGGAGGCGGCCTTGATCTGGGCATCGGTCAGTTCGATCTTTCCCTCTTCCTTGCTCATCACGAACATGAAAGGTTCGGTGGCCGTCTGCGCAATGATCTCGATGTCGAACGCGTGGGGTTCGGCGACGATCTCGCGGCTGACCAGGCTGTCCTTTTCCGCGGCAAACGTCAGGTTTTGCTTGTCGTCTGTGGGGCGGGTCACTGTTGCCGTGACCGTTACCGTGTTCAGGGGGAGCGGCTTGTCCTTGTCGGACAGCCAGATCCGCAGCCGAGGCTCGCCACCGTCTTCGGACAGCAATGCTTCCAGGCTGAAGTCGCCTTCCTTGAACACTGTGCCACCGTGGGGGCCCTTGGCCTGGCTCTTTTCATGGTGCTCGCCATCGGCGTGGCCTTTGTCGTCGTCGTGGCCTTTTTCACCGCCTTTGCCGTGGTGTTCTCCATCACCGTGCCCCTTGGCCTCGGTATGGCTGCCGTGGCCGTGGCCATCGCCCTCGGCGGCGACTGCAGTGGGCTTGCCGCCGCCTTGTAGGATGAAGGCTCCTGCCCCGACCCCTAGCGCGAGGACAACGGCAATAGCGATGAGATGCTTTTTGCTGATGGAGGATGTGCTGATGTTCATTGTCATGCTCAGTTGTGCGTTGCGATCAATCCGGAAACCGTGCTGGCCCCAAGCAGGCGGTCGACATCCGCCGCCGCGCGGTGTGCCTCGCCCAGGGCTTTGAGGTACTGGGATTTGGCGGTGAAGTAGGTGCGCTGGGCATCGAGCACCTCCAGGAAGTTGAACTTTCCGTTCTCGAAGCCAATGGTGGCCGCGTCGTAGGCCGACTTCGCGCCGGGCAGAACGTCCTGTTGCAGCGACTGGATCTCCGCAGTGATGGTCGAAAGGCGTTCGCGCGCCTGCGCCACTTCGCTGTGCAGGCGTACCGTGGCCGCTTGCAACTCGTCGCGGGCCTTGTCCTCAAGCTTGAGAGCTTCCAGCAGGTTGCCCTGGTTGCGGTCAAACACAGGCAGAGGCACGGAGACACCAAACAGCAGGACGTTGCGTTGGGTCTCGTTGCTGCGCTGCATGCCGACGCTGACGGTGACATCGGGCACGCGCTTGCTTTGCTCCAGTGCAGTCAGGGCCTGGCGCCGATCCACCTCGATCCGCGCAAGGACAACGCCTGGCGAAGAAGAAATCAAGGGCTGAAGATCGGCGAGGGGCGGTACCGCGGGAAGGTGGTCGGCTTTGCCCTCGAGGACGGTGAACGGCGCGTTGATCTGTCCCAACAGCGCAAACAGGCGAGACAGTGCATTGCGTTGTTCGCTGGCTGCCTGTGCGAGCTCGACGCGAACGCCGGCTTCCGCAACGCGGGCCTTGGACTCTTCCACAGGTGATACCTTGCCAGCGGCTACGCGCTTGGCTACGGTATCCGTTGACGACTTGGCCAATGCCACGCTGTCTTTGGCGAGCGCCAATCGCTCCTGCGCCGTCAGGACGTCGAAGTAGGCTGCGGCCACATTGGCTCGCACGGTGGCCTTCAGCTCAGCGAGCTGGGCCTGTGCCTGCTCGCGTGATTTTTCGGCCGCCTTGGTACGCGCTGCGCGCTTTCCACCCAATTCCACGGGGAGGTTGAGTTGCCAGCTTTGCGTACGTGTTTTGGAGCGTGCGTCTTCCAGCGAATAGGCAAGCTCGGGATTGGGGCGTGAGTGCCCTTGAAGAATCTGCCCTTCTGTTGCCTCCAACTGGCGGGTAGCGGCAGCCACCTCTGGATTCCCGTCCAAGGCCAACTCGATGGCCTTGGCCAGCGACAGAGGCTCAGCGGGAGACACCGCGGCAGTCTGGGGCGCCTGTACTCCACCGACTGTGCCTTGCGACATGCCCTGAGAAGAGGCCCCGCCCGAGAAGGTCAGCAATATGGCCGCGGCACCTGCTGCGAGCCTGAATTTCGTGCGGCCGCCCCATGCGTGCGGCTTTCCTTGAAGGTAAATACCCTTGAACATCCGATTCTCCAGTGATTTCAAAACACGAGG
>CAZKJI010000114.1:0-6938 GCA_964553005.1 uncultured Acinetobacter sp. | reverse complement strand
CAGCACGCACGATTCAAGGAAGTGGCCTCGGCTTAGCCATTGTAAAACGTATTGTGGATATCCATCAGGGACAGATCAACATCCGCAACCGAGAGCAAGGCGGTCTGGAAGTGGTGATTTCCCTGCCTATTCCCACACCTGAAGATGAACCCCACAGCAACACCATCGACAAGATCAAGCAAACCCTGAGCGGTCATTTCTAGACATCGGCATGACCGCCAATACACCTTGCTTTTTAGCAATAAAATTATCCTCCATTTCACCTATTAGACCTTAGCCGTAGTTCAATTCACTTTTCCAGTTTTATCGCTAAAATCCATATCCAATGAAAATCAAAATTGAGAATAGATGATGTCTCTAGATCGTATTCGCCTTGCCTCACTGCATGACAAAGTGATGAGTGCTGAGCAGGCTGCCAGCTTTATTGAAAATGACATGACCGTGGGTATGAGTGGTTTTACCCGCGCAGGCGAAGCGAAAGCCGTTCCTCAGGCCCTTGCTGAACGTGCCAAGAAAAATCCGTTAAAAATCACGTTAATTACAGGGGCAAGCCTGGGCAATGACCTCGATAAACAGCTCACTGAAGCAGGTGTGTTAGCACGCCGCATGCCATTTCAGGTGGACAATACCCTACGCCGTGCCATCAACAACGGCGAAGTAATGTTTGTTGACCAGCACCTGTCCGAAACTGTAGAGCACATGCGTAATCTGCAATTGAAAAAGCCAGATATTGCGGTGATTGAGGCGGTAGCGATTACTGAAGATGGTGGCATCATTCCAACCACCTCGGTGGGCAACTCGGCCAGCTTTGCGATTTTTGCTGAAAAAGTTATTGTTGAAATCAATACCAACACCAGCACCGCCTTTGAAGGCCTGCATGACATCTACATTCCGACCTACCGCCCAACGCGCCAGCCCATTCCATTGACCAGCGTGGATGAGCGGATGGGAAGTACAGCCATCAATATCGACCCTGGCAAAATTGTCGGTATTGTCTTCAACGATACCCTGCTGGATTCGCCATCAACCGTCACGCCACCAGATGACGAGACTCAAGGGATAGCCAATCACCTGATCGCCTTTTTTGAAAAGGAAGTGGCTGAGGGTCGTTTACCGAAAAACTTGGGACCTTTACAGGCAGGTATTGGTTCGATTGCCAATGCAGTCCTGACAGGTTTAAAAGATTCTCCTTTTGAAGATCTGGTGATGTATTCAGAAGTATTGCAGGACTGTACTTTTGAATTGATTGATGCTGGAAAAATGAAATTTGCATCAGGCTGCTCCATCACCCTGTCACAGAAATATGGCGAAAAGGTGTTTGGCAATATTGAGGCCTACCGTGACAAGCTGGTATTGCGTACACAGGAAATGTCCAACCACCCTGAACTGGTTCGCCGTTTAGGCATCATTGGTATCAATACCGCACTTGAGTTTGATATCTACGGCAATGTCAACTCAACACACGTTTGCGGCACTAAAATGATGAATGGGATCGGTGGTTCGGGTGACTTTGCCCGTAATGCGCATCTAGCCATCTTCGTGACCAAATCAATTGCCAAGGGCGGTGATATTTCATCTATCGTGCCAATGGTCAGCCATGTTGACCACAATGAGCATGATGTAGATATTCTGGTCACTGAAATTGGTCTAGCAGATTTACGTGGCTTGGCACCTCGTGAACGTGCAAAGGTGATCATTGAGAACTGTGTACATCCGCTTTACCGTAACGCACTTCAAGACTATTTTGAGCGTGCCTGCGAACGTGGGGGTCATACACCGCATCTGCTTCGTGAAGCCCTGTCCTGGCATGCAAATTTTGAAGAAACAGGCCATATGCTGGTTAGCAATATTGAGGTTGCTAAATCGGCTTAGTAGAACATTAAGTCAATAGAAAAATTGCCAGCTTGAAAGCTGGCTTTTTTTATTGTCATTTTTTAGAGTATAAAAAAGCCCCAAATCAGAGTTTGAGGCTTTTTGAATATGGTGGGGGACCCTCAACCGAATTGAAGCCTACAACCCTTATTTAGCAATGTTTTCAGATTTTACAATTTGATTTATACCAACAAAAATACCAACAATACGCAAAAGTACCCTATGATTTTTGGATGATATTCAATTTTTAGATAAGTATGGGGGGTGATTCTATCTTCAGGACATTCATAGTCGTGAACCGCCCGAATAATCACACTGTAACTCTATTGGGATTTTTAGCCCCTAAACCACACGATTGTTAAATCCCTCGCGCGCGTAGTAGTTGCGACATTAGTATTTTTTAGTAATTTATCCGCATTCCTCGCGTGCGTAGTTGTTGCGGAACTCATTATTTCAATGCCGTGAATGCTGCACCTGATCCGCACCAAAACGATATATTTTAAAGATGCTCAAACGCGTTGAACCTCACAAAACCTAATATTCAAAACACTGCACCTGTTAACAATTGTTGACATTTAAAACGCTGCGTTTGTTATCAATTGTTATGGTTTGGACTACTGCATAAATCCTAAGTAATCCTAAGGTCAAAACGTGACAAAACATGACTTTTAATATTCTTATAGTTATTTCCAGTGTGCTTCATGCTCACCCACACCTTGATGGTGAACTTGCTCAACCACTTGGGCGGTCCAGTCTGCTTCATGCGCCCTCATACCTGACTTGATTCACTACTTGGTGAATCTAGTAATCCACTCTACTTCATGCGCGCGCGCCTTTTATTGTACTTACGATCAAAAATAAAAGATTAATTTTTTTGAAAAATTCAATTTCCCGTCCTATCAAAAAAGGTTCAAAAATGGATGATTTAACGCTACTAGATGATGAATCATTTGCTGCTGAACTTGTGGCTTTTGCTGAATGGTACAACGCCAGTGGTATGAATTATTGACTCAGCAATCAACACTTGTACTCCTATAAAAAGGGATGGTCTGCATGGTGAGCATGACCATTCAGGATTTAAAATCCAATATTCACTTTGTCAGTTTTGAAATGTGAGCAAGTTTGTTCATACCTCTCAATGGGGTAAATGCAGCACCCTGTGAGGCCAGAACCCAACTATTGAACCTGTCAAAACCCAACATTCACAACGGCATGGTGATGGTGTAAGTGGTACGCAAAATATCGGTACGCAGTCGTGTGCGCATGAAAAAGTATGTTTTGAAATAGTGCGCACTGGTTACGTGTAACAATATTAGTTACACATAAAAATGAGAATTTTCGTTCAGTATGCAAGGCGGTATGCATTCGAATCAAGTTTCAAAAATGGTAGGTATTTGGTGTGGTTACCAAGTTGGTTACCATAGAAAAGCATGTTTTGGATGCTGTAATTGGTTAGTAAAATACTGGTTAGCAGTTAGGTTAGTGTGAAAAAGTATCCTTTAAGACGGTATATTTAGTTACGGTTACAGTATTGGTTACGCTATATATACATAGTTTAATTAGTATGCATATATGGTTATCTGAGGAACCTAAATCGTTTCGAACTTGATTGGTGAGTGTTGGCAGTCATTAAATATCGTCACCACATATAGTGTAACATTTTATTGATACTCTAATTTATGTTCCGTTTGGTTCAATCTTAGAGGAGTGTTAACATTCCATTTGTTTTGTGCTCATGAATTTATATGTTAAATAAGAGAAATAAAATGAATAAAAACAAAGTTATTTTTCTAGGGTTGATATTGGGTATGCAATATGTACCAGCATTCGCTCAGAATTATTACAAGTGGGTAGATAAAAATGGAAATACAACCTATTCAAACCGACCACCACCAGCAGGAATGAAAGCACAACAGATCGGAACACTTCGATCTCCTGCCGCCCCGCCAAAAGAAAACTATTCTAATCCACAATACAGGTCGAATGAGTCTATTCCGGACACGTACCACAACTATTATAAAAGCTATCAAACGCAGCAAACATCATCTGCACCACGAATGTCGGCAGAGCAAGAAGCACTCAGGCAAGCTGCGATTAAATCAGCAAGTACACCTCACAAAAATGCAAGAGGTTTAACGGCTGCACAACGCAACACTTTGGCATCATTATCTGGAAATAGTACATCCGGTAGTGATTACTCGGGTTCATCATCCTATTCAGCACCAATTACCTCACGAGCTCCATCTGTTGTTACCAATTGCGATGGTGCTGGCTGCTGGGGAACGGATGGCACACGCTACAATAAAGGTGCTGGAAATACTTATTTCCCATCAACGGGTGGAGTATGCCAAGATATTGGCGGGCAAATGCAGTGTAACTAAGAGATGGAATAATAATTAATGAATCGTCTGATTATTTGCCTGACTACTTTTTGTATTTCTATGGCAACTTTCGCAGATCGGTACGGTGTGTATGATGAAGATTCCTTAGGTAGTTCCAGTAATTTTTTTAATGTAGTACTTGCCGTACTATTCAGCATAGCCGCTCTCCTTTATTTAGGTTATTCATTTTTAGAATGGAAAGAACGACATGCCAAAGGTGAAAAACCAAAAGCCAAAGATGGATTAGGTGATTTGTTATTCACTTTAGCTGGTTATGCTGTGATATCTGCATATGCATGCATGCCATTTTTGTTTCTACTGAAATTATTTTATGACGCATCATTTATCCGCGAAAATTGGTATTTAGTATTTTTTGCATGTTTTGCTTTAATCATCTATTTTAGAAGAACTTAATAAAATGTGAATGTATATTTAAAGCCGATATTGGCTATAAGTTGTCTAGTTGCATAAATATTAAGCAGCTGAACTATACTCCAAAAAGAGATACATCGAGTACCCTAAGATTCCCTAGTTTGATATCAAAAAACCTTGCTGGTTGTTAGGAAATGATAAGGTGAGAACCTCACAAAACCAGATATTCAAATACCGTGCCTGTTATCAATTGTTATGGCTTGGACTACTGCAAAATACTACATCTCGATACTGCTCCGAAAACTTAACCTGACAAAACCTGACTTTAAAACCGTGTCATTTTTTTGAAATAGTGTTTTGGGTGCGAACTTCACTGCGAACTTGTTCTTTGCGCACCAACTTATCAGACTTGTCAGAACCTAAGTTTTCCGTAGTAGTTGCTAAGTAATCCTAAGCTCAAAACATGACTTTTAATATTCTTATGGTTATTTGCAGTGTGCTTCATCATTTGCAAAACAATCCTATGAAAGACAAAAACGGTTCAATTTCCCGTCCTATAAAAAGAGATTCAAAAATGGATGATTTAACGCTTTTCGTTGGATACCTCACTGGATACCAAACTTTTGGTAACTTCATTGGTAACTAAACTTTTGGTAACCAACTCATCGGTCTTGTTTAATCTTTGCGAATAAATCACGTACCCAACCATCACGCTATAACACTTGCACCCCTATAAAAAGGAATTTCGTAACAACTACGCGCGTATATCTGTTTTGCAAAACAAACCCTATGAAAGAAATGCTTTTTGCAAAACTCACCCTATGAAAGAAGTGATTTGTGAAAGCATGGTTACCAACGAAGTTACCAGTGAAGTTACCACTGAAAACCGTATTTTCAGAACTTGCACTCCTATAAAAAAAGCCCCCAGTTAAGGAGGCTTAATTACCTAGCCTTCGAGAGGTTTAGAAATAAAACCTTCTTTACGTAAGCAATCAATCAGACCTCGAATCAAACTTGGATGTAGAAAGCAGATGTAATAGCTTCTTGAATTTGAAGTTATCGGCTGAATGAGTTTTGCATCATTTAACTTTCTGATCTGATATGTTCTTTGGCTTTTAGTCATCCCTGTAAAAATATGGTCAAGATCAGAAGCTTTAAATTCTTTTTGCTCTATTCCATATTTGATGATATCTGCTTCTAATTTAGTGACACGCTGTCGATCTATTGCTATTTGAAGTGCTGGAAGTAAGATTCTTTTCTTCAGCCAATCATATTCATTTAATTGATCGATTTTTTTAAGTTCCGATAATATGCCTTCAAGTACATAAGTACACCATTGCTCTAGGCTATCTGCATCACCATTATCTGCAAGGGAAAGCATTTCATAGTATTTATTTCTATCGTTACAAAATACTGCTGTTGGATTTAAAATCCCCCCACCAGTTGTGACATTAAACCCATATTTAATTAAAAGGGCATATGTAAACAGGCGGACCACTCGCCCATTGCCATTACCAAATGGATGAATCCAGCCAAATCGATGATGAGCCAAAGCTACTTTCATAAGATCGTATTTTGCTGAATCATCATTATTAACAAAAGCCACAAGTTCCTGCATATAGAATGGAACTTCAGTTGCTAAAGGTGGGAGATGGATTGCTCCGCTAATGTGTACTGGACCAGTACGATAGGCACCCGGGGTTTTATCTCCTTCTCTAATCAATTCATTTACAGTAATAGCATGTAGTTCTCGAATGAGATGTTCAGTTATTTGATTATTGGGGGCGATAACGTCTTCGACGTATTTCATTGCTGCTTCAATATTGGTAATTTCGGCTATTTGATCATTAGGTGTGGCTTGATGCTCAATTTTGCTCTCTACATAATCAGCAAGCGTAGTATGGTTCCCCTCAATACGAGCAGAAGAAAGACTTTCCAACATATGGAAAATATCTCTTAACTCATTAAAAATATATGTAGGCGTACTACCATCATCTAAGCGGTAACGTCTTAAATGCTCTAACTCTGTTAAGATATCCACTAACTTAGAGTCAAAAGATGGATTCAATAACCTCAAATCGTGGTGTGCAAAAGTAGAATTAGACATAGTAATAAGTTAAATCCTATATTTAAATAAGTTTAAAAAAAAATTATATATTATTGTAATAAATACAATTTGTTTCTAACAATAAATATTATAAGTTAAAAGTAAGTTAAACAATAAGTTTAATTTAGTAAACACCAGAAGTTGAAAATCTTGTTTGATGAAGTGTAAAAAAGCCCACTAAGGGGCTATATCTCACAGCAATTGCA
>CAZKJI010000113.1:0-6943 GCA_964553005.1 uncultured Acinetobacter sp. | reverse complement strand
CATTACCTGTAATTTTACGCAGAGCCTGACTCATTAAGCGTGCTTGTAAGCCCATATGCGAGTCACCCATTTCGCCTTCAATTTCAGCTTTAGGGGTTAATGCTGCTACAGAGTCGACAACGATTAAATCGATTGCACCCGAACGCACTAGCATATCGGCGATTTCGAGCGCTTGCTCACCGTGGTCAGGTTGTGAAACCAAAAGGTTATCAATATCTACACCAAGTTTACGTGCGTATTCTGGATCTAATGCATGTTCTGCATCGATAAAGGCACAGGTACCGCCATTTTTTTGACATTGAGCAATCGCTTGTAATGTCATGGTTGTTTTACCTGAAGATTCAGGACCGTAAATTTCGATAATACGACCTTTAGGTAATCCGCCAATCCCTAATGCAATATCGAGAGTTAAAGAACCCGTAGAAACCGCTTCAACAGCTTGTACAGTATTATCACCTAAGCGCATCACGGTATTTTTACCAAACTGCTTTTCAATTTGGCTTAAGGCTGCTTGTAACGCCTTGCTTTTATTATCATCCATCTCAAAACCTCAAAACTTTATCTTCTTAACGACTAACCCAAGTGGATGTACTGAATCTCAACTTGTTGGGACTTGAGTATAGTGGCAGATTCTAGTTGTATATTCCACATCTGATCTGTGTCAGTACGACACAAGATGACGCATCCAAATTAGAAAATTTTATTCATCATGATATGACCATGATTGTACATTTTCTTGTTTAAAACGATTGATATCACGACGATCTTTTTTACTTGGTCGGTGATCAGGTCGGGCTAGATTATGCAATTTTCGCTGTGATGCATGCAACTCTCTGCGTTCAATACTTTCAGGCGTTTCTTCATAAAGAAGTTGAGCCATGGGAGCACCACCTCGAACAGCTGATAGTGCTTTCACAACAACGGTCTTTTTCTCAAAACCTTGCTGTATGGTGAGTTCCATTCCAATACGCACGTCTCTAGAAACTTTAACGCGGTCATTGTTGTGATGGACTTTACCACCTTCAATTGCGGCTTTGGCAATAGAGCGAGTTTTAAAAAAACGTGCAGCCCAAAGCCATTTATCAATGCGCATGGCATCCATGCTGTCTGATTCATGCTGTTTTGGCATCTGTTACCTGTAAGTTGGTGTCAAGATAATCAAAGAGATTGGTTAAATGATCGAGTGATGGGTACGCTATTTCCGTGGCGAGTCGAGCGGGTTTAGCACTAGACGGTTGTAAAATGCTAAACAATTGGTTAATACCAAAACGTTCAGCACCTTGGAGTACCGCAACCGTATCATCAATAAATATTGCTTGAGCTGGATCAAATGGATGTATTTGCTGTAACTTTTGCCAAAAAGCGACTTCTTCTTTGGCATGCCCAAGCTCTTCACTACTGATCATGACTTCAAAGTAAGGGCTAAGTTCGACATTTTCAAGCTTCAGTTGTAAGCCTGCTCGATCAGCATTGGTCAGTAACCAACAGCGATAGCCTTGAGCTTTGAGTTGTTCTAATAATTCATGACAACCTTTACGTGCGCGAATTTTTTCACGGTGTTCATATTGTAGTTGTAAAACATCTACGCCAACTTTAGCGGTCCAATACGCCGAAGAATACCAAGATAGTGTATGCTTATGCTGTTGGTAAAATTGGAATAGTGTTTGTTTACTTTGCTCTAAACTGCATTGATGTGTTTGGGCATGACGTTCAGGTAAACAATGATTCCAAATAAAATCATCGAAGGCTAAATCGAGTAATGTGCCATCCATGTCGAACATGGCGATAGGCTGCTGCTGTAAATCTGAATATGACATAAGGCTGATCTATGTTTATTAAAACGCTTGCCCCACAAGATCAATTTATTCTGAAACTTGTGCCAATCATGGCGCAGGCAAGTCAAATATTATTGGAAGAATATCAAAATTATTGTGCGGGTGGTGAGTTTAATATTCAGGAAAAAAGTGATGATTCGCCTGTGACTCAGGCAGATTTAAAAGTAAATCGTTTTTTATTAAAGCAGTTAGCGGAATTTACGCCAGAGTTACCAGTGTTGTCAGAGGAGAGTGATTATTCTGCTCGATCTGCTTGGTCACGTTGCTGGATGCTCGATCCTTTAGATGGTACGAAAGAGTTTATTCATGAGCGTGATGAATTTACGATTAATTTAAGCTTGATCGAGGGTAATGAAACGACTTTTGCAATTATTGCTGTACCCTGTGAACAGGTCATGTATATTGGTTATCAGTCACAGTTACCTTATAAGTATAGTTTTAGCCGTCAAGAATGGTTTCAATACCAGATCGAAGAACATGATTTGGCAGCACCACTTCAAATTGGTTTAAGCCATAGCAGTAGAAATCCAAAGTATAAAAATTTTATCGAACCAATTTTACGAGATCGTGCTGTAGAAAGACGTGAGGCAGGGAGTGCTTATAAGTTCTGCATGATGTTAGAAGGTGAAATTGATATTTACCCAAGATTTCATCCAACCTCAGAGTGGGATACCAGTTCAGGACAAGCTTTACTTGAAAGTATCGGTGGTGGATTGATGACTCTGGATGGAAAACCATTTCAATATAATCAGCGTGAAACGGTATTGAATGGTGGTTTTATTGCTTTTAGAGATCAATATTGCAAAAAAATTGCTTATGAGGCCTTGGCGCATTCAGGCATTTTAGATTGAGTCTTGTCGTCTGCATGGTATAGTGAGCTAAATTCTCATCTTTTGTAAATTGTGATATGGCTCTGCATTTATTGCCAAAAAGCATGTTTGAAGCAGTTGATCTGCTTCCTGATGCCTCAATTCCTGTAACACTGTTTACTCGCCATTCGTTGCGTGAATTGGTGAATGGGCAGGGTTTGGCTGGTTATGACTTGCAATTAACGGAACAAGGTCGAGATTTGGCTTATGCATGGGGTCAATATCTTATTAAAAATACGGATCGAGCAATTCAGCATTGTATCTCTAGTCCGATTCAGCGTTGTGTTGATACGGCTGCATTAATGATTCAAGGTGCAGATGGGATTCATGAGGCAATAAATACGCATACGATCGAAATTGTTGAGCAGCGATTGTTAGTAGAACCCGGAAGCTTTGTATTGGATATTCAGCAAGCAGCCCCTTACTTTCGTAAACAAGGTGCATTAGGGTTTATTAATAGCTTTGTGAATAATGCTTTGCCTGGTATGAAACATCCAATTACAGGCGTTTTTGATGTTTTGGAGCTGTTATATCATACCCATCCGACGCAACATCAGGGTTTAAGCTTGGCTGTTAGCCACGACACCATTATTGCGGCGATCGTTGCAGTGATTTCAGGTCAAACACAAATTGATAAGTCGGATTGGCCAGAGATGATGGAGGGCTTATTTGTGTGGTTTGAAGGTGAGGATTTTAGCAGTAGTAAGCTAAAATGGATCTGGCGTGGTCAAAAGCATGAATTGGTTATTAAAGATTTTCAGAATAAATAAGATTTTTGAAAAGTATGATTTAATTGTGCAATTTAAAATTAAAAAACTACTAACGTTGCATTACTAAGTTGAAGACAATAAAAAAGCCCGAAAATCGGGCTTTTTTACATGCATCAAATTAGTTAGCTAATGCTTTAATTTGAGCGTTTAAGCGGCTCTTGTGACGAGCAGCTTTATTTTTGTGGATGATGCCTTTATCAGCCATACGGTCGATTACAGGTACAGCTGTTTTATAAGCTTCTGAAGCAACAGCATAGTCACCAGCAGCGATCGCATTTACAGTACGTTTGATGTAAGTACGAACCATAGAACGCAAGCTTGCGTTGTGTTTACGTGCTTTAACGTTTTGACGAGCACGTTTTTTAGCTTGAGCAGAGTTTGCCACTCGTGCACTCCTTGAAAATAAGTTGGTCTGGGCGGGCTGAAGTTAAAACCAAAAAATATTGGCAACATTCACCAGCCCGTAAACAAGTGCCATATTTTGAGGAAACTACGCCATGAAGTCAAGCCTTGTGACCTCTTTAACTACATTTAACAGGTGATAATCTTGCAAGAAAACGTTACATTAAGCTTGGTCAGGACTTGGAAGAATTAAAAATGAAAAGAGGCGATAAAAAAGCAATTGTGATTGGTGCAACGGGCTTGGTTGGTCAAGCCTTGGTAGAACAGTTGCAGCAGGAAGATGATTTTAATGTAATCACTGTGGTAGTGAGAAAAAATTCAGATATATTAAATTCTTATAGTAAAGTAACCCAACTTATTCTGGAAGATTTCCTTTTGTTGAATGATGAAGATGTCAGTTCACATACGCATGCATTTAGCTGCTTGGGCAGCACCATTAAACAGGCGGGTTCAAAAGAAAAATTTTATGCAATTGATTATGAAATCAATGCACATTTTGCTGATTTAATCCAAGATAAAAATATTCATTTATTGATTGTCAGTGCTCTGGGAGCGAATGCTAAATCGCCAGTTTTCTATAATAAGGTAAAGGGCGAACTGGAAGAGTATCTCAAAAGCCTGTCAATTTATAAACTTTCAATTTTCCAGCCTTCACTCTTAATTGGTAAGCGTAGTGAAGTACGGGTTTTAGAAGATGTGGCACAAACGCTATTCAAATTGGTTGAAAAGACTTGGACCAAGCCGTTTAAATATAAGCCTGTAACCGCAGAACAATTGGCGCATACTATGCTAAATGCAGCTCAAACTCAGACAGCAGCATTCAAGCTGTACGATAATTTGAGTATACAACAAACCCAATAATGGAGATTTTTCAGTGACTACGATTCCTTTTGTAACTTGCGACTTGTTAGATGATAATCCTGAGAAAGATTTACAGGTCGTAACACCATCATTAGACGGTAAGTTTTTTAAAAGTTATGGTGCGCGTAAAACCTTTGGTGGGCAGGTTGTAACAGTCAAGTGTTTTGAAGATAACTCACGTGTAAAAGAGCTATTGGCAACTGATGGTGCAGGTAAGGTGCTGGTTGTAGATGGTGGCGCTTCTATGCGTTGCGCCCTGATGGGTGACTTAATTGCAGAATCGGCGGTGAAGAACCAATGGAATGGCGTGGTGATTTATGGCTGTGTACGTGATGTGGATGCAATTGCCGAACTTGATTTAGGTGTGCATGCATTGGCTGCAATTCCACAAAAAAGTAATCGTAAGGGCATAGGTGAAGTTGATATTACATTGTATTTTGGTGGTGTGACGATCAATTCTGGCGATTATATCTATGCTGATAATAATGGCATCGTAATCGCGAAAGAAAAACTAATTGACTGCTAAAGGATAGCAATATATTAGCAAAAACCTACCATGACCGAACATAACGCTAAGGCTTGATTCTACAAGGGATTGAGCCTTTTTCTTGTGTAGTGCAATAACATGCAATAGACTAACAGGAGGTTAAATCGAGAGGTTAAATTGGAGGTTAAAAAAATTAATCGCCATAAATACTAGAAATTAAGCGCCATAAATTTTAGAGCCTCTTAACTATATGAATTATTTAGGAAATAGCGATGCTGTCAAAATTACAAATTGATGCGATTAAACCAACCCCCAAGCTACAGAAGATCAATGATAGTGAAATGCTGTATTTGTTCGTATCTCCGACAGGTCGCAAAACTTGGAAAGTGCTTTATACGCTAGACGGTAAAAAAAACACCATCACACTGGGCGAATATCCAACGGTGTTGAATGCTAAAGATGCACGCTTAAGACGTGATGAGATAAAAAAACAAATATCAGAGGGCATTAACCCGACTGAGCAAAAACGACTGGACAAGATCAAAGATTTATCAGAAATGAGTTTTGCCGACTTGATACGGATTTATATGGAAAAGGTCACACCTCACAAAAAGGGTGGGACTGTAGAGGTCACTGTATTAAATGCTTATATAAAATCATTTCCCCGATTGATGAAGAAACTAGTAAACCAACTGGGGCAGTTAGACATGATTCAGTTTAGAGATGAGCGGTTAAAAAAGGTAAAGAGTGCGACAGTAGCTAGGGACTTAGGCTTAATGGGTGCGGTATTTAAATATGCACGCCAAGAGCTTCGGATTATGACCAGCTCCCCATTGGACGATGTAGCAAAACCAAAACAGTCGGCGAGTAGAAATAGACGTATTTCACAGGATGAGATTAATAGCATTCTACAGGCGTTCAAATACGATGGGCGTTCTCAACCAGTCACCAAGAAACAACAAACGGCGTGGGCGTTTTTATTTGCTATAGAAACAGCAATGAGGGCAAGCGAGATAACAGGCTTAAAGTGGGCGGACGTTTACGACAAGCATGTCGAGCTGGAGCTTACAAAGAATGGTACAGCTAGAAAAGTCCCTTTATCTAAGCGAGCTATTGAGCTTCTAAGTTATATGCGAGGGATAGATGATAATAATGTGTGTACTGTTAAAAGCAAGGTGGCTGATGGTGAAGTTGGCAGAGGTGGATTGTCATCATATTTTTATCAAATTGTGAAAGAAAAATTAAAAATTAATGACTTAACTTTCCACGACACACGACACGAAGCTATTTCACGGATGGTTAAAAATGCCAAGCTCCCAGTAGAGGTGCTAGCAAAAATTACAGGCCATAAAACTATAAGTATTCTAATTAATACCTATTACAATCCCGACATTGAAGAACTAGCCAACCATCTACACAAAGAAGATGACCCCGACATTATTCCATTTAAAAAGATAGTGTAAGCGACAAGCTAGGGCGTTCAATAACTAGCAATTACTTGATTATTTGATATATTGATTCAGCTAGGTATAGGAGGCATCCGACAAGCAAGTACCCAACTTGTTTACCTAGCTACTTTGGGGATGCTGTGGGAGGCATGAATTGAAAGAGTATTTCACACTAGGGTCTGTTGAGAATTACCGAGAGTTAATTAAACTCGCGCAACAATTGAATCATGGCTTCAAAACTCGTATCTGTTTTACAACTACGCATCGCTAT
>CAZKJI010000112.1:5010-7142 GCA_964553005.1 uncultured Acinetobacter sp. | reverse complement strand
CAAGTATTATGCCATTATTTCAATGAGTTATCTTTTTTTGTCGTGTACAAAGATGGAGATATTAAGTGGCTATTTTCTATAGTACTTTTATCGGTACCGATTACGCATGCTGAGACACTCCGTGAACAGTACCATACTTTAAAAAAACCTCGCTTAAAGTGAGGTTTTTTATTGTCTTGTGAAAAGTTATACTCTCTTTTTGGTTTGTATTTATGTTTTATGCCTTTCACTATCGCGAATACAGTTACTTTTGAAGAAGACATTAAAAAAAGTCGTTTCCAAGCGATTGCCGTAGTTGTTGAAAATGAACAACAGGTCAAGGCCTTTTTAGAGCAGACTAAAGATACATCAACCACCCATCAATGCTGGGCATGGAAGATAGGACACCATGTACGCTTTAATGACGATGGCGAACCTTCTGGCACCGCAGGTCGCCCCATTCTTGCCACCATTGAGGGTAATGATTTAACCAATATCATTGTATTGGTCAATCGTTGGTATGGTGGTGTTAAGCTCGGTACAGGTGGACTGGTACGGGCTTATGGTGGCTGTGCTGGACAGTGTTTATTACTCGCTGAAAAAATTGAATTGATTGAGAAAAAACAGATTCAATTTGCCTGTTTATTTAATGAATGGGCAATTATCCAATATGAATTGATCCAACAACAGATTGAATATCAAGAACGTTACACTGAAACAGGTGTTCTTATTGAAGCACGATTACAAGTACATCAAATTGAGCCTTTAAGGCATAAGCTCCAAGATGTGACACGTGGACGTGAATCGCTTAAGGTGATAGAGGAACAAGAAGATGACAACTGATCCTTTATTAAAGTATCGAGAACAGCATAAGCATCGTTTGAATTATATGCCTTGGTTGTACTGGTCACTTAAGCCTAGACATCGAGAATGGGCCGAAGCATGGCAAGCTGAATATCAAGCTTATTTGATGGAAATGGAAACAATAGAGATTGGCAAAAATTGTTTTATTTCCCCTTTAGCACATATTTTTGCTGAGCGTGGGCGCAAGATCACGATTGGAGATAATACTTTTATTGCAGCAGATTGTACTTTACATGGACCTTTAGAGATTGGTAACGAAGTCGCGATTAATCATCATTCTATTTTAGATGGTGGACGTGCAGGCATTAAGCTGCATGATCAGGTTCGAATAGCCGCTTATAGTCATTTATATGCGTTTGATCATGGCATGGATTTAGACCGACCAATATACCAACAAGCTGTTAGCTCCAAAGGAATTGAGATTGGGCGAGATGTATGGTTAGGGGCTCATGTTGGTATAAAAGATGGCGTGAAAATTGGACATCATGCGGTTGTGGGGATGAATAGTATGGTCACTAAAAATATAGAAGATTTTGCAATTGTGGCAGGTAATCCAGCTAGATTGATTCGTTATCGTACTGAATAAAATCAATTAAAAAGCTCATGAGATTCTATACATAAATTTAACCCACCATACTTTGATCTGTGTTAAGTTAAAAACAAGTACAAGACCTAAGGTGTTAAACCTAAAGAGAGGCGAACATGAACCGTGTCATTGCATGTATTGATTCTTCACCCTGTATCGAGGCTGTCGCTGAAGCAGCCGCATGGGTGGCGAAGCAAACGCAAAGAGAATTAGTACTGTTGCAAATTCTGGACTATTATCCAGCAAGCTATCATTTAGGTGAAATCAGCGGTGTTATTGGTTTTGAAAGTAATGCCATGCTGCTCAAGGAGTTGGCCGAGCTTGAGCAAAAGCAAAGTGAACTCGCACTCGACTACAGTAATAACTTACTGAAACATATTTCTGAGCTGATCGAAAAACAATATGGTTTAACCAGTACCAAGATTCAAGAAAAAGGCGATTTTCTTGAACAGAGCTTTAATATTTTAAAAGAGAATGATGTTGTCATTATTGGGCTTGTGGGTGAACGGGCGGCTGAAAAGAATAAGCCGATTGGTAGCAATGTTGAAAACTTTATCCGAGGTGCAAATTGTACAGTGATTACAGTGGGAGAGAATTTTGAACCACCGAAACGTTTTATTTTCGCTTATGAGTATTCACCGACCTGTCAAAAAATGCTGCAACGTATTGCCCAAAGTGATTTATTGAAAACACTGCAATGTCA
>CAZKJI010000112.1:0-4910 GCA_964553005.1 uncultured Acinetobacter sp. | reverse complement strand
TTTTAGATTGTTTTTTGATCTCTATTTTACGATTGCAATTGCAAAACCATCATGCCCTTTAGATCCTACTGTTTGTAGAGCAGTGCAAGAGAGCAGTTGAGGATGATCTTTTAATGCTGAGAATGCTTCACGAATGCCTTCAATACTAGGCTTCTTATTATTCTCATCTAAGATAGCACCTGCACGAATGACGTTATCAAGTACAATAATCGTACCTGAGTGAGAAAGCTTTAAGCTTAATTCAAAGTATTCACGATAACTTTGTTTATCGGCATCAATAAAAATCAAATCAAAGGGTTCACTGCCTTCAGCAATGAGTTGCTTCATAATATCTGCACCACGACCTTTCTTGAGCTCGATATTGGTTGGCATCTTGGCAAAATCGATATTTTCCTGAGCAATAATGACGTGAGTCTCTCGACCTTCTACCGTGAGTAGATAGCCATCTTCAGGTAATGCTTTTGCAAGCCAAATAGTACTGTAGGCACCAAAAGTTCCCAGTTCCAGTACCCGTTTGCATTGGTTCATCTGAATCAACATTTGCAAAAACATGCCTTGATTAGGCGCAACAGCCAAATGATTAGAAAACCCCTGAGTATCGGTATTGTCTAATGCATGTTGAAGTCTTGGGTCTGTGGGAATTAAATGTGAATTGATATAGTCATCAATGTCGGTCCACATCTGTTGCATAATCAAGTTTACCTATGAATCTGTTAGCTGCATTTTAAACATTTATGCTTAGAGTGCAATTTGATTACTGAATTAATCACTACCATTGAAATAAAAAAGAGACCGTTTAGATCTCTTATCGATTTAAATTATCGTTTATTAGAAGTTACACATTGAACTATTTCGGGTGAGGTCAGGCCCCCAAGTTCGATAACCTTGCGTATCGATATGAATTTGGCCAGAGCTATATAGACCAATACCCAAATTGAGACCTTGACCATGCTGTGCCCAGAACTGGCAAAGCTTGAATTTGCTTTGCTCAATAAAAGCATAATCCTGTGGTTGAGGAAATTCAGGACCAATACGGAAATCAATGGCTGAGTTGAATAAATGTCTGGACGAGCTTGCTCCGCCAGCGCACTGATTCAGGGGAAGATCACGGTAAACCGAAGTCACTTCAAAATCTGTCAGGATTTTGGCAGCGATTAAATACTTAAACACACGCAAGGTTGAAAGTGAGTTGTTCCATAACTCACGGTTAGGCACCATATATTCAGAGCGCCCACATTTTTGCCAGTCCCGTGCGGTACGCAGTAGTTCAAAACTTGGAATAATATGCGCCACATTGTTGCGTGTTAAAAACTGCTCATATTCACGAACGCGTGCATAGTTATCGCCCTGATTGAGCCAGATGCGATAAGAGGCAGGTTCAAATTTATTGGGAATGGGGCGGGTAATGGTGACCTGTTCCTGGGGAATATAAATTCTTTTTCCGATGTTGTTATTCTGGGTCACTTTGGTGGTCGAGCTGACACAACCCACCATCATCACAGGGATGATAAAAAATGAAAAAAGGCCCTGTAATTTATTTTGCATCATAAAAAAGCAAGTTCACAAACGATAGGTGTATCATTTTAATGCAAAATAGCGCATGAATAATGATGCAATTGCAAAGAAATGTGTGATTCAGGTATAAAAAAGACCAGTAGAAACTGGTCTTTTTAATTATTTTTCTAAATACTGAAGTTTGTTTGGCTTACCGTTCCATTCTTCACGGTCAGCAGGCTGTTCACCGATTTGAGTGATGTTGTTGCCTGCCCATTTTTCTGATAATTCAGCATTTAATTCAATAAACACTTCCTGACCTTCTGGCAGTTCATCTTCCGAGAAAATCGCATTTGCTGGACATTCAGGTTCACACAATGCACAGTCAATACATTCATCTGGATTGATGACAAGAAAGTTTGGACCTTCATAGAAGCAATCTACAGGGCAAACTTCAACACAGTCTTGATATTTACATTTAATACAGTTTTCGGTGACAACAAAGGTCATGGCGGCAGCTACCTAAAAAATATGGTTTTCATTTTGCATAGCGTATTTTAGGCAAAAAATACCGATAGAAACAATTCCTTTTATTGATATTTATTATTCGTATCAATGAAATGGGCTTATTTATATGACTTTTATTGATAATAAGTCTCAATAACTTAATGAATTGTCGAATTTCTCCTTGCATTACATGATGCAAAATGAGCGCACAAATATAATTGCGATCTTACAACTAGAGAAATCAGCTCTGACCTAGTGCCAAAGCTGATGATTTAATCTTAATTTTCGAGTGCTTGGCTGGATTTGAATAAGGCTTTGAGCTGATAAAGCTGTTCAAGTGCTTGACGTGGTGTTAGATCATCCACATCAATTTTATCTAACAATTCAAGCGCAGGGGATTGAGCTTCCACTTCAACAATTTTCTCAACAACTTGAGTTTCAATTTCATGCTCAAGTGAACTGAATAAATCAGTCTGTACAGTATTTTGCAAATGCTGGTGCTGTTGCTTTTCCAGAATCTTTAAACGTTTTTGTGCTTCTTTAATGACATTGCTTGGAATACCCGCCAGCTTTGCCACCTGCAAACCGTGACTCTGACTTGCTGGGCCATGCTGAACCTTATGCAGCAAAATTAAATTGCCGTTTAATTCCTGCGCCGTCACATGATAGTTGTCAATGCCTGCTTCACCACCGAGTTCGGTCAATTCAAAATAATGGGTTGCAAACAGACACAGGCACTTCACACGTTTGGTCAAATCCAGCACACATGCCCAAGCCAGAGATAAACCATCGTAGGTACTGGTGCCACGACCCACTTCATCCATGAGAACTAAAGACTGACTGGTGGCATGGTGTAGAATTTGAGAGGTTTCAGTCATTTCCACCATAAAGGTAGATTTACCTGTAGATAGGTCATCGGCTGAACCAATACGGGTAAAGATACGGTCAATTGAACCCAGCTTCGCAGATTTTGCAGGTACGAAACTGCCGCAGTAGGCGAGTAGGCTAATCAGCGCTGTCTGGCGCATGAACGTTGATTTACCGCCCATGTTTGGCCCTGTGATAATGGCCATACGATGCTGGGGATCAAGAAATGTATCATTTGGTGTAAAGGGTGCTTTATTTAAGGCTTCAACCACAGGATGGCGACCACCCTGAATCCTGATACTGGTTTCTGGGGTAAATTCAGGTCGAGCCCAGTTGTTGAGACGTGCCTGATGGGCAAAATTGGCGAGAACATCAATATGCGCAATTGCCGCACTCATCATTTGCAAGTGGGCAATGTTTTGGCGCAATTCATCCAGCAATGATTCAAACAGGAGTTTTTCACGCGCCAATGCACGGGATTCACTCGACAGCACTTTGTCCTCAAAGCTCTTGAGCTCTGGAGTGATATAACGCTCGGCATTTTTTAAGGTTTGACGGCGAATATAATCGGCAGGTGCCTGCTCGGCCTGAACGCGTGTCAACTCAATATAGTAACCACTGACACGATTATAACCAATTTTAAGTGTATTGATTCCAGTACGTTGGCGTTCTTTAATTTCTAAATCAATTAAAAATTGCCCTGCATGATCGCGAATTTTACGTAATTCATCCAGCTCATCATCATAACCCTCGGCAATGACATTGCCATCACGCAACAGCACAGGTGGATTCTCAACAATTGCCGCCATTAAATGCTGGTGTAGGCTTTTAAAATCACCAAGTTCCTGATCAAGTTGAGTCAATAATCTGGATTGCTGTGTTTTTAAAACAGGCGTTAAAGCATGACGTAAAAATGGAATCTGTGCACATGCCTGACGAAGCTGGACTAAATCACGCGGACGCGCACTGCCAAGCGCAATACGGCTTAACACACGCTCAATATCCCCAATTTCTTTCAACACTAAACGCACAGGTGATTCATGATAGCCTTTTAATAGTTGTTCAGTGGCATCAAGACGGGCATCTAAAACAGCCGTGTCACGAATTGGCTGCATCAGTGTTCGGCTGAGTAATCGTCCGCCCATTGCTGTTTGACAGTCATTAATCAGTTGAAACAGTGATGTTCCATGATCAAACAAAGGCTCAATAATTTCCAGATTTCGGCGTGTAATTGGGTCAAGTGCAATAAAGTCGGTACTTTGCTCAATCTGAATGGAGCGAATATGCGGCAAGGCTGTTTTTTGGGTTTCTTTGGCATAATGGATTAATGCCGCCGCGGCTGCTTTTGCCAATGGAATTGGGTCCAATCCAAAACCTGACAAGGTCGAAACTGCAAACTGGTCACATAAGGTCTTTTGTGCATTATTTAAGTTAAAATCAACGTTTGGACGTTTGGTAATTGGACATTCCAGATTTTTCTTAATCTGTTCAATAATGTTTTGATCAATCAGGTCTTCGTCAATCAGGATTTCACTTGGCATCAAACGGCCCAGTTCAATGGGAAGTTGTTCAGGCTTGTAGTCCTGTTGTTGAACTTTAAAAATACCTGCACTTAAATCGAGTAGGGCAAAACCAATTTGATTTTGTTGAATACATAAAGCAACCAGATTTGAAGACTGATAACTGCTAAGTAATGCATCATCAGTCAATGTGCCTGGAGTGAGAATGCGAACAACCTTACGTTCTATAGGTGCTTTACCGCGAGAACCTGCGTTCTCGCCTTCACCAACCTGTTCACAAATGGCAACGGTGCGGCCTGCTTTAACTAGACGGGCAAGATAACCCTCAGCAGCATGATAGGGCACACCTGCCATTGGGATTGGTTCGCCATTGGCTTTACCACGATGGGTGAGGGTAATACCTAAAAGTTTAGCTGCTTGATGGGCATCATCAAAAAATAATTCGTAAAAGTCCCCCATACGGTAGAACAATAGCGCATGTGGATAATCCATTTTGACTGTGGTGTATTGTTGCATCATTGG
>CAZKJI010000111.1:0-7152 GCA_964553005.1 uncultured Acinetobacter sp. | reverse complement strand
CTAAGTAATACAAGAAATCTATTTAGATTAAATAAACAAGCTGTTTATTATGTCTTATATTGATACAGTTTTACTTAAAAAAATTTAAAAAAGTCATTATCACATCTATAAAACTTTGCTATAACTACGCAGGAATCAATTAAAATACCGATATTCGGGGAATAATATAATGTTTAAATCAAGAAAACTGTCATTGAGCTTGCTGACTTTATCCGTTTCTTCAGCCCTTTTACTTACAGCTTGTGGTGGAGGCAGTGGGGGATCATCTGGAGGTAACCCTCCAGCGGCAGCAACACTGACAGGACGTGTGGTAGATGGTCCTATTGCCAATGCAACCGTTACATTCACTGATGAAGCAACTGCATGTAAGGATAAAACTGCGACTACAGATGCAAATGGGGTATTTACTTTCCCACAAGGATGTACTGCAAGCGCATTGAAAGTGACAGGTGGACAGGATACGACTACAGGTCTGCCATTTACAGCTACACTAGAAGCACCAAAAATTTCTTTGACAGATGCTCAAGGTATCGATGTTGTTGTTACGCCAATCACAACCCTCGTTGCAACGGTAGGTGCAGATAAGGCAGCAGCTATTGCAACGGCTTTAGGTTTATCGGGAACAAATTTACTAACTGCTGACCCATTAAACAGTGCTGCATTATTAGCTAAAACCACAGCTGTTCAACAACTGATTGAACAAATCAGCACAGCGGTTACAACACTAAATACAGATGGTAGTTTAACCAGCACTATTGCTCAAAAAGCAATCACCGATGCATTAATCAGCCAATTAACCTCAAGTACAACCACTGTTGATTTAGGTAATACCAATACAATTAATGCGATTATTCAGGCTACTGTCAAAGATGCTGATGTAAAAGCAAAACTTCCTGCTAGTCTTCAGAGCAATATTGATAACGTTGCAACTAACCTTGCTGCCTTAACTAGTGCT
Organism: uncultured Acinetobacter sp.; assembly: GCA_964553005.1. Taxonomy (GTDB): domain Bacteria; phylum Pseudomonadota; class Gammaproteobacteria; order Pseudomonadales; family Moraxellaceae; genus Acinetobacter. Next base: position 6,197 of record CAZKJI010000111.1, on the reverse strand, counting down.
AGCATTGCAGCCAATGTAAAAACGGTAGAAACCACACTTGCTGCACTTCCTGCAACACAAATTAGCTCTGCGGAAGCATTAAAAACAGCTGCACAAGAAAAAATTCTGACCGAGAAAAATGACAGTACTACTGTCAATCTGATTCAGGGATTAAGCCAAGTCTTGGCAACGGATAGTACTGCGATTGAATCTGCTCTCAAAGATATCGCTGAAGCAGCAACAACTGGTGGTGCAGCAACAGATAAATTAACTGGTGCTATCGCTGTCATTAAAGATAAAACAGGCATTGTTGTACCGACTGAAACCATTACTGAAGCAAATAAGTTTACAAATTATTTACTATTGAATGGTCTTGGTTTACAAGGCACAAGCTATACACTCGACCAATTAGCAGCATCATTAATCACTCCAATTAAAGTCTCAAGCCTGAACAATCTGCTCGTACCTCTTGTTGCAAGTGATAGTTATAAGTCTTCAAATCAAGCTGTTGCCGCAGCATTAAAAGTTGAAACAGCAACCAAAGCGTTACTCATTTCTGCTAATCAGCTCAACCTAACATATACCAATGGTACATTGACGGCAGCAACATTACCAAAAGGCTCTACCGTAGGTATTACATCAACTACTTCTGAACTCAATACCAACCTTACGTTAGGTACTGATATTGATGTATTGTCCAACGGTCAAATTGCTTTAAATAGCACAACTTTAGGTAAAATCTCTGCTAGCTTAGTCAGCTCACTGAACAAATTTAACAGTGAAAAAGGCACAGCAACGGTTACAGCTGTGGTAGCACCAAGTGGGGGGCAAATCATTGCAGCGACATCTAAGTCTTTTGCAACAAAATACACTGTATCTGTATTGAGTAAATCTATAACAGGTTACGGCACAAGCGCTAAAGTTACGGTTGAATAACTTTATGATTAAACAAAGAGAGCTGCTTTCATAGTGGCTCTTTTTTTATTGTCTATTCAATGGGATCATAATGAAACATTTAAATTTACTATCAGCTTCGATACTTCTCCTCTCTCCATCATTGCTCCACGCTGCACCGAATGATATGTTCCTGCAAGCCAACTCACTTTCAGGAAAAACACAACCCTTGAATGTAGATGTTGCCATTGATGCCGTCAATAAAACCATTGACCTGTTCGATGTCCGTGCCAAAGAAGGTGCAACTTCAGAAAATGCAGGTGACTATTTAGGTGGACATATCGTTGGTAAATATCAACTTTATCCAAATCTTGAACTAGAAGCTGGTTTTTGGCAGCGTGAAATTGATTATTCAAAAGATACCAATAAATTACAAAGTTGGTTGGTTGCCACAACCTATACCCCAAATTTAAATCTACAGAAAAACGATTTTTTGGATTTACGTTTTAGCTTATGGGGCAACTACGCAGATCAGCTCAAGAAAACAACACCGACAACTATCAACAACAGAACCTTTAATTATGTTCGGGTCAATGATCCATCTGATATACAGCTACAGGTTGATGCAATTTTTTCAAGAAAACTGGATCCTATGAATCAACTCAATGCGTATGTCAGTACAGGCTATAGCAAAGTGAAAGTTGACAGCTTAAAGACCCAAGCCAAATATCAGGGTTGTTTAGTCAACTTGAATATTAATAAAAACAACCATTACACTGGTTCTCTAGCTGAACCGTGCCAAATTGACAATGCGATTATTAATGAACTCAATATTTCAGGTTCAGCATCCGATTTCAATCTGGATGTCGATAAAGATTTAAATTACGATGCTTATTACGCCGCTATTGGAGGTTCATGGAATTGGCGCTATCAACAATTTGAAAGTCAGCTTGCTTATCAATATCAGCGTTTATGGCGTAGTGACATTGATGATCGCGTCAATCATTTTGGCAATAGTGCATTGAAAGATAACCATACTTTTTCCGCACGTTTTAGTTACGACGTTACACCGAATATTACGCCTTTCGTTGAAGGTTATTTATTTAAACGCAATTTTGTAGGTAATATTCCCTTTCTTTATAACGGGGTGACTGCTTCACGTTTAGATCGTAAATATGGCTATGCCTCTTTGGGTGTGAATTTTCATTACTAATGAAAACACCTCATTTTGCGATTATTGGGGCGGGAACAGCAGGACTCGCCACTGCTATTTTACTGGCCCGTCAAGGTCATTATGTCACCATTTTTGAACAGGTGGATGAACTTGCGCCCGTGGGTGCAGGTTTATTATTACAACCTGCTGGCTTGGCAGTGTTTGAGCATCTTGGTGTACTTGATGCAGCCTTAAAACTTGGGGCAAAAGTCACGGGTCTGGAGGGAAAGCTTGCCGATCAGCGTCTTTTGGTCAATAGTCATTACCATCAGGCTGGAAATCATCTTTATGGTTTAGGCATCCATCGTGCCAGCTTATGTCATGTGCTGATGCAAAAGCTGGCTGAGTATTCCAGCCAGATCAACTGGAGAATGGGACATGGCATTGATCAGATTCAGGAAAGTACCCATGAGGTTCGACTCATCGGGTCTTACCAACAACAGAAATTTGATGCCTGTTTTGATGCTGCCCTGATTGCCAATGGTGCCCGCAGTCAATTGCGTCCTCAAGCTTGGGTTAAGGTTAATCAGGCTTATCCGTGGGGTGCTGCATGGAGCATTGTGCCTGAATGTCCTGTATTGGACTCTGAAATCCTGCATCAATTTTATGATCGTTCCAAGATCATGATGGGGATTCTACCAACAGGCACAATCCCCTCTATAGCACAGCAAAGACTTTCCAGCATCTTCTGGAGTTTACCTACTACACAACTGCAATCATTTTTAAAGGATGAATCGGCAAAGCGGCAATGGTTAAAACTGGTTTCAGATCGCTGGCCTGATGTGGCTGAATGGTTGAAACAACTTTTGGCTGATCAACAAAATCAAACTCAGTGGTTGTCAGCCCAATACCGTGATGTGGTGATGTCTCAGTTTGGAAAAGGGCGGATTGGGGTCATGGGTGATGCAGCACATGCCATGAGCCCTCAACTCGGGCAAGGTGCCAATATGGCTTTGTTGGATGCATGGGCCTTTTCACAGTCCTTGCAGCGTGCCAGGAAAAATCAACAGATTGACTGGGCAATGTTGTGGCAAAACTATCACCAACAGCGTCGTTCCTCGACCCAGTTTTATCAATTCCTCAGTCGTTTGCTCACACCACTTTATCAATCTGATCACTGGTGGGCAGGCGGTTTACGTGATCTGGTTTTCCCTTGGATGTACCAGATTCCCTATTTCCGTAAAGAAATGGCAATCACCATTTCAGGTTTAAAAACAGGAATGTTGCAGCAACTAGATTATCAACAAATTGCCCACTATCAAAAGGATGATGATTCTTTGGTTTCCAGCAATGAATCCATTACTGATTATTAACCACATTTATTAAGACCTAAACTATTTATGAAAATTAGTCATTTAGATCATTTGGTACTGACAGTTGCTGATATTAAAACCACCTGTCAATTTTATCAGTCCGCATTGAATTTTGAGGTCATCAGCTTTGGTGAAAACCGAAAGGCACTGCAATTGGGTTCTCAAAAAATCAACCTGCATCAGGTTGGCAAAGAGTTCGAACCCAAAGCTTTTCACCCCACCGCTGGTTCAGCAGATTTATGTTTTATTGCCGAAACGCTATTAAATGAAGTGATCAGCCATCTGCAAAGCCTAAATATTGAAATCGTTGAGGGGCCGATTGAAAGAACAGGTGCAATGGGGAAAATATTATCCATCTATTTACGTGACCCTGATCAAAACCTGATTGAAATCTCGAACTATATCGATAGGTAAAAATAAAAAGCTCCATCAATAAGAATAAGGCTAAAACATGAAATATAGTTTTCTATGGGCACTCTATCGACAGGATAAAGGCAAGGCGATTCGAAAAGGATGCTGGTTCTTACTCCCTAGCATTTTTAATTTATTTTGTTTTCTAAATTTCCACTATCAACTCCTTGAATGGCAAGTAAATCCAAAATCTTCAATAGGAAGATCGATTATTAGTCCTCAATTTACATTGGTGATCTTATGGGATAGTCTCCCTTTTTTATTGCTGTTATTGATTCATCAAAAATATATAGCTCGCAGTTTAAATATTTGGCTTTATATCACAGGTGCTTATTTTTTAGTTGATGCTTGGTTTTGGTCAAGCTATCCTTGGGGGATGCTGATCATTGTTGCTTCTGCATTACCCTTTCTCGAAATAGAAAATAAACAACTCATGGGTACTTATATCCAATCCAGCCCCTAAAGCATTTTTTACCCAACAAGCATAGCCAACCCTAGCCACAAACGCTAAACTAGCTGCTTTGCCCACAACGGATTTCACGCATGTCAAACTGGTTAGATGAAGTTAAATTTGATTCCAATGGTCTTGTTCCTGCCATTGCACAACATCATCAAACTGGTCGAGTGTTAATGGTTGCATGGATGAATCGTGAAGCATTACAACTGACAGCTGAAAAAAATCAAGCCGTGTATTACTCACGTTCACGTCAAAAATTGTGGCACAAAGGCGAAGAATCAGGACACTTTCAAACAGTACATGAAATTCGTTTAGATTGCGACGCCGATGTCATTATTCTGCAAATTGAACAGCATGGTGGAATTGCTTGCCATACAGGTCGGGAGTCTTGTTTTTATCGTAAACTCACGCCACAAGGCTGGGAAATTGTTGATGCTCAACTGAAAGATCCGACTGCAATTTACGGCGCATCTGCGAAAGTCGAAGCACACGATCATGGTCAGGCTGAACAAGTTGACGTACTCAGTCACTTAGGTCGTTTGATGCAAGAACGCAAAAAAGCTGAAGCAGATAGTTCTTATGTTGCCAGCCTATACAAAAAAGGCATCAATAAAATTTTAGAAAAAGTCGGCGAAGAAAGCGTCGAAAGCATTATTGCAGCCAAAGATTATGCAGCACATGCTTCTTTAGAAAATAAGCATGATCTGATTTATGAAGTTGCAGATTTATGGTTCCACAGTATTGTCATGCTCGGCTACTTCGACCTTGATCCACAAGAAGTCCTTGATGAACTTGCTCGTCGCCAAGGTCTATCTGGCTTGGTTGAAAAAGCCAATCGTAGTCAAGAAGCGTAAACCTCGCCTGTGTCGAATATCGAGAAACCCAAAGCTACCTATGAGCAAGCGATTGCAATAGATAACGCGCGTTTAGGTCAATCCTTTAAAGTGATTGCCTATGCTGGCACAGGTAAAACGACAACTTTACAAATGATCAGTGATGCCATGCCCGAACGGCGTGGTATGTATTTGGCTTTTAACAAAGCGATTGCATCTGAAGCACAGAGTAAATTTCACGGCAATGTCAATTGTCGTACCTTTCACTCTCTTGCCTTTCGTAGCGTACCGCGTGGCGTGACTGATAAATTACGACTACCACGTTTAAGCCCAAGTTTTATCGCTAAAGAATATCGTTTAGAACCAATCACACTTCGTCGTCTCATGGGCGGACGTTATGAAAAATATGTACTGATGCCAAGCCGTCTTGCGAGTTTGGTTGCCAATGCTGTCAGCTATTTCTGTTCGACCAGCTCACAATATCCTGCCCCTCGCCATATTCAAGCGCCAAGCTGGTTGCATCAAGATGATATTGAATCGTTACAACAACACTTATATCCAGCAGTTGAACGCCGTTGGTTAGAGTCAATTGATCAAAACCATCAAGCAGGGATTGGTCACGATATTTACCTCAAACTTTGGGCATTATCAGAACCCAATATTCCAACAGATTATGTTCTGTTTGATGAAGCACAAGATGCTGACCCACTCATGTTGGGTATTTTACTACGTCAAAAAAGCACACAAGTAATTTATGTCGGTGATGCACATCAGCAAATCTATGCGTGGCGTGGTGCAGTCAATGCAATGCAACAGATGCCTTTACATGAAAGTCGCTTAACGACTTCATTCCGTTTTGGTGATGCGATTGCTGATGTTGCCAATAGTCTGCTTGGTGCATTAAACGAAACTGTTCCGTTATTGGGTAATCCAAATGTTAAATCGAGTGTAGTGAATAAACCCCATACCAAAATGCGCGATGCCATTTTATGTCGTACCAATGCGCGTGCAATGGAACTCCTACTTTCTGGATTAGTGCATGGCGACAAAGTCAGCCTACAAGCTGATCATCAAAAACTCAGTCGTTTTGTGGATGC
>CAZKJI010000110.1:0-7207 GCA_964553005.1 uncultured Acinetobacter sp. | reverse complement strand
ATGCACCTGCACAGACGTCAGAAAAAGTCCCTGCAATCCTATTGAGTCATGAGTTGTTTGGCATACTGGATGTGTATCGGGAAGATGCGCAGGACTTGGCAAATCGTGGCTATCTGGTTTATGTACCCAATTTATTTAGTGGTGGTGCAGTCAAATATTGTATTCGTGCTATGGTGAGTAAGGCTGGGCGAATCAATTCAGCTGATAGTGAAGTTAATCAAGAAATTCATGTCTTGTTAGATGCGTTAAAGGCAGACCCAAGATCCAATGGTCGCTTGGGTATGTTAGGTCAATGTTTAACAGGGGGTTACGTCATTCAAATGGCAAAGCGTGAGGACATGCTGGCACCTGTGGTTTATCATCATTCTCTGGGGATTCAAGGGGCGGGTGTTCCAAACAACGAGTCTCTGGATGAAGTTCGCATTCTACAGGGGCATTGGTCAAACGTTGATCCATTCTGTCCAACAACCAAGCGCAACAAACTGATTCAGCAACTGGGTGATCGGGTTGAAGCCTATACCTATAACATGCCACATGGATTCCGCAGTGTCAGTCGTGGTCTACCTGAAGCAAAGGTGGTTTGGCAACGCACAGTTGAATTTTTTGATCGTGAATTAAAACAAAATACGGTATAAATAATATGCTTAGGTAAATATCACGTATAAATATTGATTCTTATAGAAAAAATGAGAGGGGAAAATGTCACATACATACGAATATGCAGGTTTTTGGATACGCTTTCTTGCGTCTATTATTGATTCGATTATTCTGATTGTCGCTTTGATTCCGATCATGATGATTATCGCACCAAATGCTGCAAGTGGTTTTACAGGCTGGACATGGTCAGATTGGCTTGGCCAGATTATTGGTGCAGTTTTTTATATTGTATGCTGGGTAAAATTTGCAGGAACACCTGGAAAACGTTTATTACGTTTAAAGGTACTGGATGAAAAAACAGGCGAAAACCTCACGGTTGGGCAAGCTATTCTTCGTTATATTGGTTATTTTCCATCTACGCTGGTTTTCTTTCTCGGTTTTATCTGGATTGCATTCGATAGCAAAAAACAAGGTTGGCATGACAAAATCGCAAAAAGCGTAGTTGTGCGTGAGCTATAACTTTAGATTTTCAAGATGAACACAAAAGAGTCGTCATGGTTGACGGCTTTTTTGTTTCTATCCGCATGAAAATAAATGAATTGAGAGGCTATGTCTCATAAATGATATATCAGTCTTTTAAGCTTTCACATAGAATAAAATCGCATTGATAAAAATGAGAACAGTATGAGTTCAGAAGCACACTAGATCAGTTTAATTGCCCCTGTCGTTTTATTGGCCGCGGCCGTAATAGCTGTTCCTATTTTTAAACGAATAGGTTTGGGTTCGGTACTGGGTTACTTAATTGCAGGCTTGATCATTGGACCATTTGGCTTTGCTTTCTTCCAAGACTCCGCATCAATTTTACACATCGCAGAATTAGGAATCGTCATGTACCTGTTTGTGATTGGACTGGAAATGCAGCCTTCACATTTATGGGGACTCAGACGTGAAATCTTCGGTCTAGGCACTTTACAGATTGTAGCCTGTGCGACAGCACTGACAGGTGTGGGGCTTTTATTTGGATTTAAATGGCAAGTTGCATTTATTGGTGCAGCAGGTTTTGTACTGACGTCTACCGCAATTGTGATGCAACTCTTGGGTGATCGTGGGGATATTGCCCAGCCACAAGGTCAAAAGATTGTGGCGATTTTATTATTTGAAGACTTATTAATTGTCCCATTACTGGCAATTGTTGCTTTTATGGCACCGAATCATGTGGTGGAAAGCACTTCAGCACGTTTAGAAAATATTGGCATTGGTTTAATTGCAATTGCAGGTTTAATCGCCGCAGGTTATTGGTTGCTCAATCCTTTATTTAGATTGCTTGCTGCGGCAAAAGCACGAGAAGTGATGACGGCTGCTGCACTTTTAGTGGTGTTGGGTGCTGCTTTATTGATGCAAGTTAGTGGCTTATCCATGGCAATGGGGGCATTTCTTGCAGGTGTGTTATTGTCAGAATCGACATTTAGACATCAGATTGAAGCTGATATTGAACCATTTCGAGGAATTTTATTAGGGCTATTTTTCCTTGGTGTTGGAATGTCACTGGATTTATCGGTCGTGAAGCAAAACTTGCAACTGATCGTCAGTGGTGTTATTGCAATGATGTTTGCGAAATCACTCATGATTTATATCGTTGCGCGAATAACCCAAAGTCGGCATACGGAAGCTTTGGATCGTGCTTTATTGATGGCGCAAGGCGGTGAGTTTGCTTTTGTTCTGTTTTCTGCGGCGGTCACTGCTCAGGTGATTGATAATACAGTTAAGTCGAATCTAACAGCAATTATTGTACTGTCTATGGTATTAACCCCAATCTTAGGCATTCTTTTTAAACGATTTACCGAAACCAAAGATTCAGTCTCTCTTGATAATGTTGATATAGCTGAAGGTCTAAGTGGCAGTATTCTAATGATTGGTTTTGGTCGTTTTGGTCAGGTGACAAGTCAATTACTCTTGGCAAGAGGGGTTGATGTGACAATTATTGATAATGACATCGACATGATTCAAAACGCAGAAAAATTTGGTTTTAAAATCTACTATGGCGATGGCTGTCGTCTCGATATTTTACATGCTTCAGGGGCTTCGGCGGCAGAAGCAATCGTCATCTGTGTCGACAGTAAACAAACAACCAATCGAATTGTGGAATTGGTGACACATGAATTTCCATTAGCCAAAGTCTTGGTTCGTTCTTATGATCGAGAGCATTCACTACATTTGGTCAAACAAAAAGTCGATTATATGATTCGTGAAACCTTTGAATCTGCGGTTAAATTCGGTGAAGTCATTTTAGAGCAATTAGGTGTCGATGAACATGAGGTTCGTATGATCTCAAATGAAATTCGAGAACGTGATAATGAGCGTTTTGAAACTGAAATTGCTGCGGATGATGTCTATGCTGGGGTGGGTTTACAATACTCACATTCTCATCCTCGACCTACAGCGCCATTGATTCGACCTAAACAAGCAGGACGAATTTTAAATGGTGAAGAAACTGAAAAGGATGTAGAAGATAGGTAAATCGATTTTGAAATAAAATGGATTTAAATAAGTCTTAGCTAGACTAAACTAAGACTTATTTTTTAATTTAAATTTGAATAAAACTAAAACAAAAATACCCAATAAAAGTCCCCAAAATGCAGAACCAATTCCCCAAAATTGAACTCCTGATGCGCTACATAAAAAGGTGAGTAATGCTGCTTCTCGTTCTTCTACGTTTGCAAAAGCCACTGCAATGTTATGGCTAATCGTGGCAAATAGGGCAATACCTGCAAGTGCAACAATAAAAATAGGCGGAAATGACATGAGTAAGCTGACTAAGGTTGCAGCGAAAAGCCCCATTAAAATATAAAACAAACCACAGCTTATACCTGCAATATAGCGTTTGCTCGGATCAGGATGCACTTGATCATCTAAGCTGACTGCTGCACTAATCGCGGCTAAATTGATCGAGAAACAACCAAAAGGGGCGAAAATCGTATGTGCAATGCCTGTCCAGCCTACAATTTGATTGACGTGTGGGTGATAACCATAGCTTTTAATCATGGCAATACCGGGCAAATTTTGTGAAGTCATATTGATGACAAACAACGGTAAGGCTAGACCCAGTAATGCAGACCATGAAAATGAAGGTTGCATCCATACAGGTTGAGTAAAAGACCAAGTGATTGAATGTAATTGAAAATCAATAAAGAGCGGGCAAATCATCGCTCCTAAAATCACTGTCAGCACAATGCTATAACGAGGCAATAAGCGTTTTGACACAAGATAAATTGCTAACATGCTTAAGATAAAGCCGAGTTGACTTTCTAAGCTGCTAAAAATCTGAATTCCAAATTTTAATAAAATCCCAGCAAGCATCGCACATGTGAGGCTTTGAGGAATATGCGCCAGTAACTTTTGGAAAATGCCTGAAAATCCAACGATTGCGATTGCGACGCCACAAATTAAGAAAGCACCAATTGCTTCATACAAATCATAGTGGCCAGTCGATGCAATGATCAGTGCAATCCCTGGGGTTGACCATGCTGTAGCAACTGGATATTTATATTTCCAAGATAAGATGAGTCCTGATAATCCAATCGCTAAACCTAATGCCCAAAACCAAGAGCTGATTTGTGCTGTATTTGCACCTAAAGATTGTGCGCCTTGGATCACTAATACAGCAGAAACGCTAATTCCAATCAGGAAGGTAATAAAGCCAGCAAAAATGGCAGGAATCGAATAATCTTGAATTAGACGTTGCATCAAGGCATCTATACTTGATTAAAATTTGTTGAAAAGTATATCGTTAATTCAGCGGAAATCGTAGTTTAAAAATGATTGAATTAATTGATCATATGATCAAAAGATTATTATGTAAGGGTAGAGGTTGCCAACCGTAATCCAAAAATAAAGAATAAAATACCCACGCTACAAACACCTCCAGCGGCAAGTTTGTAATTATGTTTGAAAAAGTTTGCTAATTTAACACCTGAAAAAATCAGAGCAGTCAGATAGGTAAAACTGACCAGTTGCACAATAATGGCTAAGATCAGAAAGCTGAGTGCTGGATAAGCATAATTGGGTTGTACAAATTGCACGAAAAAAGACAGGAAAAACAGAATCGCTTTAGGATTGAGTAAACTGATACTGAGTGCTGTACGATAGGGATGAATTTGATCTAAACGTGGTAAATCCGCCATTTCTGTAGGGTGTGCAGGCTTATTCCATGTCTGATAGGCACTTTGTAATAGCTTGAAGCCTAGATAGGCGAGATAACAAGCGCCTGTTAATTTTAAAACGATAAATAAAATCGGGAAGGCTTTTAATAATGATGCCGCACCTAAGACCGTACACAGGATTAAAATAGAATCACCTGTGAATACGCCACATGCCGCAGCATAACCTGTACGAATACCATAGCGTGAAGCGACCGACATCACATATAAAGAGTTTGGGCCAGGCAATAACACAATTAAGATTGTACCAATAATGAAAGTGGTTAAATCTGTTATGCCGAACACAATCTACTCATTAAAAACCGATTTTCGCTAATATAACAAAAATCGGTTTTTATAGGTGAAAAATAAACTAATTAAGGTCGAATCTCTGCATCAATACCAAAAGATTGACGCAGTAATAAACTCAAATGATCACGTGCTTTGATAAAGCCATCAATACCACCTTGTAGTAATTGGAAAGCCATTAAATCTTGCTCAAGTTCAGCTTTAAAACTTTCTTTGGTCTGGGCAGAACGTTCAATTTTTTCCGCCTGTTGTGCGGCTTCGTTGCTGAGTTGCGCTGTAACCGTTTGTTGATCCTGATCCAGTTGTGCCAATAAATTTGGCGCAATGGTCAATAAATCACAACCTGCCAAACCTAAAACCTGTGCGGTACTGCGGAAGCTTGCCCCCATGACCTGTGTTGGAATGCCGTGTTGCTTGTAGTAGTTATAGATTTTCTTAACCGATAATACGCCTGGGTCTTTTTCAATTGGATATTGATCAACGCCCTCAGCTTTTTTATACCAGTCTAAAATACGACCAACAAAAGGAGAAATTAGGGTTACTTTTGCATCTGCGCAAGCTTGAGCCTGATGCAAACCAAACAACAAGGTGAGGTTACATGGAATCCCTTCAGCCTCTAAAACTTTAGCTGCTTGAATGCCTTCCCATGTTGATGCAATCTTGATCAAGATACGAGATTGCTCAATACCATAGCCTTGGTAAAGTTTAGAAAGTTCACGCGCTTTGGCAATCGTCGCATCAGTATCATAAGAAAGAGAAGCATCGACTTCAGTTGAAACACGTCCATCGATCAATTTTAAAATTTCAACGCCAAACTTCACTGTCAAAATATCAATAGTGCGTTCAATCAGTTCATCACTTTGATAACCTTCTTGTTTTGCTTGTGTATAAGCTTCTTCAATCAGTTGCTTACTTTCAGGTTGTTCAGCCGCTGCTGTAATAAGTGATGGATTGGTTGTTGCATCTAAGGGACGAAATTTTTCAATCGCTTCTAGATCACTACTATCGGCAACAACGGTTGTTAAATTTTTTAATTGGTGTAATGCAGTCTGAGTCATTGATATAGCGTTCTTACTTAAACAAAATTATGGATAACTTCTTTATAGCACAATCTACAGGAAAGCAAAGCATCGCTTTCAATACATTTAAATCTGAGTAATTTAGTCGCTTTTCCTAGGTTGTTGCCGTTGTTGTCGAATGTGCTCAATCAAAAATCTAGCAGCAACACCTAACTTGCTTTCTCGACTCCAGACTAAATCAACATAGTATTCAAACTTTGGGGTGAAATCATAAAGTTGCAAAACTTTTAATTTTTTCTTTAATTCAGGGTTTTCATTAAACATTTCTAAGGGCAAAACACCCCAACCTAAATTCTGAAGAATCATCATACAAGCAGAATGATGATGATCTGTACGCCAATAATCTTTAGAAAATAACAATTCAGGTTTAATGCTATGGTCACGGCTAGCGACTACGATTTGGCGTGTCTGCACCATTTGCTCAAATGAAATTTGCTCAAATTGGGCTAAAGCATGACCTTGAGCAATCACTGGAACAAGAGCTTCTCTTTTTAATTCAACAAATTGTTCACGACTATCTAATTGTTCTCGTTCAAACATCAGTGCAAGTTGTGCAGACTGATCCAGTAACATCTGTAAAGCATCTTCCTGAGGAGCAGAAAAAATATTAATAGTCAGATTTGGAAAATGTTGTTCAAGCAACGTAATGTAATCGGTCCAATTGGTATGTAGCAATTCAGAAACCACGACAATGTTTAAAGTTGACTCTAGTCCAGCGCTGAGTGCATGAGCATGTTGTTTCCATTGATTGATTTCAATCAAAAGTTTTTGAGTTTTCTCATATAAAACCATTGCCGCAGGTGTTGGTGTAGGTTCACGTCCAATTCGCTCGAATAAATTGAGATTCAGATCAATTTCTAAATTGGCAATTGACATACTCACTGCCGAAGGAACTTTGCCGAGTTTCCGCGCAGCAGCCGAAAATGAACCTGTTTCGATTACGGTCTGAAACATTAGAAGTTGTTCTTGATTAATATTCATCTGTCAAAACTAATCTATCAAAAAAAGTGAAAGAACCTGATTGGA
>CAZKJI010000109.1:0-7253 GCA_964553005.1 uncultured Acinetobacter sp. | reverse complement strand
CGTTTCATGCCTTGTTTATGTCGTTTTAGCCTATAACGCAAGGCATGGCTGAAATATCAACAGACCCTCATCACCTTGCATTATTTTTCCAAAGGAATATCGGCCATAAACACAAAATGGCAACCCCACAAATCATGCTCAAATAACGGTAATATCCGAGTACATCCCCTACGATTCCACTCATCAGATACAGCAAACCACTCACTGTCGCCATGACTGATACCTGAAAGGTAAAGTCAGTTCCAGCAAATTGCTTACGGCTATATTGCATAACCAAGGTCAACATCACCACCAACAGCATCGCGGAACAGGCATCTTCAAATGCGTTCACGGCATATAGCCATAACGGTGCAACCTGAACCTGCTGGTCATATGCATACGCAACAACGGCGTAAGCGACCAGACTCAGAATTTTCAACAGGGAGAATATGATCAGGCATTGCGCCCGAGAAAAATATTTCAACAGCACCCCAGCACAAGCCGCCCCGATCAGTGCGGCGATGGCACCAAACATGGTGATGAAAATACCAATCTGGCTGAAGCTCAATCCCATATCCACCATAAGTGGCTTTAATAACGGCCCTGCCATACCATCGGCGACCTTGAAGCTGATCAAGACCATTAACCAGCTTTTAAGTTCTTTGGATGAGCTAAAATAATTCAGGTAATTCCTAATGGCCTGTATGAATGAGGGAGCAACCTGTGGATCATCAACGCTTGGCCTTGAATGAAACGGTTCCCGATAAAATAAAACAGGTAAGGTGTTCAGGAAAACCAGTACCGCCAACACAAGAAATGTTGCCTGCCAATGCAGCCAGTCCAGACACCAGAGCACCGCTCCACCACCAACAATAAAGCCCAGACGGGAACCGATCACCTGAAAGGTATTGCCCCAATGTTGCTGATCACTTTTAAGCAGGTTCACAGCAAGACCATCTGTGGCTATATCCTGAGTTGCTCCCGTAAGGTTTATTAACAGCAATAGCACAAAAAAAATGATCAAATAACTGGGTTGATCCAAGGCCTGAATCGGAAAAAAAGACAAAATGACCAGAATAAACACACTACATAATTGGGTGGGGACAATCCAGCTACGATAATGCCCTAAACGTGACAAGGCATAACGATCCACATAGGCCGCCCAAAAAATCTTGATTGACCACGGCAGCATCAACAACCCAAAGCCACCAATATGTGCCAGAGATACTCCCTGCGCCCTTAAAATCACGGGCAAGGCGTGGGTCATAAAGCCAACGGGAAGTCCCTGCGCCCAATATAGGGAAAACAATAAAATGTAAATCTGTCGGAGATTAGGCACTTTGTTCAGTTTCCCTTGGCAAGCTATGGCGAAACCAAGAGTATCCAATCCTTTCAGTGTCATGGCAATAAAATCTTATTTTTTGCCAATGCGGGCACTGTCATGAGGATTTAAGATGATAGGAGTTGTTCTTGATCTATCTTCGCTTATGCCACAAGATTTTCCAGATTTACCGCCCTTAGTTCCGCAACGTGGCACAGCGTATAGTCGTGCATTGTGCAGAAAAATTTTCATTCATCAAGGATGGAAAGTGGCTGGAGAGATTCCCAACCTCCCCAAAGCGGTGGCAATTATTTCACCACACACCTCAAATATTGATGGCTGGTATGGTTTTCTTGCAATTGGTGGCTTGGGTTTAAAGGTAACGGTGCTGGGTAAGGACACTTTATTTAAACCGCCTTTCGCGCCTTTTTTAAACTGGGCTGGCCTGATTCCAGTGCATCGGGACAGCGCGCATGGACTGACCGAACAGGTGGTCACGACTATCCAGAAATATGACAAAATCTGGGTCGGGATGGCGCCAGAAGGCACCCGTAAAAAAGCCGAGAAAATGAAAAGTGGCTTTTATCATATTGCCCATGCCGCTGGCGTGCCAATTGTGATGTTTTCTTTCGATTATGACCATAAGACCATTTATAGTCTGGGCGCGTTCACCACAACAGGACACTATCAGCAAGACCTTGAAAAAATTATGAAATGCTATGAGGGTCATTTCTCACCAAAGAATCCACACTGGCTGGCTGAACCCTTACAAAAACTTGTGAAAAAAAACTAGAAAATTAAGGGCAAATCTGCTCTGATGTGCCCATCTTTTTGTACACTTTATCTGCATTTAATATGAACATTGCTCGACTGTCTTGCCTGGCATTCCTTAGCCTGGCTTTATTTGGTTGTGATCAGACTGCAAAAAAAACACCTCCCACAACAGCAATCAAGGCCCGTGAACCTGTGATTGGTCTGGCATTGGGTGGCGGTGGTGCAAAAGGTTTTGCCCATATTGGCGTGATCAAGGTGCTGGAATCGCATGGGATCAAGGCCAAAATCGTGACAGGTACCAGTGCAGGCAGTTTTGTCGGTAGTATCTATGCCAGTGGTCAAACTCCTTATCAAATGCAAAACCTTGCCCTAAAGCTGCAAGAGTCTGATCTGCGTGATTTAACTCTCAATAGTCAGGGCTTTATTGCAGGGCAAAAATTACAGAACTACGTCAATGCTCAGGTGGGCAATAAACCAATTGAACAGTTTCCAAAACGTTTTGCTGCGGTTGCCACCCGTTTGGATAATGGTAAAAAGGCTGAATTTATTAAAGGAAATGCAGGTCAGGCAGTACGTGCATCCTGTAGTATCCCGAACGTTTTTGTACCCACTGTGATTGGCAATACCAAATATGTCGATGGCGGTCTGGTCAGTCCTATTCCAGTCAAAACAGCGAAAGACATGGGTGCTGACATTGTAATTGCGGTCGATATTTCAGCCCGCCCAACGGGTGACAAACCATTGAGTATGTGGGGTTTGCTCGATCAGACCATTAACATTATGGGGCAGCAAAGTATCAATGAGGAACTGAATCAGGCAAATGTGGTGATTCAGCCTAAAGTTGGTCATCTGGGTGTGCTTGACCTGAAGTCAAGTAATGAAGCGATTTTAGAGGGTGAAAGAGCGGCTCAGGCTAAAATCGTTGCCATTCAAAAAGCCATTACTGATTTTAAGAAGTCCCCTGCTGCATTACAGCCAGCGCCTCGGGCTAAATTCTAGCAAATAACCTTAACAGGCGGTTTACAGTTCAAAAGCTTGCTCTATGAGTAAGCTTTTGCGTTTGCTTTTGTACCACATCCTAAAAAACAATCTTTTTATATTCATAAAGATAATCATCTGCTAGAGTGGGGAAAGTGAATATTTTTTCACCTCCACTCAGTTTAATAATGCGAGCAAATCTATGGAGTTTGTAGTTGAGCCTTGGCACTGGTTTGTATTAGGGATTTTACTGATTCTTTCAGAGTTAATTTTGCCTGCTTTTGCCGCATTATGGTTTGGCATAGCAGCAGTCATGGTGTGTATTTTACTGTGGCTTTTCCCAATGATGGGCTTTACCACCCAAGTGGTGACCTGGGGCATTTTATCTATTTTATGCACAATACTCTGGTTCAAGTTTATCAAGCCACTCTCGACTGATAAAACCAAGGCAGGATTACCTCGGGAAGCCACGATTGGACAAGTGGGCATGGTTATCCGCACTGGACTTGAGCATGATCAAATTGTGGTACGTTTCCCCATGCCTGTACTGGGTTCCGATGAATGGAACTGCCGAACCACAACGGCCGTTCAGGTCGGTGACCGTGTTCGGGTCGTTGATATTCTAGGTAATGATTTAGTGGTGCAACCACATATTAGTCATATTTCATAACAAAGAGGGTTTTGATATGTCTGCTGGAGCGATTATTGTTTTAGCTCTTTTGGTCTTTATTGGCATAACCATTTTTAAAGGGGTTCGTATTGTTCCTCAGGGTTATAAATGGATTGTGCAACGTTTAGGTAAATATCATACCACGTTGAGTCCTGGCCTGAATTTTGTCATTCCGTATGTTGATGAAGTGGCGTATAAAATCACCACCAAAGATATTGTACTGGATATTCCATCGCAGGAAGTGATTACACGTGACAATGCGGTTTTGGTGATGAATGCTGTTGCCTATATCAACCTCACCACACCTGAAAAAGCGGTGTATGGTATTGAAAACTATACATGGGCAATTCAAAACCTTGTTCAAACTTCACTACGTTCCATCGTGGGTGAAATGGATCTGGATGATGCACTGTCCTCTCGTGATCATATCAAGGCAAAATTAAAGGCTGCCATTTCTGATGATATTTCAGACTGGGGCATTACGCTTAAAACCGTTGAAATTCAGGATATCCAGCCATCTCACACCATGCAGGCCGCGATGGAGGCACAGGCTGCGGCCGAACGCCAACGCCGTGCAACGGTCACAAAAGCAGACGGTGAAAAGCAGGCGGCTATTTTAGAGGCGGATGGTCGTCTGGAAGCCTCCCGCCGTGATGCCGAAGCACAGGTTGTATTGGCTGAATCTTCACAGCGTGCCATTGAAATGGTCACCAGTGCTGTAGGGGATAAAGAGATTCCTGTTGCCTACTTACTAGGTGAGCAGTATGTGAAAGCCTTGCAGGATTTATCCAAGTCAAGCAACTCAAAAACTGTGGTATTGCCTGCTGATGTACTCAATGCAATCCGTGGGATTATGGGTAAGCATTAATTTTTAGTTATAAAAAACGCACTATCCTTCAAGATGGTGCGTTTTTTATTGAGCAAATTCCAATTAACCTGTGTAGTTGATATTTATTGCTCAGCCAATTTCTTAATTTTACGATCAAAAATAAAAGGGCCAAAAGGGAGGATCGCAGCAATCAAGCCCATGTTAAAAATACTCAGTGACCATTTCATACGGTGACAAACAACCAGCAAGACCGCTAAAAACAATAAGAACAGTACCCCATGTCCCATGCCGATATATTTGACAAAAACAGGATTATCCCAAATATATTTAATCGGCATCGCAACACCAAGCAATAAGAGAAAACTGATTCCCTCCAGCGTCCCCACAAAACGTAAAATTTGAATATTCATGATGATACTGTTCCTGTGCTTAACTTTTTCGTGCCAGTAAGAACTGTGCAATTGCCACCAGCTCTCTGGCATCATCGCCAAAATGGCCCAATGCTTCAAATGCCTGATCATGCAGGGTTTGTGCGTAGGCTTGAGCTTTTTCCAAACCCATTAAGGCTGGATAAGTCGATTTTTGCACCTGCTGATCCTTGCCCGCGGTTTTACCCAATGTTTCAGTGCTGGCGGTAATATCCAGAATGTCATCCTGAACCTGAAAAGCCAAACCAATGCTTTGCCCAAACTGGCGCAACTTTGGAATCGCCTGATCTGTACCTGCAAAAACTGTCACTGCACCCATCATAATCGCGGCCTGAATCAAGGCACCTGTTTTATTACGGTGAATATTTTCCAGTTCAGCCTGATCGACCTGTTTACCTTCAGCCTGTAAATCCAGTATCTGACCACAGACCATCTTCGAGCTGGCTGTGGCTAAAATCTGCATCTGTTTCAACACAATTGCAGCATCAGTACCCTGCCCCTGTTCATCAAATAAACGGCTTCCCAGAATTTCAAATGCCATGGATTGCAAGATGTCACCTGCCAACAAGGCAGTATCCTCACCAAATGCCACATGGCAGGTCGGCTGCCCACGACGCAGCAAGTCATTATCCATACAGGGTAAATCATCATGTGCCAACGAATAACAGTGGATCAACTCAACCGCAACGGCTGCACGGCGGGCGGCCGCAAAATAAGGGTTGGGTTGTAATGAGGCAGCCGCATAGCACAATGCAGGACGAACACGCTTTCCCCCTAGCATCACGGCATGATGCACAGCGGCCTTTAACGGTTCTGGAATGGAGAATGCAGCCAATACTGTCAATAAATCTTGTTGAATACGTTGTTGAGCCTGTTGTAAAACATCCGCATTAACTTGAGAAATAGATGACACAATTGCCTCTGAAAGCTTGAATGATAAAGATAAAGACAGGACCTGTCAGAATGGCGACATCATACCATTATTTATCTCAGGAAACTGTGTTTGTATTTTTAACTTATTCAAAATAATAAAGCCTCCCAAAGGAGGCTTTATCAAGGAATAATTTATCAGGATGATTTAGAACGTATCACCTGGGACACGTACCCAGCCTTCCATCAATACACGGGCGCTACGGCTCATAATGGCTTTTTTCACAGCCCATTTGCCATCAATCAACTCAGCCTGTGCGCCAACACGCAATGTTCCTGATGGATGACCAAAACGAACCGCTTCACGCTCACCTCCACCTGCCGCCAGATTCACCAACGTCCCTGGAATGGCTGCTGCCGTACCAATCGCAACTGCGGCTGTGCCCATCATGGCATGGTGCAGCTTACCCATCGACAAGGCACGAACCAATAAATCCACATCAGCCGCCTCAACGGTTTTGCCACTTGAAGAAGTATAGCTTTTCGGCTGGGAAACAAAGGCGATTTTAGGCGTATGCTGACGGGCAGCCGCTTCAGAAATATCTTTTATCAAGCCCATTTGTACCGCGCCATAGGCACGAATTTTTTCAAAACGTGCCAAAGCAGCGTTATCACCGTTGATATGATCCTGCAATTCTGTACCCTGATAGCCAATATCTTCCGCATTCAGGAAAATGGTTGGAATACCCGCATTGATAAAGGTGGCCTGAAATGTCCCAATCTCAGGTACTTCAAGCTGATCCACCACATTGCCTGTAGGGAACATATCGCCGCCCTCTTCACCATCATCAGCAGGGTCTAAAAATTCAATCTGTACTTCTGCTGCTGGAAATGTCACACCATCCAGCTCGAAATCACCCGTTTCCTGTACCTGCCCATGGGTTACTGGCACATGTGCAACAATGGTTTTCTGGATATTTTTCTGCCAGATGCGAACTGTACAGATGCCATTTTCAGGAATACGCTCAGCATCGACCAGACCATTGCAAATGGCAAATGAACCAACTGCGGCGGTAAGGTTGCCACAGTTACCACTCCAGTCCACAAATGGCTGGTCAATGGAAACCTGTCCAAATAAATAATCGACATCGTGTTCTGGTTGCGAACTTTTTGCCAGAATCACGGTTTTACTGGTACTGGAAGTTGCGCCACCCATGCCATCAATTTGCTTGCCATACGGGTCTGGGCTGCCAATCACACGAAGAAGAAGTTGATCACGGGCCTTTCCTGCCACCTGTGCCGCTTCAGGTAGATCATCCAGCTTAAAAAATACACCTTTACTTGTGCCGCCACGCATATAGGTTGCTGGGACTTTGATTTGCGGTACTGAGCTCATGTCAATTT
>CAZKJI010000108.1:4594-7290 GCA_964553005.1 uncultured Acinetobacter sp. | reverse complement strand
ATGCCTGCGGCAGAGGGATTTCAAGCATGAGTGCGTGTTTAAAGCAACGCTTTAAACCAAACGAAGCTGCTTGCCAGTTTTACGCCGAAAAAGGACGCAATTGCGTCCTTTTTTATAGTTTAGACCGATCTAGATAGTCGGAAGGTCAAAACTGGCCACTTGGTTGCGTCCGTTTTGCTTTGCACGATAAAGCGCAATATCTGCTTCTTTGATCAGTGAATGTAAATTTATATTGTCTGAATTTAGTTTTGACACACCAACCGAAACGGTGAAACTAATTTTGATATCATTTCCAATACAGACAGGGTGAGACTCGATATTTTTTCTTAGACGCCCTGCAATCATAATGGCATCTTCCAGTGTCGTTTCGGGAAGCAAGGCAACAAATTCTTCGCCTCCAAAACGCGCGAGAACATCGGCACGGCGCATTTCCTTACGTGCAAGTTCGGCAAATTTTTGCAATACCTGATCGCCAATATCATGGCCATAACTGTCATTAATTCTTTTAAAATAATCCACATCAAACATCAGTAGACAGATGGATTGATACGGCGGCCAAGCATGAATCATCTTATCTGCAATCAACTTAAATTGGCGACGATTACTCAGCTGGGTGAGTTCATCTGTATGGGCAAGTTCACGCAGCAGGTGTCGATCCCATTCCTTCAGCATAGAACGTAAAAATGCACGCCGCGCATTTAAGGTGTTGTTCCAACAGACATATAGGCTAAAAAACATCATTGGACTATAAACCAGCGCAAAAATCACACTGTGTTGCACATCATTGATGCGTATTGCGCCGCAAATAATCACCAAGCTAATCAGTGTGGTGGCTAAAATAGAGGGGCTGAATCGGACATGAATTGCAAAACAACCCAGTAAGACAAAAATAGGTGCGGCGTATTGATAAGATGCTACATTGGGGCTGTTCGATTGGCTTAGCAACCAAAACCATAGCCCAGCGGCGCATGCACTCGACACTGGTAGCAATAAATCGTGAATCAGCACATTTGTAATATATTTAAAACTTAACCAGTTAATAAGCATGAAAGTGAGCGCCAGTGCAACACGACCAATGCCAGATTGCAGGCTAACATCAGGAATTAACAACCAATCTATGAAAAAATAGACCAGAAATAGTAACTGCGCCAATAAGTTAATTTGTATTAAATAATGGCGCTGATGAGTATTTTGGTATTGATAATAACTTTGTTTAAATTGAGCTGGGATAGTTGCAATACGGTCGTCTAGCGCTTGTTCCAACGCAGTACGATTTTTCGAGTCGAGCAGTTGCTCGGACGTAATAAAAGTTTGATTCAGTTTTTGATGAGCGGAACTAAAGAGCTGGGTACTAAAACCTTGCTCATGCCCCAAATTGGGGTTCTGTACAGCGCCTTTCATCATAGGCCGCTCCATTGCATACAAAATGCATTATTGTTGAAATTTTAAACTTGATTTATTGTTTTGTTTTATCAAACGGTCAATTTCTATTGAAATTGATAACGAGGTGTAAAGGGTTTGGTTGTGTGCCAACTCATTGTTATTTTATCTTAAAAATAACCAAGATTATACCCCCATTTGTGGGGGTGGTCATACAATAGAGTGCTAATGATGAGCGAATACGATAACGTAAGCGTGGTTGTTTGTGCGCAGCACTAAGCATTGAAAAGACTTAAACGAATCACTTCAGGATAATAAAATGAGCAATAGCCATAACGGTGAACGGTCACATTCAGATGATTATGCAAAATATACTGACCAACGGATTCAAGACGTGCAGTTGCGGAGTGCTGAAATTGGCAAGGGCACTATCATTAAGCGCGCCTTGCCGAGTCGTCAGAAGCGTTTGGTGGGGGCATGGTGTTTTCTGGATCATGCAGGGCCAGTGAGTTTTCCCGCTGGAGATGGTTTGGATGTAGGACCGCATCCACATATTGGTTTGCAGACTTTTACATGGATGATTGAAGGCACCATGATGCACACCGATAGTCTTGGTTCAAAACAACTGATTCGTCCTAAGCAAGTGAATTTAATGACGGCGGGGCGAGGAATTTCGCATACCGAAGTTGCACCCGACATTGAAACCAAAATGCATGCAGCACAGCTTTGGATTGCTTTGCCTGATGACAAGCGCAATATGGAGCCAAAGTTTGAACACTATCCAAAGCTACCTGTCGTCATCAAAGATCAGGTTGAATTTACCATTTTAGTGGGGGATTTTCTTGATATGGTTTCTCCTGTGCAAGTGCATACACCTTTGGTTGGTGTGGACTTAACCGCACAAGCGAATACTAAAACCCGTATTCCACTCAACCCAAACTTTGAATATGCTTTTATGGCACTTGAAGGCATTGCTCAGGTCAATGGGCATGAACTCAATGTCGATAATATGGTGGTGTTGGAAACGGGGTTGACTGAAATCGAAGTTGAACTGACTGAAGGTCATCGTGTGTTACTCATCGGTGGTGAACCGTTTGAGTCGCCAATTTTGCTGTGGTGGAACTTCGTTGGACGTACGATGCAAGATTTACAGCAAGCACGAGAAGATTGGATCAATCATGATGCCCGTTTTGGTGAAATTCCTGATTATCAAGGGAAGCGTCTCGAAGCACCTGTACTGCCTGAGCAAATGAGGGCATCGAAATGAGTATAATAGCGAGTGCAAAAGTTCTAACTTTACCTGAACCGTGGAAAGG
>CAZKJI010000108.1:0-4494 GCA_964553005.1 uncultured Acinetobacter sp. | reverse complement strand
ACCTTACGCATGTATGCGCAGCATAAGCAAATAAACTTGGGTGATTTTCAGTGTTGAAGTTGATTTTCATACCAACCGTGAACAGCAAGAAAAGATGACACGTCGTATTATATTTGAGCAGATTCCATCACCAGCGTTACAAGAGAAGTTGCTGAATATATCTAGTAAAACACCAGTGACGAAAACTTTGTTACGCAGTTTAGACATACAAACCGTGATTGTTTGAGACTTAAATGCTATTGTGCTTGGGCAAATCATAATTCTAAACGTAACTGTGAGAGGGATTCATACAGCAGTTGCGTAGACAAAGCAGGCACAAAAATGATTACCTTACATTACCTACAATGCTCACGTTCGTTCCGTATTTTGTGGGCATTAGAAGAGCTTGGTATGGACTACCAAGTTGAGTATTATCAGAGATTACCTAGCTACGCAGCTCCTGAAAGTTTGAAACAGATTCATCCGCTAGGTAAAGCACCAATTCTGGTGGATGATGAGAATGTCATTGTGGAGTCGGCTGTTATTTTGGATTATCTGCAACAGCAGTATGATGTTAAACAACAGTTCAAACCGCAGCAATTCAAAGATCAGCTCCAATACTCGTATTGGATGCACTACTCTGAAGGCTCTCTCATGCCTTTATTGGTGATGACTCTCGTCATCAATAATGTGAGTAAGCATGTTCCGTGGATTATTCGACCTGTTGCTGAAAAAATTACCGATGGCGTGAAAGCTGGCTTTGTTCGCCCTCGAATGAAAGAACATATGCTATATCTGGAGCAGTATTTGGGAGAGCATGATTATTTTGCTGGAGCTTTTTCTTTTGCAGATATTCAAATGGCATTTCCACTGATTGCAATTCAAAAACGTTTACATGGTAAATATCCAAATATTCAAGCCTTTGTCCAACGTGTTCAGCAGCGTTCAGCGTTTCAGCGAGCTGAGCAAAAAAGTTTAAATTCACAGTGCGCATAAATTTTCAAACATGAAAAAAGGGAGAACAACTGGTTCTCCCTTTTTTCATTCATGAAGATTTTTATCGTTTAATTACAATTGAATCAATGCCACTGTGTTGCAAGGTTTGCTGGGCTGCCAGAGCCGCATCCTGACTATCATAAGGACCAGAGAAAACACGATACCATGTCTGGCCATTTTCCACTGTTTTAACCACATCGGCAGATAAGCCATTCAGGATGATTTCGGCGCGGCGAGCATCGGCACTGTCAGGATCAGGATAGCTACGTACCTGCAAAATATAACTTGGAAGGGCTGGAGCTGTTTCTTCAGTTTCCGTGATATTTGCAGCGCTTTCCACTGTGGTTGTTTCAGGTTTTGGTGATTCAATAATCACGACATTACCTTGTTGTTTGGTTTCAGGGACAGCCTGTTCAGGGATTGGAGTAACTTGTTGTTGTGGCAACAAATCGTAGAAACGATAATCTTTGTTGGTATCTTCTTCTTGATAATGATCGGATGTTACCTGATTTTTTGCTGGAACAGGTTGCCATGGTTGCCATAGCATGAGCATGACACCAACACATAGAATCGCAAGAATCGCGACAAGCATTCCCAACCACTTTGGAATAAGTGGTTTTTTGGGCTTGTTTGGTCGTTCAGATACACCACGTTGCGTTTTTCCAAACACCTGAAATTCCTCTTGATCCTATTAGATTATTTGTAACTTGAATTTGGTTGAAAACAAAGCACTATGTTTGAAAATAATGCTTTGTTTAAGATATTGCCGACCAATGATAGGCTAAGTTTAAAAGTAGATCTGTATAGCGTTGTTAACAACAATATTTCAGATTCGAACTTTTTATTGCAACTCTCTGTATTGATTACATCGCTTCAGGAGCAGATACACCCAGTAACTCTAAGCCATTACGTAAAACTTGCTGTACATTAATTGAAAGTAATAAACGCGCTTGTGATAAAGGAATATTTGTTTCATCAACAAATTTAACGCCATCTTGAGCATACCATCCATGAAATAGCGCAGCTAAGTCTTTTAGATAATTACCAATTTGATGTGGTTCGTAGACATTCGCAGCACGAATCAAAATTTCAGGATAAGCTGCTAATTTAGCGAGAATCTCTGTTTCAGTCTCTAATGCTAAGAGATTAGCAACTTGGCGAGCAGATGCGACATCAAATGTAATGCCTTTCTCTTTCGCACGGTTCAAAATACTATTTACACGTGCATGTGCATACTGAATGTAGTACACCGCATTGTCTTTGCTTTGAGAAACGGCAAGGTCTAAATCAAAGTCGATATGCTGTTCAGATTTACGCATCACGTAGTAGAAACGTGCCGCATCGTTGCCGACTTCTTTACGTAGATCACGTAAAGTCACGAATTGACCTGAACGAGATGACATTTGTACCATCTCGCCACCACGCCATAAACTCACGAATTGAACTAAAAGAACAGTCAGTTTCTTAGAGTCGTAACCCATTGCATCAATCGCAGCTTTTACACGTGAAATATAACCGTGGTGATCTGAACCCCAAATATCAATCAGGTCAGTATAACCACGTTGTAGTTTATTCAAATGGTAAGCAATGTCAGATGCAAAATAAGTGGTTTGACCATTACGACGTTTGACCACACGGTCTTTCTCATCGCCAAATTCAGTTGATTTAAACCAAATATTGCCATCTTTTTCATAGAGAAAGCCACGTTGATCAAGCGTCGCAAGTGCTTCATCAATTTTTTCGGTTAGCGAAGCTTCGCTAAACCATTCATCAAAAGTCACGCCAAAGTCAGCAAGGTCATCTTTGATATCATCCAAAATGGCATGTAAAGCCGCTTGGTGAAATACGCGATAGCCCGCACCTAACCGTTGTTGTGAATTGGCGATTAAGCCATCAATGTGTTTTTCTTTATCACCAGACAGAATAACTTTATTGCCTTCGGCATCGAGTTCATCCGCATATTGCACATCTTCAGGCACATCGTTGTAAATGTCAGCAACTGGACGAACGTGTGCATCGCCATCTTGATCAATAATGCTTTGTGCGATTTCTTTAACATAGTCGCCTTGATAGGCATTTTTAGGGAAAACAAGCGTTTGCCCAGTCAATTCTAAATAACGTAAATAAGTTGATGTTGCCAAAATATCCATTTGGCGACCTGCATCATTGACATAGTATTCACGGTCAACTTGTGCACCTGTTGCTTCCAAAAGATTCGCAACAGTCATGCCGTAAGCTGCACCACGACCATGTCCCACATGCAGACTAGATGTTGGGTTTGCAGAAACAAATTCGACTTGGATTTTTTTAGCTGCATTGGCTTGGCTGCGTCCATATTGGTCTTTTTGTGCTTGAATTTGATCAAGTACAGCGAAGCGTTGCTCTGCATTTAAAAAGAAGTTAATAAAACCAGGGCCTGCGATTTCTGCTTTTGTAATGTCAGCGACTTCAGGTAGTGCTGCTAAGATTTTTTCAGCAAGATCGCGTGGTTTCATACCAGCAGCTTTAGAGCCGATCATGGCAATATTGGAGGCGAAGTCACCGTGACTTCGGTCTTTGGTACGGGTTAAATGGCTCGTATTGGTCCAATCGGAAGGAAGTACCCCTTGTTGCTGAAGGGATTGTACCGCATGATCAAGCGCTGATTGTATTGCCGTATTCATAGTTACCGAAATAAGTGTCGCGGAAAAACGCTAAATATAGCAAATTTTGTTGCTTTAACCAAATGAGCAACAGATTCATTTCAGGCTGCAACGGGTGAGTGTTATAAAGAACGTGAACTGAACTTCTGACCTATAAAAATTACTGCAAAAAAAAGTGCCATACACAATACAATACTTAAACCTGTGGCAATGTTGAGCGCCGCACTTGACCACAGCCCAACCGTAACACCAAATTGGGCCAGTATGAATGCCCAGATGACCATCTGTTTAGGCGAGTGTGCCAGCAAACGGGCACTCAGCGCAGGTATCACTAACAGTGCACCCATCAACAGTGAACCCACGGCACGTAATGCCAGTACGGTAAACAAGGCCAGCAACAGCATGAAAATCAGGCGTTGCCAGTTGGCATTGACGCCTTCGCTCATGGCAATATCGGGGTCAATGGCAATCTGGATTTGTGCCGACCATGAACGGTAAAGCACCACAAGGGCGCTGATGATCACGATTGCAAAGATCGGTAAATCGGCCCATTCAATACTGAGCAGGTCACCAAACAGATAACTTAACAGTTCTGGACGCAGGCTTGGGACTTGCTGGATTAATAACAGGCCCGAACAAAGCAGGGTTGCTGAACACAGGGCAAGCAGGGCATCGTTGGGTAAACGTGAGTCGTGCAAAATCCATAGAATGGCAACCAGCAATGCCGCCAGACCGCCCACGCCCAGCCAAAAAGGTAAATGCAGAATCCCTGCAACCGCGACACCCAGTAGTGTGCCATGTGCCATTGTGTCTGCAAAAAAGGACATTCTGCGCCAAAGCATCAGACAGCCGAGTGGTGCTGTCAGAAATACCAAAA
>CAZKJI010000107.1:0-7314 GCA_964553005.1 uncultured Acinetobacter sp. | reverse complement strand
ATTTCAGCCATGCCTTGCGTTATAGGCTAAAACGACATAAACAAGGCATGAAACGCAGGCAATGGCGACCCCCTTGTCAAGTTTCATAACGCAGTTTAGGGAAGTTTTAGCCATAACCCTGCGGGACAGGGACATTTTTTGCCGCTACTGCGTTATGCCTTATTTATTTAGAAATAGCTAAATTTCATAAGTCATGCCTTGTATCGTCTAAAAAATGTCCACTGTCGCAATGAGAGCTGAATAGCTCGCAAGGTGAAATGTCAACAGACCCTATCTATTTTATTACAATTTTTTTCTAAAATGCCCTACGATTGAAATAGGTTTTATGTGCTGAAGTCATGTTTTATATGGGAAATTGAAGCGTTGTATAAAAAATAGTTGTTTTATGAATAAAGGTATTTTTATTGAAATAGAAAATAAATTTATTTTCTTAATTGATTGATAGTTAAAATAATAATCTGGATGATGAGGTAAGGAAAATCGAGTTAAACGGTACTGAAAAGAGTGTCTAAAAATTAAACTTTAGTCGAAAATGGAATAAATTAATAAGATTTTAATCGTTTTGTCATATAAAGTTAATGTGTAGGATTTGTTACAAATTTAGCTAGGACGTACACAATGAAAATCAAAATTGTAACAGCAACAGTGCTTGGTTTACTTGCAACCACAACCTTTGCAGCACCAACCATTTATGGTGAGATTGATGCCAGTGTTGACTATTTACCAGAAAA
Organism: uncultured Acinetobacter sp.; assembly: GCA_964553005.1. GTDB lineage: Bacteria > Pseudomonadota > Gammaproteobacteria > Pseudomonadales > Moraxellaceae > Acinetobacter. Next base: position 6,583 of record CAZKJI010000107.1, on the reverse strand, counting down.
AAATGCCAATACAGAGAATAGGGATGTATGGGAAGTCAGCTCTAACAGTTCATTTATTGGTGTTAAGGGCGATGAAAAACTTACAGACCGTTTAAGTGCCGTTTATGCCATTGAATGGGGCTTCAGCGCAGATGGTGACAGCACAGACTGGTCACAGCGTAACCGTTTTGTCGGTTTGAAAGATGCCCAGTTGGGTACAGTGAAAATTGGTGTACATGATACGCCATTGAAGCAACTTTCTAGTGTCGTTGATACTTTTAACAACTATGTTGCCAATAAGGCCGACATTGGTGGAATCTTTGGTGGTGAAACACGTGTTAGCAATGTCGTTGTTTATGAATCACCAGCAGTAAAAGTTCCTGTACTGGACGGAGCCATTAAAGTAAGTGGCCTATTGGCAACAGGCGAGGCAACAGGAATTGATACCAGTAAATCAGGTGTTGTTAAAACAGCAGGCCGTGGTTTAGGTGATGCATGGTCAGCGTCAGCAAGCTTTGAAAGTCCGTTATTGGTTGCTGGTGTTGCTTATGATAAAGCCATTCCAAGCTCATTTCTGGGGCGTGGCTTCTTAAATGCATCAGATAAGGCTGTGGCAGGCGGTTCTTTAGTTGCAGCAGCTAATACAGTGCGTGTGATCGGCCGTGTTAACCCAGTGAATGGTTTGGCACTTAAAGCGTTGTTCCAGACTTCAGAAGTTGAAAAAGCGGCTGGAAATGCGGTGGGAACAGATACAATTGATGATGCAAAAGGCTGGCTGGTGGGGGCAGAATATACCATTCCACAGGCAAAGAACTGGACAGTAAAAGGTCAATATAGCCAGAACACCACGAGCTTTAAACCAGCAGGTGTTGAGGATTTTGAGGCAAAGCAGATCATTGGTGGCGTGGACTATGCATTTAACAAGCAGGTGAAGACTTATGGTTATGCAGGCTACCTGACGCTTGAGCAGGCCAGTAAAAAGGATAAACAGCCTGTTGCTGGTTTAGGTCTGGAATTTAAGTTCTAAGAATTAATATCATTATCATTTTAACAAAAAAGGCGATCACTTGATCGTCTTTTTCTATTTAAGTCATTTTTAAGTTTGCATTTTTATATTAAAAAGTAAGCAGGATATTTATGTTTAGACTGTAATGATGACATTTTTTCAAAATTTAAAGAAAAAACCTATTTCTTTAATTGTATTTAATTTATTACTGGCAATTTGGTTGGGTGTATTTTTAAATATTGCCTTTTTTGAAAAAATACACATGCTGACACCATATAATGGTGTAAAGGCAGGATTATTTGTTACTGCTTCAGTGATTATCGTGGTTGCAGCCTATAATTTTATTTTCCAGCTTTTTAACTGGAAATGGACAGCAAAACCTCTGGCGATTGTACTGGTATTTATTGGTGGTTTTGCTGCTTATGCAGTGAATACGCTGGGTGTGCTGATTACATCTGACCAAATCCAGAACCTGATGCAGACCGATATTGCGGAAGCGCGTGATACCTGGTCATGGCGTTTGGTGACATGGACGCTGGGAATGACAGTACTGCCGATTATTGTAATTCTCATGATAAAAATTAAACCTGAACCCATCATTCGCCAGCTATTGCACAAGGTCATTGCTTCAGTTGTCTCCTTGACAATGGCGTTAGGGCTATTATTTGTTTTCTATGTTGATTTTGCTGCAATTTTTCGTGAAAACCGTGACCTGAAAGGCATGATTTCGCCGCAGAATATGATTGCTTCCTTTGCCTCATATTATAAGAAGAAAGCGCCTAAAGAGAATTTACCACTGGTGGTGTATGGTGAAGATGCGGTGATGAAAAAAGCACAGGATTCATCTTTACCCAAGTTGATGGTTCTGGTGGTGGGAGAAACCGCCCGTGCTGAAAACTTCTCCTTAAATGGTTATGGCAAAAACACCAATCCGAAACTGTCACAACAGGATATTTTAAACTTCTCGCAGGTCAGTTCATGTGGTACGGCAACCGCGGTTTCGGTTCCCTGTATGTTTTCAGGTATGCCGCGTAAAGAGTATGAGGAACGTCTGGCCAGCCACCGTGAGGGATTACTGGATATTGCCCAGCGAGCGGGTTATCAGGTGACCTGGATTGATAATAATTCAGGCTGTAAAGGCAGCTGTGACCGTGTCAACCAATTCACGATTCCGGAACCAATCCGAGCGAAATGGTGTCAGGATAAGGAATGTTTTGACGATATTCTGATTGATAGCCTTAAGGCCTATTTAGCCACAATTCCTCAGGATGACAATCGTCCACGTTTGATTGTGCTGCATCAAATGGGCAGTCACGGGCCAGCCTACTACAAGCGTGTTCCCGCACAATTCAAGGTGTTCAAGCCGACCTGTGACACCAATGCCATTCAGGGCTGTAGTCGGGATGCCTTGCTGAACAGTTATGACAATACCTTGCTCTATACCGATTATGTTTTGGACAGCCTGATTGAAACATTAAAAAATACAACGAAATATCAAACTGCTTTGTGGTATTTATCTGATCATGGGGAGTCCACAGGTGAAAGCGGTATGTATTTGCATGGTGCGCCTTATGCGATTGCACCAACGCAACAAACCCATATCCCGATGCTGATGTGGTTCTCCACTGTCTGGAAAAATCAGGCAAAACAACAGGTCAAGTGTTTGGCACAACAGGGCAGGCAGGAGTTGAGTCAGGATAACCTGTTCCCGACCATGCTGAGCCTGCTAGATGTGAAAAGCAAGGTGATCGACCCGAACAACGATATGCTGGCAGCATGTCCTAATCCATAAGGTGTGATGAAATCATGACCAAAATCTTGATGATCGAAGATGATTTTATGATTGCAGAGTCAACAATGACCCTGCTGCGCTATCATCAGTTTGAAGTGGAGGGAGTCAATAATGGGGTCGATGGCTTGGCATTGTTGACCAAACAGTCTTTTGATCTGGTTCTGCTGGATTTAGGCCTGCCGCTGATGGATGGCATGCAGATTCTCAGACAGATTCGCCAGCGTACCTCAATTCCTGTGCTGATTATTTCGGCACGGGACCAGTTGCAGAATCGGGTCGATGGCCTGAATCAGGGTGCGGATGACTATTTGGTCAAGCCTTATGAGTTTGATGAATTGCTGGCCCGTATCAATGCACTATTGCGCCGTGGAAATGCAGAAACCGCCTTATTGAAAAACCAGTCACAGCTACTTAAAAGTGGTGAGTTGACGCTGGATGTGGAACAGCATTTGGCAACTTTTAAAGGGCAGCAAATTGAATTGTCCAACCGTGAATGGGCCATCCTGATCCCAATGGTTACGCATCCCAATAAAATCTTTTCCAAAGCCAACCTTGAAGACAAGCTATATGATTTCGATAGTGAGGTGACAAGCAACACCATTGAGGTGTATGTCCACCATTTGCGTGCCAAGCTTGGCAAGGACTTTATTCGAACCATTCGTGGGCTAGGCTACAGACTGGGACAACCCTGATTATTTATGAAAAAAATGAAGCAATATTCACTGAAAAAAAGACTGATTTGGGGAACATCTGTCTTTAGTCTTCTACTTGGATGCTTGCTGATTTTTACCGCCTATAAAATTGCCCTGCATGAGGTCAATGAAATTCTGGATACCCAGATGCAGTATATGGCTGAACGTTCCGCTGTTGAACCGATCATAAAGATTGCCAGCAAAATAGAACTGCACCGAAGTTACCATGAAGAGGATTTACTGGTTGATATTTGGGCATATAAAGATCAAAGCCACCTTTGGCACCAAACCCATTTACTGGTTCCACCTGTAAAACAGGCGGGTTTCTATAGCCAACAAACCGCACAGGGCACATGGCGAGTCTATGTGTTTCCCTTAAAGGATTATCAAATTCAGATTAGCCAGCAGGAAAAGGTACGTCAAAGCTTTGCATGGGAACTAGCAGGCAGTATGTTTATTCCCTATGTGCTATTGCTGCCATTTGCAATCATTGTACTGGCCTTTATTATCAGTTTAAGCCTAAAACCGCTAGAAGATTTTAAAGCTGAGCTGACCCAGCGTGGGTCTGAGGGATTGGCACCGATTGATAGTGAGGAATATCCGCAGGAACTGATTCCAACCATTGATGAAATGAATCGTTTATTTGAACGTATCCAGCACGCACAGACCGAACAGAAACAGTTTATTGCCGATGCAGCACATGAGCTCAGAACGCCTGTTACGGCCTTGAACCTGCAAACCAAGATTCTGATTAGTCAGTTTCCTGAACATGAGGCTTTGCAAAACCTCAGTAAGGGGCTGGCGCGTATTCAGCATCTGGTAACACAGTTATTGGCTTTGGCAAAGCAGGATGTTGGATTAAGCCTGATTGAACCAAACACCCAGTTTTGCCTGAATGATGTGGCACTGAACTGTGTGGAGCAACTGGTTAATCTCGCCATGCAAAAGGAAATTGATCTGGGCTTTGAACGTAATGACCTGATCGAAATGCAGAGCCTAGAGCCAACCGTTCATTCGATTATCTTTAACCTGATTGACAATGCGATCAAGTACACCCCGAATCAGGGCATCATCAATATCTCTGTATATGATGATACTGATGGCTTTGCCTATGTGCAGATTGATGACAGTGGACAGGGTATTGATCCAGACCAATACGACAAGGTGCTTAAACGTTTTTACCGTGTGCATCACCATCTGGAAGTGGGCAGTGGCCTTGGACTTTCAATTGTGGATAAGGCCACGCAGCGTTTGGGTGGCACACTCACTTTATCAAGAAGTATTGATTTAGGCGGTTTATCCGTGCTGGTAAAACTTCCTAAAAAACTGGAGCATCATGCATAGAAAAAACTATGCTGATGCCTTTTCAGCGTGTTCTTTAAGGCCGCGCAGAAACAGCACACATTTCTGAATACGTTTTCCATCATTACCGACCTTGCTTACATTGAAATTAAGTACCCAGCTCAGGCGTTTTCCAACTTTGGCAATATCTTTATAGACTTGCGGCTCAGCAAGCAGCGCTTTGTACAGGATGAGGCTGGCATCATTTAATTGTTCAAATTCAAAATGATAGGCCGTTGAGAAAATAAACAGCAACCAGTCACGTACAAAGCAGTCATGCAGGCTGAGTACATCGCGTGGATCAGTTTCAAAGTCAATAAAGCTAAACTGATTCTGCTCATCGACTAGAATATTGCGTGCAAAGGCTTCACTTAAATATCCACCTTTCTGATGTATGCTTTGAATGGACTGAATTGCCTGGGTAAATAGTAGAAATTGTGCCTCAGGATTTCCCTTGCGGCGGGCAAGCGCCTGATCCAGTTGCTGAATCTGGCTTTGATGCTGTATTCCAATGTCCTGTAATAAAATGCCTTTTTCCGAAACTGCCAACACATTTGGCGTGGAAACCCCTAATTCCCTGAGTTGCTGAATCCGCTTGAATTCACACTGAATTGCGATTGCCCCCTCGGTTGGGAACAGGTATGATTGCACCGAGATTGAATATTTTTGCCAGCCATTTCAGAGGGGTGTAGAGCTATAAACCATGCCGCTCGGAAGCCTTTTTAAGCCAGACCTTGCCTATATTCAGTTCATAGGCCTCAATCGAATTCTGTTGTGTGGTTAAAGAAGATTTTAAAAAAGTTTGAAAGTCAGACATAAGGCAGCAAAACACATCCTGATGTTTATAAACACTTACTTGTAGTAGGTTTTCACTTTACCACATCAAGCTGTGCTTGCGGTACGGAGTTAGGGTCGGGGAGCGATACGTGGTATTTTGCAGTGACCGCATATAGAACAAAGTTAATGGTTAGGCAAATCCAGCCTGTCCAGAGATTATGGCTGAGGAAGTGTGCGCCCCGCATCATCTGTGCCCAACCCATCGCAAAACCCAGTGTTAAACCAGCAAATAAATAAAACCATGCACGGTTTCTTTCACGCAAACGGTAGCAGAAATAACCCGTGACCAATGCAAAGCCTGTACTGGCATGACCTCCTGGGAAACAATGCCCCGCAGTTGCGGAGAAATCCCAGACAAAACCCGTTGCGGTTTGCTGGGTCATATCCCAAGGGCAGGCATGGGCTGACTGGGCTTTCAGCAAACCGACAGCACAGGTACACAGCATACTGACCCAGAACATATAGCCATATTCCCAACGTCTTGCTTTCAGTTTCTCAACCTTAAATGATGCACACCAAAGTACAAAAAAGATGATGTAGACCAGTATCAGGATTTTCTTCACATAAGTATGACTTAGGGTGGCTAAATACCAGTCGCCCTTAGATGCAAAATGACCTGCACTATTGACCCACGGTTGAATGAGATATAAATCAATATGCCCAGCAACAGGAAATATAAAAAACAATGCCAAACCACTTAGGATAAGCAGGCAACTGTTCCACAGTAAAAAAGGGGATTTTATGAGCATAATGAATAAGGATAATATGCAGATTCAGGTGAGATTAAAAATGATGGAACTTAATATGAAATTAACTGAAACTTAAAAACGGAATTAAATTATTATTTGAATTTAGAGTGGGTATGTTTTTATCAAATCGAACGTAAAACCCCGTCCTTTAGGTCGGGGATATAAGCGAGTCGCGTCAGCGATACGA
>CAZKJI010000106.1:0-7326 GCA_964553005.1 uncultured Acinetobacter sp. | reverse complement strand
CCACTGTGGCAAGTAATTTGTCGTTATTGGAAACTTCAACGCCAGCCGTATATTGCTGAGACATTTTATCTAGGCTGTCATTGACCCGATATATGGTTTTTCCATTCGGAATATTAATCGCATAATTCTCATAGCGACCAATACCCTGCCATTGATAGGTGGTGACTTTATTGCGAGGAACTGTAATCGCCAACTCTGGTGTGGCATTTGCCTTACCAAATGAATAGCTGATCGTATTGCCTGCATCACAGACCTGAATCACTTTGTTATTGGTCGTTGTGCAGTTGAATACCGTTTTGCTCTGACTTGGGCAAGCTGCGAATAATGAATGGCTACAGACAGCAACGGCAAGTCCGATGATTAATTTTTTCATTTTAGAGCCTTTTAAGTTTCTTATTGATCGTGGCAATATTTTTGTTCACCAAATGGTTCATCATCACCCAAGCTAAACGCTGATACTTTTTGGCTTTTTAATTGCTTGGTTGTTATGTCCCCACCCCAAGTATTAAAGATCAGATTGATTGAACCCTCTGGACCACTTCTCACCACATAGTCTGCAATTGCACCCTCACCCCAGCCCTCATGGTAGCAACCGTACTTGAGTTTTTTCTCAATGCTATTGATGCTTTCTTTATTAAGGAAAATCTTAATGCCATCTGTATATAAATAATCAGTAGACACGTTTCCACTTAATGTTGCATTACTTAAGCCATATTGATCAAAACGAGCTGCAACTTTATTGCCATTTTTTAGCTTCCAGATAATCAACCCTTCTGCTTTCTCTGAAGGTTTGCCTAGTCTGCTTGTAACCGCTTTTAGTGAATCACCGACTGTAAGCTTTACCCCATTTGCAGAAATAAAGTCATCTGCAAAAACAGATGTAGTTGTAGCAAGTAAACTTGCCAGTAAAATAGATTTTGATAATTTCATTGAATAAACCCCTTGTTGAATTATCTTTTTGGTAAGGCTTTAGTATTGGGCATGGAGTGGACAGGTTGTGTCCTTTTATAAAAATAATTTATTTTTACATGCTGATTATTATAAAAGAAAACAATCAATTAAGTACGTCAAACTACGACCTACTATATATTTTATCCTCTTAATTTTCCTAAAAAAGACGATTACACTTGGCAAAAAATTACTTGAGTACATCATGAGTCAAGAATCATCGAAAGTTATCAGCCGACAATGGAAAATTATTCAATTTTTATTGGATAGCAAATATGTGAGTACCGCAGATATAGAAACTCATTTAAGAAATCAAGGAATTGATGCTACGCAGCGTACTATACAGCGTGACTTAAATTTACTGGAAAAGTTATTTCCTCTGGAATGTCGTCGTGACTGTATGCCGTATAGCTGGCGTTGGAAACGGATTGAGACTACAGTCAAGGGACTCAGCATTACTCAAGCCCTTATTTTACGGTTAGTCGATGAGGAACTCAGCGATCTTTTGCCTGAGCACACACTTGCTGAACTGGCTCCTTTATTGCAAAAGGCAAAATTAATTACATCCAATGCAACAATGTCCAATAACGATACCAGTCTTTCAGACATATTTAATCGACCTCGTGGTAGTGGATACGGTATGGTTGAACCCTCTATCATTGGTGAACTTATTCATGGTATTGGTAATAAAGTGTCAGAAATTTATCGGGATACTTTTAATATTGATGAAAGAGAGACTCGCAAGGTTCTTCAAGAGTTGGTAACAATACTGGAACAGTATGAAATGCCCGAACTGGCACAAGCACTGAAAGAATAGTACAGATTTCAGGTAATTGAATATTTTTATCAAACCAGTGCGTCAAACTAAGACTGACTCCTTTTGGTTCAGTCTTTTTTTAAATGATTTATCTCCTATAATCATCACTAGATTAAAAATCAATTCGTTATAAATAGTTATACCTATACAATCAGGGGTTTAAGATGTTCAAACAGCAACAAACACTCATTCAGGATTTACCAAAAATCCAAAACCTGTATGAAAAATACCAGCTTGATAGCAACAAATTTCAAGAACTGACAAAAAATAGTCAGAACTTTAAAGTCCGCATTCCTTTGATTGGTGCATTTAGTGCAGGAAAATCTTCATTAATTAATGCGTTACTGGCTCAAAAACTATTAGCGGTTGAAATAGACCCAGCCAGTAATTTGGCAACAGAAATCAGTTTTGCAGAAACAGATCAAATTTTAGGGTTTAAAGATAATCAGTTTGTTAAGGAATTATCCTTTGAACAATTAAAATCTCAAGATTTTAACGATTTGGGGGCAAATGGTCATGTTGAGGTCAAACTCAATAATCCACTACTCCAGTCTTTACCCCATTTATGTTTAGCAGACTTGCCAGGATTGGACTCTAAATCAGAGGCACATAGTCAGGCAATTCATCATTATCTCGGACGTAGTCTTGCCTACTGCATTATGGTGAGTTCTGAGGAGGGTACACTCAAGGAAAGTATTAAAAATTTTCTTGCAGAATTAGCCCTACATCAAGCGCCTGTACTGGTCATTATTTCTAAAAGTGACAAACGTTCTGCCGAAGATATAGAAGCAATTAAACAGCAGGTCAAACAACAAGTGGAAGCAATCCTACCACCCGATAATTACCTGAATGTAGTCGCTGCGTCCCGTAAACAGTTTGATACGGTTATCGTTGCTTTACAGGAATTGGAACAACGTAGTGAACAACGTTTTAAAGAAACGGTGGTCAAGCAATCCATAGATACGATTGCGACTTTGCAACAACATATTGAAGTTTTAAATAATCAGGACAACCTTGATCTCGAAAGTTTGAAGTTAAAACAAACTGAGATGCAGGAGGAAATGCAGCACTTCCAACAAAAATTAAAGCAAGAGCATCAACAGATTAACAGCCGTTTTAATGATGTATTGTCACAGATTACTCAACATATCCGTAGTCGTTTAACAGGTGAAACTGATAGTTTCGCTAATAGTGTGCTTCATCAAGGCAGCGACATTCAACAACAGATTACCTACTCTGTGCGTATTGGCATGACCGAGGGTATGGAGCGTTACTTTAAACCGTTGGTGGAAAAATATTTACATCGTATTGAATCAGAATTACCTGAACAACTTAAAATCAATCAAAATTTTAATTTTGAAGCTTCTGACAATGATGGATTGAATACTACAATCTTGACTGGTGCAGCAACTCTACTCCCTATCGTGCTAAGAAGCTTCCCTTATGCTGCGGTGATTATTCCAATTATTACCACAATTTTAGGAAAATTTATTTCTGATAGCCAGAAAGAACAGCAACGGGCTGAACAACGTGAGCAAGCTCGCTCTTATGTGCAAGCAACCCTCATTCCACAAGTTATGGCACAAGTAGAATTAAATTTGCGTCAAATTTTAACGGCACAGTTACAACAGGTTGAACAAAATGTGCAGCAGCAAATTGATGAAAAATATCAACAGGCTCAACTTGCCTTAGCTCAATTGGCGCAACAACTACAACAAGGTGAAGCTGAACAGGAACAACAACGTGCTATCTATCAACAGGACCTCACAACGCTGAATCAGGTTCTTCAAGCACTGAATCCTTAATTTTTAACGAGCAGATCTTATTTATATTTTTGCAGTATAAATAAGATCTGTCAGACAACCTATTATAAAACCAATAGACTGGACTTTAAAATGTCAAATATACCTACCGATGTTCAAAACAGATACCAACAGCTTAAGCAATACTTTAAACAGAATATTACCCAATTTAAAACCCATTTACCTCTGGATCAGGCAAATCAATTGGGGCTGGATTTTCAGCATGAGTTAGACCATTTCTATAAACTCTGTGTATCACCTCAGCTCAACAATCGTTTTATTATTGGTATTGGTGGCGCATTTAGTGCAGGCAAATCCAGTTTTCTCAACGGGCTATTGGGACAGAAACTACTGAGCGTGGAAATTGATCCAACAACCTCTATTCCAACTTATTTGGTACAAGGTACAGACAATCGGATTACTGCAATTCTAAAGTCAGGAGAAGCTCAAACGCTCTCAACGGAGCAATTTAAAAATTTAACCCATCATGCCGAGCAGGATGATAGGGCTTTAATCGATAGTATTGATTTAATTATTGTAGAACAAGCTCATTTTCCTTGGCAAAATTTATCTTTCCTCGATACGCCAGGCTATAGTAATACTGAAAGCTCTGAGCAAGGAAATTGTGATGCCCACATCGCCAAAGTTCAACTCAATGATGCACAACGGATTATTTGGCTGATTTCTGCGGATCAAGGTGTCATTTCTGAAAGTGACCTACAATTTCTAAAAACACTAAAAGCCGATATTCCCAAACTGATTATTATTAGCCGTGCTGATAAAAAGACTGAAATTGATTTAGAACTGATTCAATCTGTGACGGCCCAAACACTCACTCAACACGGCATTCAAGTGGAAGCCGTACTCACCTATTCTGCTCGACAGTCTCAAGGCTTTGATCGTTCTCTTTTAAATCAATATTTAGAAGACTGGAATGCTCAGCCACAGATTTTATCGGTACTGGATAATTTTGTTGAATATTTTGCAGAAATTAAAACCCATCTTTCTGAACTGCATCATCAGGTGGATTTGGATAGTTTCCAGAAAAATTTATTTGAACAAATTTATCAATTAGCGCAACTGGCAAATGTCGATATTGAAACACAATGGCAACATTATTTAGCACAACAGTTTGCGATTGAACAGCAACGTCAGGAAGCACTTGCCCAATATCAGGCCGAACTTGAACGAGAAGCCCAAGCAATTGCTGATGAACAGGAACGTCAACGCCAAGCCCTTGAAATGCAGAAAGCACAGGATTTATTGGCACGAGCTGAACAAATTAGAAACCAAGCTCAAGCTATACAGCCTATTCGTCGTTCATTAGAAAGTATTTTAGAAAGTTATGAAGATGAAATTAGCCGCCCAAGTGCAGGCAGCTATTTGATTGATGATATTTACGGTGTGCGTAAAAAGGTTGATAAAGCCATCAAAGCTTATGCTTTTGAGGGTGATGGTGAGTACGGTAAGTATAATGATGATCCACTGGTGCTAATGGATACTACAACCATTTTTAAAAATGCTGAAAATGGTTTATTCCTCACCCATAGTGAACTTTATTGCAAAGACATGCTTGGAAAGCGTTTTGTGACTCGGCTCAATCAAATCCGTAGCATTCGTTTTGATCGGGATGAGTCTAAGCTCTATGTGAATGGTGATGAACGACTGTATGTTCCGCAAGATAACCTAAAAAAACCAATGATGGCTTTGGCTAAGGCGGTTAAGGAGTATTTGGATCAGTAGAGTTTTGGCTTGGCTTCTGGCTTCGACAAGCTCAGCCACCACATCGGGTCGGTGAGCTTGTCGAACCGCAGCTATTCGATTGGACTGGCTAAAATCATCTTTACAATGAATTATCCATTGACCCAATTTTCAATTTGTAAAGCAGGCACTCGCTCAAACTCTTTTGTATTATTCGTAACGAGTATCAATCCTTTACTTCGAGCATGAGCAGCAATATGTAAATCATTCTCACCAATAGGTGTGCCTATTTTCTTTAAATGTGCCTTGATATTACCGTATTGAATTGCAGCATCTACACCATAATCCAAAATTTGTAAGCGTGATAAAAAGTTTTCGATGATCTTTAAGTTTTTTTCAGGCGTTTGGCTATTTTCTGCACCGAAAATTAATTCTGCCACGCTAATGCTACTGATACACAGTTGAGTTGCGACCAAATTAAATTTTTCTTTTACTTCAATCGGTCTTTGCTTCATAGTATAAATTACAATGTTGGTGTCCAGCATATATTTCAACATTTAGAATGCTTCTCGTTCTGTTGAGATTTGCTCACCACGTTCAAAATCAGTAGAAAGTTGTAGATCAGGATCATCAAAAAAACTATCCCAAACTTGTTCTACTGGACTGATGACACGTTCTACCCCCACCATACGAACAAAGACTTTTTGAGTGGATTCAGAAAAACGGTAAATACTAGGTAAACGCACGGCTTGGGTACGATTATTCATAAAAACAGAAGTGAGCATAACGATACTCCAATGCTATATACATAAAGTATATAGCATGTTTTTATTGTATTCCACATCAATAAGGTTTTCCAAAATAATATTTTAATTTCGATAAGTTCAATTTAGATTACCTATCGAAATAAGTCAAAAATAAACTTTCAAATCACTCTATAATATTATTAATTTTTTTACAGAATTTAAAAGATTTGGATTCTCTAACAAATTTGCTCTGACATTTCGATTTATATCTTTTGCCAATTGAAGTTGTATATCCTCATCAATATTTGGATTGGTTGCTAAACACTCTCTCAACCAATCATCTTTATCTTGAACAAATTGTAATTGTACAGATTTACTGATACTATGATTTTTAGCAAGATAGCTCCTAGCATAGTCATCATGGAATAATCTTAGTTGCACTTCTTCTGTCAGATTAGGGCTTTCAGCAAGATTTGATCTAATAATATTTCGCAATCCATAACTTCCTATTTCAACTAATTTTAGTTGTGTAGTAGCACTTAGATTCTTGTTGCATGACAAAGCACTACATAACTCTTTTTGATAAGAAGTTATAGAGTATTCAGTTTCATAAGGATCAAATTTAGCCATTTCTAACTGTATTGATTCAATCAAATTAGGATTTTTAGCTAATTGTCCAAGATAATAAGAATTTCTTATTTTATCCATTTTATAACTTTGAAATAGTTTTACTTGCACTAACTCAACTAAATTAGGATTTTCTGTTAATTTAGAGGCATCATATCGTGTATCCTCAATAATTTTCAATTGTATTTTTTCATGAAGCTTTGGGTTTTTAGCTAAATCATTAATATAACCATCTACTAAAAGTTTTAATTGCACATCATAATTAATACTTGGGTTAGCAGCTAAACAACCTTTCACAAATCCATCCACTTCTTGCAATAAAGCTAGTTGTGTTTCTTTATGAATATTTATATTTCTAGCTAAATTAGCTTTTACAAATCGATCCTGATCGTGTAAAAATATAAACTGAGTACTCAAATTAATACTTAAATTACTTGCCAAAATTTTTCTTATATTTTCATCAGAATCATTTGCAAATATATTTTGTATTTCCTCGGAAATATTTTTATTATTAACAAGATTGATTTTAATTTCTTCTGTTAAATCCTGCATCAAAATTTCTTGAGATGCTTTACAAATATTTTCATTAGCTGCCAAAATTATCTGAACCTTTTTATTGGAGTTTTTAGCCAAAATAATCTGTATGTCCTCAACAATATCTGTATCTGATGCTAAGCATATATCC
>CAZKJI010000105.1:0-7371 GCA_964553005.1 uncultured Acinetobacter sp. | reverse complement strand
ACACCTGCCTTTGTTAAAATCTCTTCAGTTGGTAATCCAGCTTTACGAATCGCCTGATAACCAAAGCGCAATACAACCGATGCATCTGTTAACTGACCCACGCAGTGCCCTTCCCTGTAGATACTTTATTATGACAACAACACTGAATTTAGATTAACGTTGATTGACCAAACTGACAACATTATTCTGCTTCTTTTGTTAAAAAAATTCGATGATTGTCTGACAATTTTTTCTAAATGATTACCCAAAGCTTTGCTACCAGTCCATCTTGTAAAATTTAAATAAATTGACTATAATTTGCGCCTTTCCAATTTGATCATCAGGTAGGCTATGGCCAATAAAGAGGAACTCATTGAGTTCGAAGGCGTTGTCACCGAAACGCTTCCTAATACGATGTTCCGTGTACGTCTAGAAAACGGTCACGAAGTTATTGCTCACATTTCTGGTAAAATGCGTAAACACTATATCCGTATTTTGACAGGCGACAGCGTAAAAGTTGAAATGACACCTTATGACTTAACCAAAGGTCGTATCACTTACCGTGCGCGCTAAGAATTAGTGAATGCAAAAAAGCCACATCAATATGTGGCTTTTTTTATATGCATAAACAAGGGATTATTCACTTAAACGTGTGGTTTTACATCCCACGGTTTGGCACTCACGAAGACGTTCCAGCAACCAGTGATTGCGTTCCTGTGTTGTGGTCAGACGGCATTGCACATCAACACTGTTCTGCTGTAAATCTGTACAGCTTGCGTCCCGATGGCGTATCCATGCGAGCTGTGCCCTTTTTAGAATCTTTTGTTGTGTTTCATTAAGTTGCTGGCGTAACTTCTGATAATTCTTATTTAAGTCAGCATCGGCACTGGCATAAATTTTATTAGTACAGTAAATATCATCATACGTATTGCGTGCCTTATCACAATTATCTGCATAACTCAATGTGGCGAAAGCACTACACATTAACCCTAAAATTATCTTGCGCATCAAGTTTTTCCCAATCGCTTAATTATGCGGCATATCTAAGCATATTTTACTACAATTGAACATTACTTTATAAACAGATGGGTATGTATATTTTGACTGGTTCACACAAATGAACTCGACAAGATGTGCCCTTTGGCTTTGAATAAAAAAAGATCAATTCGATAAAGAAACATCATAATGATACATTCAAGGTCCCTATTCCTTTGTTCAGCTCTTGGGCTGTCCGCATGTATGAGTTCTCCCCAGCAAACAACCAGCCTCCCCGACTATCTACAGCCTTACATTGGCCAGTCTGCAAGCAGTATCCAGCAGCAGATTGCCCGTTCCATCCGTTATGAAGGTAAAGCCTGTTAATTCATTCCAGTATAAAAAACGCAGCGATTGCTGCGTTTTTGGAAGTCTTATATTGCTTAGCCTAAAACAGCAACCACAGCTTCACCCATAGCATCTGTACCGACCTTGGTCATCCCCTCAGCCATGATGTCAGCTGTACGCAGGCCCTGATCAAGTACCTGACCTACCGCATCCTCAATCGCCTGTGCTGCGGTTTCCTCACGGAATGTATAACGTAACATCATCGCAACTGAAAGAATAGTTGCCAGTGGGTTTGCCACATTCTGGCCCGCAATATCAGGCGCTGAACCATGACAAGGCTCATACATGCCTTTACCATTTTCATCCAGTGAGGCAGATGGCAACATGCCAATTGAACCTGTCAACATCGCTGCTTCGTCAGACAAAATATCGCCAAATAAATTACCTGTAACGATCACATCAAACTGCTTTGGCGCACGCACCAATTGCATCGCGGCATTGTCGACATACATATGTGAGAGTTGAATATTTGAATATTGTGCTTGCTGCAAGTCAGTTACGGTTTGCTTCCACAATTCAGTCACTTCAAGAACGTTGGCTTTATCAACTGAACACACCTTGCCACCACGCAGACCTGCAAGCTCAAACGCCACCTTGGCGATACGCTTGATTTCACTTTCTGAATAAACATCAGTGTTATAGCCTTGTTTTTCACCATTTTCTAATTCGCGAATACCACGTGGTTGACCAAAGTAGATCCCCCCCGTTAATTCACGAACAATGAGGATATCCAAACCAGCAACGATTTCTGGCTTCAAACTTGAAGCATCAGCCAATTGTGGATAAAGAATCGCAGGACGTAAATTTGCGAATAAATTCAATTCGCTACGAATTTTAAGCAAGCCACGTTCTGGACGAATCGAACGTTCAATGGTATCCCACTTAGGACCACCAACCGCACCTAATAAAATGGCATCAGCATTTTTAGCTTGTTCGCTTGTTACAGCTGGATACGGTTCACCGTGAGCATCAATTGCTGCCCCCCCCAGTAAACCTTGTTCCCATGTCAAACCTAAATTAAATCTTTGATTCACCTTAGTTAGTACTTGCTCAGCTGCACCAACAATCTCAGGACCGATACCATCGCCTGCTAAAATTAAAATATGTTTAGACATTTATTCTTCCAGTTTCATATATGCAGCGTTCACACTGCAAGCCGATTAAATCTTTTTCTCAACAAATTCACCCAAACCTGTGCTCACATCATATGGGCGACAGAATCGACGAATCGTATGCTGTTCTTGTTGCAAATCCACACATAAGGGTTCAGGTGCAGACACATTCAACAGGCTATCTGAGCGTTTTGCCCTGTCCCGATACATTTTAAAGGTATAGCTTTGATGCGGCTTGAACGCATGAATCACATGGAAGGTTTCAGCTCGGTCTGGTGAAATAGGATAAAAGCGAATGACTACTTCATATTGTTTGGCTGGTACATTTAAGTAGACTTGTTGTTTTCTACTAAAAACCGAACCATGCAATCGTACAATCCCTCGCTCCATCGCCTGTTGGCTAATACGGTGCGATTTGGCATCGATCACGGCAATATCATTGATTCGTTCAAACTCACAATTTTCGACGCCTGAACAATACAAAGTTGCATTTTCTGCTTTATTGCCTACTGTATTTTGGGCAATACGAACCTGATCAACAACAGTCGGCGCGTTTTGGCATGCCGTTAACGTTGTCGCAAGACCTAAACACAGCAAAATACTGTAAGCGAGTCTTCTTTTCATTATTCGAGCCCAGTCCTCATAACATGCACACATGCAAGCAAATATTATTCGCTAGCATGTTAGCAAGAGTTCAATGTCTGCGCTATGACTATCTTTAAAATGTCCCCAGACATTAAAGTATCTCCACTCAACAAAAGCCTAGGCCTTTATTTCCTGAAATACCCAGGGACGCGCCTGTTTGGCTTTTTCTTCATAGGCACGGATATCATCTGCCACTTGCAAAGTTAAGCCAATATCATCCAAACCATTTAATAAGCAGTGCTTACGGAATGGATCAATTTCAAATTTAAATGCCTGACCTGTTGGCGTGCGTACTTCCTGTGCCTCTAAATCAATGGTCAATTGATAACCTTCTGTTTCAGCACATTCCTTGAATAACTGATCAACAATCTCTTCAGATAAAATCACAGGCAACATGCCATTTTTAAAGCAGTTATTAAAGAAAATATCGGCAAAGCTTGGCGCGATCACGGTACGGAAACCATACTCATTCAAAGCCCAAGGTGCATGCTCACGACTAGAGCCACAACCAAAGTTCGTGCGTGCCAATAAAATCGTTGAACCTTGATAACGCGGTTTATTCAATACAAATTCAGGGTTAATTGGACGTTTGCTAATATCTTGCCCTAAATAACCTTCATCTAAATAACGCAATTCATCAAATAAGTTATCGCCAAAACCTGTGCGCTTAATTGACTTCAAAAACTGTTTTGGAATGATTAAATCAGTATCAACATTTGCACGATCTAAAGGTGCAACAATACCTTGTTCTACAGTGTATTTTTTCATGATTTTGCTCCTTTAGAATGAACGTACATCAACAAAATGACCTGCAATTGCAGCCGCTGCAGCCATTGCTGGGCTCACCAAATGTGTACGACCACCGTTACCCTGACGACCTTCAAAATTTCGATTCGAAGTAGATGCACAATGTTCACCTGGTTGTAATTTATCAGCGTTCATTGCTAAGCACATTGAACAACCTGGTTCACGCCATTCAAAACCAGCATCTAAGAAAATTTGATCCAAGCCCTCTTGTTCTGCTTGTTGCTTCACCAAACCTGAACCCGGAACGATCATCGCCTGTTTAATACTAGATGCAACTTTACGCCCTTTCACGACATCTGCCGCAGCACGAATATCTTCAATACGAGAATTGGTACATGAACCAATAAAGACACGATCTAATTGAATATCAGACAACGCTTGACCAGCAGTTAAACCCATATATTGATAAGCACGAGTCCAGTCATTACGCTGAACATCATCTTTTGCTTGTTCTAAAGTCGGTACAGCTTGCGAAACAGGGATCACCATTTCTGGAGAAGTTCCCCAAGAAACTTGTGGCTCAATGTCAGCACCATTCAATACGACGACTGCATCAAATACAGCATCTTCGTCTGAGTGTAAGGTATTCCAATATTCTACAGCTTGATCCCACTGCTCACCTTTAGGCGCATAGTTACGATCTTTCACATAAGCGATGGTTTTGTCATCAACAGCAACCATACCTACGCGCGCACCCGCTTCGATTGCCATGTTACATACGGTCATACGCCCTTCGATCGACATATCACGGAACACTTGACCACCAAATTCAATGGCATAGCCTGTACCACCAGCCGTTCCAATTTTGCCGATAATCGCTAAAACAACATCTTTCGACGTCACGCCTTTGCCCAATACACCATCAACACGAACAAGCATGTTCTTCGATTTTTTCTGTACTAAACATTGAGTTGCTAACACATGCTCAACTTCTGACGTGCCAATACCGTGTGCTAAACAACCAAATGCGCCATGTGTAGCTGTGTGTGAGTCACCACAGACCACGGTCATACCCGGCAAAGTTAAACCTTGCTCTGGTCCTACCACGTGGGCGATACCTTGACGAATGTCATTAATACCAAATTCAACGATATTAAAGGTCTTACAGTTATCATCTAAAGTTTGGACTTGGATACGAGAGGTATCATCTTCGATTCCAGCAATGCCTTGCTCACGCTCTTTTTTAGAAGTTGGAACGTTATGGTCAGGTGTTGCGACATTGGCACTTAAACGCCATGGCTGACGATCAGCAAGTTGTAAGCCTTCAAATGCTTGAGGGCTAGTCACTTCATGTAATAAATGACGATCAATATAAATCAAGCTTGAACCATCATCACGTTGCTTAACTAAATGGTCATCCCATAATTTGTCATATAATGTCTTGCCTGCCATGTCGTCGCTCTCCAACGTGCTTGTCATAGGACTGGGTAACTAAATCTTGAATTTATTATAGCAATGCTTTCCCATAAATCTAATTTATCATTTTTATTAGTTATCAAACTTTTTGGAATACCTAATTCATTTATGCATCAATTTTTTTCAATAAAGAGATCAATGCTTATCTATCTAAAAGTTCGATCATCGAGAGTAGAAATTTCTTTTTTACTTTTTAAATGATAATCATTACTATTTAATTAAATAAGATTTGAAACGGTGAGCGATATGGCAAACATTCAGCAATTCGTGATTAACAATCGACGGACTTTAAAAAAAACCTTGAGTTACTACATCATGCATATTAGTGTTGCGATGATAGTTGCCTATATGATTACGGGAAATTTAATCATGGCTGCAACCTTAAGTTTAATTGAACCAACCGTACAAGCTTTTGCCTTTTTCTTCCATGAAAAAGTTTGGAATTATTTCTAATTTTCAACATCAATATCTGAGCACATATTTTAAAGTTATTTGAGTAAGCCTGTATGAATCTTGCTGCATTTGAAGCATTTTTAAAAGTGATGGAAACGGGATCAATTTCGATTGCAGCAGAACAATTATTTATTACTCAACCTGCGGTGACCAAACGAATTCATACGCTTGAAGAATATTTTGGAGTAAAACTGTTTGAATCCGCAGGACGCGGTATTCAACCGACCCATGCAGCACATTCCCTTTTACCCAAAGTGAGAACCTGGCTGAATGAGCTTGAAGAAATTCACCATACGCTGAGCTATGAACAATCACAGGTACAAGGCCGTTTAAAGATTGGCACCAGTCACCACATTGGCCTACACCACCTTGCTGAACCCCTAAAGCGTTTTGTACAGCAATTTCCGCAAGTGACATTAGATGTGCATTTTGTTGATTCTGAACAGGCGCATGAGCAAGTTCTGGCAGGTGAACTGGAGCTGGCGTTTTTAACCCTGCCTCCTGTTGGCGATGATCGTCTCAACTATGTCACCATCTGGAATGATCCTCTGGTTTTTGTAACCTCCCCTTTCCATCCTTTAGCCCAGCAAACAAAACTGAGTCTGGAAAACCTGATTGCCTATCCAAGCCTGCTTCCCGCCTCACATACCTATACCAGCCAGATCACGCTGGCGGAATTTGAAAAGAAAGGGCTAAAACCGAAAATTACCATGAGCAACAATCCATTAGAATCCATACGGATGTTGGTCTCAATTGGTTTGGGTTGGTCAGTTCTACCGAAGACCTTACTCAATCAGGATTTAAAGAAACTGGATTTAAACCCGAATATGAACCGTCAACTAGGTATGGTTTGGCATCCTGCACGTATTCAGTCCAAAGCTGCTCAGGAACTGATCAACATGATGCTGTTTGTTTAAACTTCAATCCCCGCCACAGCTACTGCAACTGCTGCCACAACTAGAGGAGGATGAAGACTGATCCTGTAAATATTTGGCATAACCCTTGGTCATTTGCTCCAATTCAAAATACTGCCCATTATTCCAGTTTAACGCCCGATCAATGGCAAATAATCGAGGCATTTGCGTGGAATTTCGAGGGTTAAATTCATGCAACATACAACTATATCGCCAAGATTCAAATAATTGCTGACGCTGCACTTCGAGCGCAATCGTATGATCATAAGGCTGATGCTTTAAGGCTCGACCCAATGTTTCCTTACACAATTGTTTGTAATATTGCGGATGCTCTAACAGCGTATGCCATAGCAAATCCACCGCATGAGATGGCATTGCATAACCTTGTTTTTGCATGGCGTGTAAAGCTAGATAATCTTTAAACCCCTGCTCGATGAGTTTTCGCTGTTTTAATCCGAGTTCAGGATATTGCTGACGGATTTGATCCCAAATTATCGGATCAATTTTGAGCCGCTCGATCTTTTCAAGTTTATGCCGTCGAGAACGAGCGACGAAGGCAATATCCATCACTACCACGCTCCATATAAATGGCAGCAAGACCCAGCCTGTAAAGATCTGCTGTTGCCAGCTATACATGAGCAGTAAGACTAAAATCGTCAGGA
>CAZKJI010000104.1:0-7404 GCA_964553005.1 uncultured Acinetobacter sp. | reverse complement strand
TGATCCCTTCCCGAACTCAGAAGTGAAACCTCTTAGCGCTGATGGTAGTGTGGCACTTGCCATGTGAGAGTAAGTCATCGCCAGCTTTTAAATACGAACACCCCCATTCGAAAGAGTGGGGGTGTTTTTTGTCTAAACAATGCAGAATTTTACAAGCTGTTCAGTTCGCTTAGGATCGCCTCATTAAACTGGGGGATGTCATCTGGGCAGCGAGCAGTAATGAGTACCCAGCCCCCTGTATTACAGCGTTTAACAGCTGCATCTGTCCAATGTGCGCCTGCATTTTCTAGATCGAGGCGGATACTTTTATAAGAGGTCAGGTTCTTATCCTTAATACGCTCGGCATTAATCAAAGTCCAGGGTGCATGGCAAATGGCGGCAATCGGTTTGTTTTGATCAGTGAAATATTGAATGATCCGATGTGCATGTTCATTAAGACGAAGAGTGTCTGCGTTGACTGTACCGCCAGGAATAACCAGAATATCGTACTCTTCCACTGAGACCTGCTCCAATGAGGCTTGTGGAGGGTAGCTTGGACCAGGTTCTTTATCACTTTTTACCGTTTGTACAGATTCCGTTTTTTCGGCGGCATGTATGGCTTCAATGCCTTTTCCTTTTAAAAACTCCAGTGGCTGAATCAGCTCATCATGCTCTACGCCTACATTTGAAGTGATAAATAATGCTTTTTTAACCATTGTGAAATTCCTCAATATTATTTTGTCTCTAGGTTAACAAAGTAAAAGCCTGAAAAGTGTAGGGCTTTCATCAGCGGATTGTATCTCGATGGATACGCTATCAAATTTTGTTACATAGTGAAAATAATAAAAAAAGAAGCCCCATCATCCTGACGGGGCTTCTTCATATTCAGTTTATTGTCGTTTATTTCCTTTAAACAACTACATCCTGTGCATCTTGTTGTTCTGAATGAGACTTCCTGTCTCTCTATGATTGATAGATTAAAGCTAAAGTTGATGGCAGTATATTGGTTAAAGACGCTGATTACCGTAGGTTTAAGCTGACATCTATCGCACATGATATTTTTGTAGCTTTTCAATGATGGCTTTGAGTGTCTTAATTTCAAATTCATTTGCCTCAAAAGTTTCTGTTTGGTTTCGTTTAAAAATATCTCGGATTTCAAGAACCGCATTAGAATCAACCAGCCCAAGTTGTGTACCTACCTGACAGATTTGATCAATTGAACGTGAGCCATTGGTTGAACCATATCCAATATAAGCAGCAGATTTGCCTTGCCATTCTTTACCGAGATAGTCCAAGGCATTCTTGAGTGCTGGACTATAGCCATGATTATATTCAGGGCTAATCAAGATAAATGCCTGTGCCTGCGCAATTTTATCTGCCCACTGCTGTTGTTTAGGTTGATCATAAATACCAGAAGCTGGAGGATGAGCACCTGCAAATAAAGGTAAGTCCCACTCTTTAAGATCGATGATTTCGGTTTGAATATCTTTTAATGCGAGTTCAGTGGTTGCTTGTAGTACCCAATTGGCCACTTTAATTGCCGTGCGACCTTCGCGAACACTACCAACAATAATATAAATGAGCATAGTAAAATTCCTGTTTTATTGCTTTGATTTTAAAAATGAATACTTTTAATGATCTTATACTTTTCTTTAGCGTAAAAAAAAGCTCTCATTTGAGAGCTTTTTTGTTACATCAATTTGATGCCTTGCTGACCAACTGGGGTGACTCTGAAAATTTCTACTTCAAAGGTAATATTTTTACCAGCAAGAGGATGGTTAAAATCAATTTCTGTAGTGTCATCATTGACGGATTTTACGATACCGAACAAGGTCGCTTTGGCTTTATCTTCAAACTCAATCATATGACCAACGATCGGACGTTGCTCAAACTTTACAGTATCGAAGATTTGGATATTTTCAGGATTCCACGGACCAAACGCATCTTCAGGGGGTAAATGCACAGTACGACGGTCGCCTGCACGTAAACCAAACAATGCCTTTTCAAATCCTGGCAGTAAGTTACCATCACCAATTACGAGGCTGACGGGTTCTTCACGATTACGTGTATTGTCAATCTCAACACCATTTTCAATGGATACAGAAAAATGTAAGTCGACTTTTGAGCCATCTTGAATACGAATTTCTTCGCTTGGTTGGATAATTTCAGACATTTCTTGTTTCCGCATTTTGGATACGTTTCTTTTCAAGGAAGAAAGTATCAATAAGTAGCAGGATTGTTCCTAAGGTAATGGCACTATCTGCAATATTAAAAGCAGGGAAGTGACTGTCTTGATAATAGACATGAATAAAGTCAACGACATAACCCAATGAGACGCGGTCTATGAGGTTGCCTATAGCACCACCGAGAATTAATGCAATTGCCATCGGAAGGATGATCATCTTTTTTGGCATTTTCATTAACCAAAAAATAAAGATAATCGAGACAAAGCCTGCTAAAGAAGTAAAAAAGTAACGTTGCCAGCCACCAGCATCAGAAAGAAAACTGAATGCAGCACCATAATTATGCAGTAATGTCCAATTCAGGAAAGGTAATACAGGAACAGGATCGGCATAGTTTAAGTGTGTACTTGCAATCCATTTTGTCCATTGATCTAACACAATGGCAAGGACTGATAGCCCGAGCCAAAGTAAATTGTGCGGATAAAATTGAAACAAGCCTTTTTTTGCTTGTGTATTAGGCATACTTTCTCACTTCGCCACTGCCAGTGACGTTGACGATACAACGAGCGCATAATCCAGTATGGCCAACGTGTGTATTTACATCAGGCAGCACATGCCAGCAACGTACACATTTTTCACCATCTGCTGCGGAGACTTGGACACGTAATCCTGAGAGATCCGTGTTTTCACCTTGTTCAGCATAAGGGTGAACGATGACTTGAGACGTAATCAAGACAAAACGTAGTTCATCAGCCAATTGGTTTAACAATGTTTGTAATGCTTCATCTGCCCAAAGTTCAACTTTTGCAGATAAGTTACTGCCAACAAGTTTAGCGTTACGCGCTGCTTCAATCTGTTTATTTACTGCTGATTTTACGCTAATCAATGTTTGCCAATCTGCTTCAGACAGTAAATTTGCTGTTGATGCAGTTGGAATGTCATACCATTCAGCGGTAAATACATATTTCTCAGTTTGCTCTGGGATCAATGGCCAAGCTTCTTGAGCAGTAAAGCTCAGGATTGGTGACATCCAGCGTACAAAAGCTTGTACTAAATGATACAACGCAGTTTGTGCTGAACGGCGTGCTTGTGAATCTGCTTTGGTGGTGTACTGACGATCTTTGATGATGTCGAGATAAAAACCACCCAAGTCATTGATACAGAAGTTGGTCAATGCATTGGTGACAATATGGAAATTCATATCTTCATAGGCTTGCTGAATGGTTTTTTGAACATCAGCAGCACGTTGTAAGATGTATTGATCTAATGCAATCAACTCATTTACAGGTAGAACATCAGTTGATGGTTTGAAGCCATTTAAGTTTGCCAATAAGAAACGTAAAGTATTACGGATACGACGATAACCATCAGAGGCACGGCTAAAGATTTCTTTACCTGCGGTCATTTCATAGCGATAGTCAGCAGATGCGATCCAGAAGCGTAAGCCATCTGCACCCATATCTTTAATAATATCTTGTGGGGTGATGATGTTGCCTAATGATTTAGACATCTTACGACCTTTCTCATCCACGACAAAACCGTGAGTGAGTAGGCCTTTATACGGTGCACGTTCATTAATCGCAATTGAAGTTAACAATGACGATTGGAACCAGCCACGATGTTGGTCTGAACCTTCAAGATACAGATCTGCTGGATCTTGTAATTCTTCACGTTCACGTAATACTGCGTAATGTGTAGTACCAGAGTCAAACCAAACGTCTAAGGTATCGTGTACTGCATTATATTGTTCAGCATCCGCACCAATAAAATCGCTTGCATCACGGTTATACCAACCATCAATCCCTTCTTGTTCGATCAGTTGAGCGACTTCTTCGATCAATTCAGGCGTACGAGGATGCAAAGCATTTGTATCTTTGTGTACAAAGAATGGGATTGGCACACCCCAAGTCCGTTGACGTGAGATACACCAGTCAGGGCGTCCTTCAATCATCGATTGAATACGATTTTTACCCCAATCTGGGACAAACTCGATGTCATTTTCAATCGCATTCAAGGCTGTCTGACGTAAACCTTTAGCATCCATGCTGATAAACCATTGTGGTGTTGCACGGAAGATAATCGGTGTTTTATGACGCCAGCAATGTGGATAGCTATGTTTAATTGGCTGATGTGCCCATAAACGACCTACAGCACCCAAAGCTTCGATAATTTTTGGATTGGCTTTGTAGATGTGCTCACCCGCAAAAATCGGTGCAGTTGGTAAATATACGCCATTACCACCGACAGGATTATCGACTTTTAGGTTGTACTGTAAGCCAACTTTATAGTCGTCCACACCGTGTCCAGGAGCGGTATGTACTGCACCTGTACCGCTGGTTGCGATAACGTGTTCACCTAAAATAACAGGCACTTGGCGATCAGTAATCAGAGGATGTTGTAATAAGACATTCTCGATTGCTGAACCTTTAAAATCAGCCAGTACCACTGGATTTTCAAGCTTATAGCGCTCAATTGCAGATTCAACCAGATCTTTGGCAAGAATAAAGTTTTGCTTGCTATGTTCAGTTGTCACTTGAACCAATTGATAGTCAATTTCAGCATGGAGTGCAACGGCTTGGTTGGCAGGCAACGTCCAAGGTGTGGTTGTCCAGATCACAATATCCGTCACATCTTGGACATCAACACCAAGACGGCTGCTTAAATCTTTAAGATCAACAACTGTAAAGCCAACATCAATCGCATCAGACTTTTTATCTTCGTATTCAACTTCTGCTTCTGCAAGTGCTGAACCGCAGTCCAAACACCAGTTCACAGGCTTCAAACCTGGTTCAATATGACCTGCTTTGGCAATTGCGCCAAGCGAACGAACAATGTCTGCTTCTTGCTTAAAGTTCATGGTGAGGTATGGATTATCCCAATCACCAAACACGCCCATGCGCACGAAGTCTTTCTTTTGTAATTCAACTTGAGTGTAGGCATATTCACGACACGCTTTACGGAAAGTTGAGGCATCGACTTTAACGCCTACTTTACCGACTTTTTCTTCGACTTTCAGTTCGATTGGAAGACCGTGACAGTCCCAACCTGGTACGTATGGCGCATCGAAGCCATCCATGACACGGCTTTTAATAATAATGTCTTTGAGGACTTTATTCACCGCATGACCCAAATGGATTTGACCATTGGCATATGGAGGGCCGTCATGAAGAACATATTTTTTCTTGCCAATACGCGATGCACGAATCTGCTGATAAATGTTGTCGGCATACCACTCTTCTAACCATTTGGCTTCACGCACCGCCAAATTTGCTTTCATGGCAAATTCAGTATCTGGCAAATTGAGTGTGGCTTTATAATCCACTGCATTTTCAGGAGTTTGCTTATCGCTCATGCAAGTTTTCTTCCAGTTTTATCAGTCTAAACTGACATGTATTACAAATGAAATTTAAAAAGGAAATTCTGGTGTGCGTTCACGATAGTTTCGTAATTTTTGCACATCATCATCGATTCCAGCTTTGAGTGCTTCAAGCGAAGGATAATTCAGTTCACCATGTAGATAGTGAAGAAAAGTTACCCGCATCAATAAGCCATACAGATTAGCAGAAACATCAGGAAAATGTACTTCTAATCGCCATTCTGGCTGGTCTTGTTTGATGGCTGGGCGTGTCCCGACATGACCTGCACCAAACAAACTGTCAGTTTGATAGCCTGTTATCCCGTTGAGGGCAGGATCTGAATGTTTTACTTTTGCATTTAATGATGCATTTTCACAGACCACATCCACCGCATAAATCCCGTTTAAACAGGGTTTGTGACGGTTTAAACGCACATTAATGGTTGGAAAATCAAGGGTGCGACCAATCTGATCACCATATTGCACTCGGCCTGTGATGCTATAAGGACGGCCCAAGAGTTTGGCTGCTAATGCCAGATCACCTTCTTGTAGAACCTGACGAATACGGGTTGAACTGACACGTTCACCATTTAAAGCGACGGTATTTAAATTGGTCACGTCAAAGCCATAATCGCGTAAAAATTCGCTGTTGCCTTGGCGGTCTTTGCCAAAATGAAAATCATCACCTAGCACTAAGCTTTGTGCATTGAGTTTTAATTTAAGTAGATCAGCAAATTCTGTGGCATTTAAACTTCTAAAATATTGGTCAAATTTCGCAACTGCAATGTAGTCCACACCCAGCTCAGTTAAATATTCTACTTTTTCACGTAATGAGCTAATGCGTGGCGGAGCATCATAACCTTTAAAAAATTCAAGTGGTTGCGGCTCAAAAATCATCACCAATGTTTTTAAGCCTTTGGCATCTGCCAATGTTTTGAGTTGGGCAATCATCGCTTGATGACCAAGATGGACACCATCAAAATTGCCAATCGTTACCGCAGTCGGCGGTAACTGAAAATCTGGCGATAATGCGTTGAGACGAAGCAACTTCATGGGCGTTAAATACAGTGATTTTGCAAAGGCTATATATTGCCATATTCTCAGCGTTTCGTCTTGTTGTTGTGTTTTTCATCAGTAAAAAATTCGGAGAAAGGCTTTTTAGGATGATTGCTTAGCCCGCTTCATTCTGGTGGATAATTCGCTACACTACGCATTTTAAATTGTTGGGTGATCACGATGCAGTCTGATATTGCTTTAATCATGGCATTGCCGAATGAATCTAAAGGCTTGTTTGAACAAGCAGGCATTCAGGTTCACTATAGTGGCATTGGCAAAATTAATGCAGCATTTAAAGCCTTTGAAGTGATTCAAAAGACGGGCTGCAAAACGCTGATCAATTTAGGTAGTGCAGGCAGTTCACACTTCGATGCACATAGTCTGGTTGAGGTGATTACTTTTGTACAACGGGACATGGATGTGTCACCGCTGGGTTTTGCCGTGGGCGTGACCCCAATGGATGAGGACATTCCTGCCGAAATCCATGTTCAGCCGCATTTTGAACATTTACCTAAAGGGATCTGTGGTACAGGTGACTCCTTTGAAACAGGACAGCCAAAAGTATCCTGTAATCTGGTGGACATGGAAGCCTATGCCCTCGCCAAAGTGTGCCAGAAGCTAGGGGTGCGTTTGATTTCAGTCAAATATATTACAGATGGTGCCAATGATACGGCTCATTTAGATTGGGAAGAGAATCTGCTGCTTGGCGCACAAAAATTATTGGCGCTGTATCAAGCCCATTTTCAAATGCAATGGTTTAATGCTGTGGTATGTAATTAGTGGACTTATTTGTGGTGGGTGGGTTGTTGAAACTAAAGTGTTATTTTGTGT
>CAZKJI010000103.1:3183-7428 GCA_964553005.1 uncultured Acinetobacter sp. | reverse complement strand
ACTTTATAAAGCATTTTAATACTTTTTTGAATCTGTCAATGCGTAAGTCCTATTTAATAAAAATGGTGTGCTTTTTTAATTTGGTGTGTTGTAACTAAATTTTCATATATATTTAACTAGACATTAATTATTCAATTCAAAAACTTTTCTTTAATCTGGCTTGGAGAATGGAATTGCTTGTTACCCGTTATAAGCCTTGGATCATGATCATACTACTGGTTTTTCTCGTCAGTTTTGCTATATATCGCTGGTGGCAAGGACCATTGTTACCTAGTTATGAAGTCGTATCTAGTCCATTGATTCAGACAGTTGTTGCTTCAGGACGGGTAGAGAAAGTATCTCGGACTCAGATTGGTAGTGAAATTACAGGGGTTGTTCTTGAGCGCTTGGTTCAAGAGGGAGATCGGGTCTCTCGAGGGGATGTTCTTTTAGTACTGAAATCTGATGAAATTTCAGCGCAGGTGCGGCAGGCAGAAGCTGAATTAAAGGAACTCGCAACCACTAGACGTCCGCAAGCAGAATTCGATTTAGCGAATGCCAAAGTGCAATTAGAACAGGCTCAAAGAGAGGCGGTACGCAGACGAAATACCGAATTAGGAATATTATCAGCAGAGGAAAGGGAGAAATCGATTGAGGCAGAAAAACTCGCCCGTAATAATTTGGAATCAGCTCGATTAAAAGTTGCTTCACTTGCCCCAGATAAAGTTGAAGAGACAAAATTACGTGAACAACTCGCTGCATTACAAGCGCAACTCGCCAAGACCAAAATTCGCGCAGAAGTTTCAGGTATTATTTTAACCCGTAATGTTGAGCCAGGGGATTTGGTACAACCGAGTCAGACTCTGTTCACTATTGCACTGGATGGTGCGACTGAAATACGAGTGCCGTTTGATGAGCGAAATTTACCACTGCTGGCTTTACAACAAAAAGCAGCAGTGATTACGGATGCCTATCCAGATCAACCTTTTCCTGCCCATATTAATTTTATTGCCCCAAGTATTGATGCTCAACGTGGCACAGTAGACGTTCGATTAACAGTTGATCCAGTCCCTGATTTTTTGCGTCAAGACATGACGGTATCGGTAAATGTTGAAACCAACAAGCGCGAGCGAACCCTGGTCATTCCAAATGATGCTTTAAGCAGTATAAGTGGAAACAAGGCTATGGTTATTTTAGTAAGAGATAGAAAAATTCAACGTCATCCCATCACACTGGGTTTACGTGGTTTGGTCATGTCGGAAGTTGTAGCTGGATTGAAAGAAGGTGATCACGTCCTTACCGATGCAGAATCAGTGCTTAAAGATGGAACTCGTGTCCGAATAGAGCAAACTAAACGTGTTTTCCAGAGTCAAACGGATCAGAAAAATAGCAAAAATGAATTACCGGTGAAATTCGATTGAAAAACTTTTTTAGGCGACTTTGGACCGAGTGGACCATCGCAATCAGTTTTTTGCGAGAGGGTCGCACACAGTCGATGATGATTACCATTGGCGTCGCGGTGGGGGTAGCGGTCATTGTGTTCATTAGCGCCTTAATTCAGGGTTTACAATCGAATATTGTAGAAAGGACTTTAGGGACACAAGCGCATATTCGTTTGCTCTCACCAGATGAGGTGAATCATATTGTGCCACCAGCAGCAGGAACACTTCAGTTGTTACTAGAAGATCAGCGTGCACAACGCTTACGTTCTATTAATAATTGGCAGCAGATTACTGGGACTTTAGATCATTTACCGGTGTTGACTGCGGTTTCTCCTGTGGTCTCTGGTCCTGCATTTGTACAGCGCGGAGATGCAATTCAATCTGTTGCATTGGTTGGTATCAACCTTGAACGTTATCAACAGATTATTCCGTTAAAGCAATATATGGTGAGTGGTGAATTACGGGTCAGTGCGGATAATGTATTAATTGGGCGTCAATTGGCCAAAGATTTGGGTGTGCAAGTCGGGAGCAAATTAAGGTTAGATACTGGGCAACAGAAAAATGCGGTGGTGAATATCTCTGGGATATTTGAACTGGGCGTGCGTGAATTGGATGCGCGCTATGTCTATCTAGATTTGAAACAGGCGCAATCTTTACTTAATTTGCCGGGCGGCGTGACCGTGATTGATCTGACGATTCAGGATATTTTTCAGGCGGATCAAATTGCCTCACAAGTTGGACGCCTGACAGGATTAAAAGCAGAAAGCTGGATTGAAACCAATGCTCAATTAATGAATGCGATTACCGCTCAAAGTCTTTCGACCAACATGATTATTGTTTTTGTAGGGATTTCAGTCGCTTTTGGCATTGCCAGTGTGATGTCGGTGAGTGTGGTGCAACGGACTCGGGAAATCGGTATTTTACGTGCGACGGGGGCGACACAAGCACAAATTTTAAGAG
This sequence comes from uncultured Acinetobacter sp., assembly GCA_964553005.1. Lineage (GTDB taxonomy): Bacteria > Pseudomonadota > Gammaproteobacteria > Pseudomonadales > Moraxellaceae > Acinetobacter. Next base: position 5,047 of record CAZKJI010000103.1, on the reverse strand, counting down.
TTTTCTTGTTTCAGGGAGCAATTTTTGGTCTGCTTGGTTCGATGCTTGGTAGTGTAGTCAGTTATGGTTTGATCTGGGGATTTAATCAGTTTGGTCCCGGCTTGTTTTATATTTCGATTTCAATCAAGCTTATCTTGTCGGCATTATTCTTGGCGACAGTGACAGGTATTTTGGCTGCTGCAATACCATCCCGTCGGGCTGCTGCACTTGATCCTGTGGAGGCAATTCGTCATGTTTGATCCATCTCAGGAAGTACTGCGTTTAGAAGCATTGCGAAAGTCTTACAATGTTGGGCAGCCTAATGAAGTGGAGGTATTACATGGAATTGACCTGTGTATTCAACGGAATGACTTTGCTGCATTAATTGGTCCTTCTGGTTCAGGCAAAAGTACTTTACTGAATATTCTCGGCTTATTAGATCAGCCTAGTCGTGGTGAGTTGTACTTGTTGGGGCAGGCGACAAGCCGTATGGATGATACGGCTCGGACAGCATTACGAGGCAATAGTATAGGTTTTGTGTTTCAGTTCCATCATCTTATACAGGCTTTTACTGCCTTACATAATGTACTCATGCCATTAATGCTGAAGCAAGGTAAGCCAGATCAATCTGCGTTGCAATATGCCCATGAATTATTGGCCGCTGTAGGGTTAGATAAGTTCGCTGACCGTAAACCCAATGAGCTTTCTGGAGGGCAGCAGCAACGCGTAGCGATTGCACGTGCACTGATTACTCAGCCTGCACTATTGTTGGCCGATGAACCGACAGGTAATCTGGATACTCAAACTGCTGCGGAAATGTTTGAATTATTTCGTAAAGTACATCGCGAACATGACTGTGCAGTCTTATTGGTGACTCATGATCCTAGATTATCGGCGACCTGTGATCGAACCATTAATTTGGTGGATGGGAGAATTCAGAGTGATTCCAAACACGAGATGGAATGAGCCGGAATGTAGATCACTCTTCTGGTAAAAGCAGTTCAAAACATTGAGTAGACATCAAAATTCTAGCACGATATAAGAACAAACTTGTAAATCGATAAATTATAACCCTGTGTAATTTGAATAAAATATTTTTCAGATTTAGTTCACTAAATCTAATCTAGAGAAAAAATGAGTACAAGATTTTTCCATATTAAGAGTATTAAAAAAACAAAGGTTTACTGCTTCTGATCATTTCTTTTTGGCTGTACTAAGCGGATTAATTCGCACAATACAGCTCGTACAGCTTTTGCATCAAACTTAAGACCTTGGGATCACTCAGACGATAGAAAATCTGTTTACCCTCACGTCGTGTGCTGACCATGTCAGCCTTACGTAGGACAGTCAGTTGTTGTGAAAGTGTAGGTTGATGAATGTCAGTGGATTCTTCAATTTCCTGAACATTCATTTCCCCATCCACCAGGACACATAAGATTTTCAGGCGATCAGGATTGGCCAAAACTTTCAGGCATTGGCTGACGAAATCGACTTGAGAAAAATCAATTTTGGCATTTTCAGCAATCATATCCATAAATGTCCTCACAACTTTTGATGTAGCCCGTGCAGTTTACATAATTTACCATAAAACTGCTTGATTAATATTTTTTATTATATAATATAAAAAAGTATAGTGTATAGAGATTGATTCATCATGCATGACTTCCTCATCGCATTTATTGGCGGCTTAATGCTCGGGCTTTCCGTGGTTGGCTATCTTTACGTCAATGGCCGTATTGCAGGAATCAGTGGTTTGATTGGGCAAGTATTAAACTCAAAAACCATGTTTAAAACACCTGCAATCTGGTTTTTATCAGGCTTGATTCTCACACCGTTTATTTATGGTCTATTTGTACAACCTGAAATCGAATTGAATGCCAGCCCA
>CAZKJI010000103.1:0-3083 GCA_964553005.1 uncultured Acinetobacter sp. | reverse complement strand
CTGGCCTTTGTGATGATGGGCGCGATTGCGGTGGCCTTTATTCCTTTCCAGAAAGCAGTACGTGCAGCACAACCAAAAACGGTCTTCAATGAATCTATTGATTTACCCATAAATAATCAGATAGACAAGAAACTGATGACGGGTGCGGTTTTATTTGGTGCAGGTTGGGGCATTGCCGGCATCTGTCCGGCACCAAGTTTTACCTTGATCGGTTTGGGCCACTATCAAGTGCTCTATTTTATTGTAGCAATGCTGGTGGGTGTATGGATTCACCGTAAATGGTCAGGAGCTTAACGATGTCAAACTTACCTATAGTAAAGGATTTTTTTCACGAAGATACCAATACCTTCAGTTATGTTGTACGTGATCCTGCGACCAAAGCCTGCGCCATTATTGATAGCGTTCTGGATTATGATCCGGCATCAGCAAGTACATCCACTATTCATGCCGATAAAATTATTGCCTATATTAAAGAGCAGGGTTTAACGGTTGAGTGGATTCTCGAAACCCATGTACATGCTGATCATCTGACTGCTGCACAATATCTCAAAGCTGAGTTAGGTGGCAAGATTGCTATGAGCCAGAAAATTGGCATTGTACAGGAAACCTTTGGTGCGATTTATCATCTGGATATTAAACAATGGAATGCCCAGCAGCTCTTTGATTATTTATTTGAAGATCATGAGTCGTTCCAAATCGGAACATTGAAAGCCTATAACATTCCAACACCGGGACATACGCCTGCTTGCCTGAGTTATGTCATGGGTGATGCCGTGTTTGTGGGTGATACCTTATTCATGCCAGATTATGGAACAGCGCGCTGTGATTTCCCGAAGGGAAGCGCATCAATCCTTTTTGATTCAATACAAAGTTTGTATCAACTGCCTGAGAAAACACGTGTATTTCTCTGCCATGATTATTTGCCAGAAAAGCGCGATACCTATATGTGTGAAACGGATATTCAGACTCAAAAAAATCAGAATATCCATATTCACGACGGCACGACCAAAGATGATTTTGTTGAAATGCGTAATAAGCGCGATGCGGGTTTAAGTATGCCCAAACTGATTTTACCTTCGATACAGATCAATATGAAAGCAGGACAATTCCCTGAACCCGAAGAGAATGGTGTTTCTTATTTAAAACTTCCACTGAATTACTTCAAATAGGCAAATTTTAAGATTAAACAACAAGTTTTGTTTAATTGGTTTGGTAATAGAGGGGGGGGCACTAGCGATGTGGATGCTAATACTTGAAGGACTGGCCATCGGTGGTTTGCTTGGCTTAACCGGTGCTGGTGGTGGCATTCTGGCCGTACCCGCACTGATGGCAAGTCAAGGATGGACGGTCGCACAAGCTGCACCTGTTGGCTTGCTTGCAGTCACTTTATCTGCCTTGGTTGGAACATTTGAAGGCTTATTTAAGAAGATAGTACGCTATCGGGCTGCGCTTTGGATTGCACTGATTAGCATTCCTTCAGCACGTTATGGTGTGCATCTGGGAGGAATAATTTCTCCTGTATGGCTTACCTTAGCATTCAGTTTAGTCATGCTCGTGGTTGCTTACCGGATTTTTTTTAAAAAAGTGAATGACCATACAGGTGTGCTGTGTAAAGTTAACCAAACAACTGGTCGTCTGATTTGGAACATGAAAACTGCATTGTCTCTCGGTGCCATTGGTGTCGTGGCAGGTTTATTGACTGGTTTGCTTGGGGTAGGTGGGGGATTCGTGATTGTTCCAGCACTGAGTAAAGTAACTGATCTTGATATGCGCAGTATTGTTGCGACCTCGTTGATGATTATTTTCCTGATAGGTGGTGTCAGCATTTCAGCTCATATTTTAGATGGTTTTCAATACCCCGTTTCGGTCACGCTGACTTTCGTTTTAGCTTGCATGGCTGGGATGTTGATTGGTCGAAGTTTGATGCCTTTAGTTAAGAATAGTCAAATCCAAAAGGTTTTTGCCATAACTGTCATAAGCGTAGCATTTTATTTAATTTCTACAGTCATCATAACTTAATACAAGCAAGAGATTAGAGCCAAATTTAAAAACTGCATTTTAAAGACATGAATATTTAATCAGAGACCAGATTTCTAAAGATCGGAAGAGGTAAAGAGTAATGAAAACAGCAGAACAATTAATTTCAATGGCAAAAAACCGAATTCAAGAAGTGACGGTAGACGGCTTACTTGAAGCCATGAAAAACCATAAAACCATTCTGATTGATGTTCGGGAACCGGATGAATTTCAGGCGGCAGCGATAGACCGAGCCGTGAATTATCCTCGTGGTGTTTTAGAAATGAGAATTCACCAGCATCCTGTGGCGAGCCATCATTGCGATACCTTGCAAGCACTAGAATATCTTAAAGATCAGCCGATTTATTTGATTTGTGGGACGGGTGGCCGATCAGCTCTGGCTACAGATACTTTACAGAATATGGGATTTACTCAGGTGAAATCTGTTCAGGGTGGATTCCAAGCATGGCTAGAGCAGGGTTATCCAGTAGAGAAATAACTAGATTTCTATTTTAAGTCTAACTTAAGTTTATGGACATTCAAGTGAGAAAATCATGAAGTACAAAGAATTAACTCAAAATATTTCAGGCAGTTTAAAGACATTAGCGCAGGATTCTCCTGATTTAATGAAAAGTTTTAATCAATTGTCACAAGTTGCAATGCGAGATGGTGTTATTGATCCTAAAACAAAAGAACTGATTGCCTTAGCGATTGGTGTTGCAGCACGATGTGATGGATGTATCGGTTTTCATGTCAGAACCCTAGTCAAAATGGGAATGACATTGCAAGAATTAGAGGAAGTGCTTGGTGTTGCAGTTTATATGGGGGGCGGTCCTTCATTGATGTATGCCGCTAATGCATTGGAAGCATTTAAAGAATTCACAGCTTAATTTTTTCAATCATTGGGAAACGATATGAATCAGCACTGGGATAATCTTTATTCGCAAACACAGGATCTGTATGGCATTTCGCCCAATCATTTTATTCAACAGATAGCAGATCAGGTTCCAATTGTGGGAAAAACTCTTGCTATAGCAGAGGGTGAGGGGAGGAATATCCTTTATTTG
>CAZKJI010000102.1:0-7489 GCA_964553005.1 uncultured Acinetobacter sp. | reverse complement strand
TGACAGCCAGCCAATACCCCAACACAACATAATGACAATATTAAATAACGCATGACATCCCTCAAGGCGTTTTCTTGGATTTATTGTTAACAGCGCAAAACTATGCGGATTTTCCAATTTTTAAGATTAACACCTCACTGACCAATTGCAAATAAAAAAAGCATGAAAAGCTAAACCTTTCATGCTTTTTTAGATGAGTGATAAATCGTTGCGGTTAAGCCGATTTGGAATCAATCACTTTCAGGTCTTTTTTTTCCACCAGTTCAGGCGTGCTCACCTGAGGTAGACGCTCAACCTTATAGGTTGGTTTTGCAGTGCCATTGATCACGGCTTCATCCACAATAACCGTCCCCACATCACTACGACTTGGTAAGTCATACATGGTTTCTAGCAAAACGTTTTCTAAAATTGAACGTAAGCCACGCGCGCCCGTATTGCGTTCCAGCGCTTTCTTCGCCACTGCACGCAATGCAGACTCATCAAACACCAGATCCACATCTTCCATTGTAAACAGGTATTGATATTGACGTGTCAATGCATTCTTCGGTTCTGTCAGAATCTGCATCAGCGCTTCTTCATCCAGTTCCTCCAAAGTGGCAATCACAGGCAAACGACCAATGAACTCAGGAATCAAGCCAAACTTGACCAGATCAGTTGCCTCAACCTGACGGAACAATTCAGAGACTTTCTTGCGATCATCCTTATTCTTCACATCAGCGGTAAAGCCGATCCCGCCCTTTTCCTGACGCTGCTGGACAATTTTTTCCAGACCAGAGAATGCGCCACCACAAATGAACAGGATATTTGAGGTGTCAATCTGAATAAATTCCTGTTGAGGATGCTTACGTCCACCTTGTGGCGGAATTGAAGCAACAGTGCCCTCAATCATTTTTAACAGCGCCTGCTGTACACCCTCACCCGAAACATCACGGGTAATGGATGGATTCTCCGATTTACGGGTAATCTTGTCGATCTCATCAATATAGATAATGCCTTTCTGGGCTTTCTCTACATCATAGTCCGCTTTCTGCAATAGCTTCTGCACGATGTTTTCAACATCTTCACCCACATAACCTGCTTCAGTGAGTGTGGTTGCATCTGCCATCGCAAATGGAACATCCAGCAAACGCGCAAGTGTTTGCGCTAGCAGAGTTTTACCTGAACCTGTTGGTCCAATCAGTAAAATATTACTTTTTGCAATTTCAACATCTTGCGGTGCGTGATGCGACTGTCCTACTTTCAAACGCTTATAGTGGTTGTACACTGCAACAGACAGGGTTTTTTTCGCAATATCTTGTCCAATGACATACTGATCAAGGGCGGCACGTATTTCATGTGGTTTTGGCAAAGCCTTGCTTGCCCAATCACTCGCTTCAACCTGTTGACTGGTTTGAACTAGATCCAAACAGACATCCACACACTCATTACAAATATATGCGTCCTCACCTGCAATCAATTTTCCAACTTCAGATTGCGTCTTGCCACAAAATGAACAATGCTTTTGTCCTTGAGGATGTTCGGACATATTTACTCCACAACTTAAATCTTAAACCTAGTTTTTAAAAATCAAGGGCGCTTGCTTAGCACCTGATCAACCAAACCATATTCTTTTGCCGCCTGTGCGGTCATAAAGTTGTCACGGTCGGTGTCACGCGCAACTGTTTCGTAGTTCTGGCCACTATGCTCAGCCATCAAGCGGTTTAAACGTTCCTTGATAAAGAGAATCTCACGCGCATGAATTTCAATGTCAGAAGCCTGACCACGGAAACCACCCAACGGCTGGTGAATCATGACACGGGCATTCTCAAGACAATAACGCTTGCCTTTGGCACCCGCATTCAACAGGAATGCACCCATTGACGCTGCCTGTCCCATACAGTAAGTCACTACATCTGGCTTGATGAACTGCATGGTGTCATAAATCGCCATACCCGCAGTTACGGAACCGCCTGGTGAGTTAATATAAAGATGAATATCTTTCTCTGGATTCTCAGCTTCTAGAAACAACATCTGCGCCACGATTAAGTTCGCCATGTTGTCTTCAACTTCACCTGTTAAAAAAATCACACGCTCACGTAACAGGCGTGAAAAAATATCAAAAGAACGCTCGCCACGGGATGACTGTTCAACGACAACAGGAACTAAAGCATTTTCAATTGTTGGAACATACATAGGTTTATTTATTCCTAAATTATTCTGACTCGATCTATGCCAACAATATGAGGGATAATCAATGAAATTGCAAAAGGTTCAACCTGAAATATTCGATTATTTATGGCAAAACCGAGTCATTTTTCGACAAATTAACACTTTCATAACATGCATAAAAAAAGGCGCATCAAGCGCCTTTCTTCTAAACTTTTAAAAGATTAGCCACGGCGTGCCTGTTGCTCTTTTAACAAGTCTTCATAGCTTATATTTACATCACTTACTTTAGCAGAAGCCAGAATGTGGTCAACCACCTGATCTTCCAGCACAACAGCTTCAATCTGAGCGCGTTGCTGCTTATCATTTTTGAAGTACTCAACCACTTCTGTTGGGTCTTCATAAGAAGAAGCCATGTCATCGATATAAGCATCAACACGTGCCTGATCAACTTCTAGTTTGGCATCAGCCAATACTTTGCTTACCAATACACCAAGCTTCACTGATTTTTCAGCCTGTTCCTTGAACAATTCATCTGGAAGCATGCTACTGTCAAATGCGCCAGCGCCCTGACCACCAAACTGTTGCGTGAACTGCTGAATCATTTGTTGACGTTGACGATCAATTTCCTGAGCAACCATAGACGCTGGAACTTCAATTTCGTTTGCAGCGACAAGTGCATCAAATGCAGCTTGTTTAACCTGATTACGAAGACCATTGCGAACTTCACGTTCCATATTCTTACGAACGTCAGCCTTTAACTTGTCCAAGCCTTCTTCTTCAGTTAAACCAAAGATTTTTAAGAATTCAGCATCAATCTCTGGAAGTTTTTGTTTTTCAACAAGTTTCACAGTGATTTTGAACTGAGCTGCTTTACCCGCCAAGTTTTCAGCTTGATAGTCTTCTGGGAAAGTCACATCAATGACTTTCTCTTCGCCTTTCTTCATGCCGATGATGCCGTCTTCAAAGCCAGGAATCATGCGACCTGAACCAAGAACCAGTTTAAAGTCTTCAGCCGCACCGCCCTCGAACTTCTCACCATCAATAGTGCCTTCGAAGTCGAAAGTCACTTGCATGTCTTTTTTCGCCATGCCCTTGGTTTCAACCCATGAAGCACGTTGCTTTTGCAAGTTCTCAATCATGGTATCAACGTCTTTGTCGTTGATTTCTGAAGCCTTGCGCTCAACTTCCAGGTCTGCAAAAGCTTTCACTTCCACTTCTGGATAAACTTCAACAATTGCTTCATACACTAAAGCGCCATCTTTGTTTTCAACTTTCTCAATGTTCGGCATACCTACCGCATTGATTTTTTCTTGTTGAATTGCTTCGAACACAGTGTCGCGAATGATTTCATTCACCACTTCCTGATAAATGCCCGCACCATATTCACGGCGAACAACGTTTAAAGGCACCTTACCTGGACGGAAGCCGTTGATCTTCACAGTTTTGGCAGTGCGTTTTAAGCGAGCTTCAAATTGCTCGTTAACACGGCTCGTCGGTACAGAAACATTTAAACGACGGGCAACGCCCGAAACCGCTTCAGTCGTTACTTGCATGGCTTCCTCGATATATAGTTAGAGTAACAATTTTTAAAGTGCTACATTATATGACAACTTTACAGATATACAAAACAGATATTCAAAAAGCCAGCGAGATTCTCTATCCGTGCAGGTGAATCCCCTCATCAAATAAAGGTTTCCCTATCGATGTTTTGGTGATGCTTTTACACAATTTTTTAATAAGTGAATTTAGGCTTATAACTAACTATCGACTCATGAGGAATATAGATCTTGCAGATTCTTTCACCTTAATCCTTACAGAAATAATACTTTATATTCATAATCTAAATTATAAATAAATAAAATAAAATTAATCGTTTTTATAATTAACAAGAATAATCAAACGTTTAAATTGTAAAAATATATTTAATCATTTATTTTTCCATTTTTTATGAATTTAGAATAGGAAAAACCAATCAAAAGCAAATGCATATATAAACAAGAATGATTATCCTTTGCATGTACTTTAGCTTTTGGGTTTTCCAACTTATGTCTTTCATTAAATCTCGTAAAAAAATTGTGAGTACGGCAATTCTCTCAACTATGTCAGCAATGGCATATGCAGATAATACAGCTGCACAACTTGAAACCATTCATGTAAAAGCGGAACAAGAACAAGGTTTCAAAGTAGACCAATCGGCAAATAGCAAATACGTTGCACCCTTGCTGGATACGCCAAAATCAGTTTCTATTATTTCAAAACAATTCATTGAAGATACTCAAGTTACGACATTAAGTGATGCCCTACGTACAGTCCCAGGGATTACGCTTGGTGCAGGTGAAGGCGGCAATCCAAATGGCGATCGCCCATTTATTCGTGGTTATAACTCTGAAAGCTCAATGTATGTTGATGGTATTCGTAATGCATCATCACAAAATCGTGAAATGTTTGCCGTTGAACAAGTTGAAGTGACTAAAGGCTCTGCATCAACTTTAGGCGGTGCAGGTTCAGTTGGTGGCAGCATCAACATGATTTCTAAAGTGGCTAAAAAAGGCGAATTTTTAGAAGGTTCTATTGCTGGTGGTACAGATAACTATCAACGCATTACCCTTGATGGAAATAAAGACTTTGGTAATGGTATCGCTGCACGTGTAGCGGTGATGGGACACCACAATGACAAAGCAGGTCAATCAGATGGCACTGAATATGCCCGTGCAGGTATCGCTCCAAGTATCACCTTTGGTTTAGACAGCGACACTCGTGCTAGGCTCAGTTATTACTATTTAAAAACTGACGATACACCTGATTCAGGTGTGCCATACAACAACCCAACAGGATATTCTCAATATTCAGGTAAACCGATTGATGTTAAGCAAGGGGTTTACTACGGCTGGAAAGATCGCGATTTTCAAAAACAAGAAAATCAAATTGGTACAATCAAGCTTGAACACGATCTAGCGGATGACTTAACACTAACCAACACCGCAGTTTATAGCCAATCTAAAAATGATTACCTTTGGACCAACCCAGATGACTCAAAAGGTAATATTTACAAAACTGGCACGGTATGGGCTCGTGTTAATTCACGTGTAGCAGATACAAATACATTTACAGATCAACTTGCTTTAACAGGTAAATTTAATACAGGCTTTTTAAAGCATAGTTTTAATCTTGGTGCTGAATACTCAGACCAAGAAACTGACCGTACCCAATATATTATTGACAGCTTATCAACTACAGGAACGGCAAATAGCTCATGTAGTGCAAGCGCGATTGCATCAGGTTGGTGTACTTCTGTTCAAAATCCTAATCGTGGAGATTGGACAGGGACCATTAGTACTGATGGTGCTGACCGCTATAACACTCAAACTAAATCTACATCAATTTACTTATTAGATAGCATTGAGTTTAATCCGCAATGGTTATTAGATTTAGGTATTCGTTGGGACAAGTTTGATACTGAACAAACCATGATTGCTGGACGTTATAACAGCACCTATAGTGAGGGAACCATTACTCGCGCCGAAAGCGATACTGATTTCATAAACTATCAAGCTGGTTTAACCTTCAAACCTGTTGAAAATGGTTCAATCTATGCAAGTTTTGCTACTTCAGCAAATCCTGTAGGGATTGATGCAGGTGATGGCTCAGAAGCGATTGGTGCGAACTACAGCAATCTTGATCCCGAAGAAAGCCGTACCTTTGAACTTGGTACCAAGTGGGATTTATTCAATGACCGTTTAAATTTAACTGCTGCAATCTTCCGTACTGAAAAGCAAAATGCTCGCATCCAACTAGATACAACGACTTATGCCAATATTGGTGAAAGTAAAGTTGACGGACTTGAGCTTGGCTTAAACGGTAAAATTACAGAAAAATGGGATATTTCTGCGGGTTATACTTATTTAGACAGCGAAGCAACAAAAAATGGTGTGAGCTGCCGCGGCACCACTTGTACAGATCAATCAATCTATAATGGAAATCAGCTTCCAAACGTTCCTAAAAATAGTGCAACGCTGTGGACAACTTATCAAGTTATGCCAAAGTTGACACTTGGTACAGGTGCAGTAGCAATGGACAAGGTTTATGGTGATCTTGCCAATACCAAATGGGTTCCAGGCTATGTTCGCTATGACGCTATGGCGCGTTATAACGTGAACAAAAATGTAGATGTACAGTTAAACGTGAACAACCTTTCGGACAAACGCTATTTTACAAAAGCTTATGCATCACACTATGCCACTGAAGCTGAAGGTCGTAGCGCAGTACTTGCCGTAAACTTTAAATACTAATCCCATAAATTAATTATGGAATTATGATATAAAAATAGCCTCTGCATGCAGAGGCTATTTGCATGTATTAAGTTATTCTAAATAAAAGGTGTTCGCGTGATTCATCATATCCCTAATGTACTGACAAAAGAACAAGTTCAATACTTCCGTGATGAAATGGACAAAATTGAATGGGTCAATGGAAAAGTTACCGCAGGCACTCTATCTGCGACAGTTAAACAGAATCAGCAGCTCCCTGAAGATCACCCGCTAACACATTATCTTAGTACGATTATTTTAGAATCGCTCGGGCAACATCCTTTATTTCTTTCCGCAGCTGTTCCCTTAGATATTATTCCTCCTTTATTTAATCGTTACGAAAACAATGAATCCTTTGGTTTTCATGTCGACAACTCAATTCGTCGTATTCGTGGCACCAATGAACGTTTACGCACCGATTTATCCTGTACCGTATTTTTAAGTGAACCTGAAGAATATATCGGTGGTGAATTAGTCATTGAAGATACCTACGGCTACCACGAAGTGAAATTACCCGCAGGTGATATGGTGCTCTACCCTTCGACCAGTTTGCATGAAGTTACGGCGGTGACCGAAGGCTGCCGTGTTGCATCATTTTTTTGGGTACAAAGCATGATTCGGGATGATGCTGAACGTGATATGTTATTTAAGCTCGACCAAAGCGTGCAAAACTTAAGAATGCAGTTGGGCGATACCCATCAGGAAGTCATCAAGCTGACCAATTTGTATCACAACTTAATGCGGAAATGGGCTGAATTATAGACTTTTTTCATAAATTCGTTTTATTTATCCCGATGAGGAAAAATAAAGAGAGGTTAAACAATGATGAAAGCGTCTTATCATTTAAATAGATCGTATTTATTTCTGCAACACGCACTATTCATTTTTTAATTCCCAAAAATCTTGTCATTAATGAAAAATATTTTCCTATTTTATCCAAATACTGCAAAAAATAGGAAAATATTTCGCATGAATTGTCATTAAAATAAATTATAGACCACTGCAGTCGCTTGTATTTTCACCTAGACTGATTC
>CAZKJI010000101.1:0-7812 GCA_964553005.1 uncultured Acinetobacter sp. | reverse complement strand
TTAGCTCAGATCAAACCAATTTTAGAAAATGAGCAAATCAAGAAAATTGGTCATCACTTAAAATATGATGCGCATATTTTTGCTAATCACGGTATCACGATTCAAGGCTGGTATTTCGATACCATGCTTGCCTCGTATGTACTTAATGCAGCGGCAACCCGTCATGGGATGGATGATGTAGCTCGTGTTTATCTCAGCCATTTGACCACCACTTTTGAACAAATCGCAGGTAAAGGCGTAAAGCAAAAAACCTTTAATCAGATTGAATTAGAAATAGCGGCACATTATGCCGCTGAAGATGCACATGTCACTTATCGTCTTTATGAAGTATTAAAAGCAAAACTTCAAAGCCATCCTGAACTTGTTCATATTCTACATAATATTGAAATGCCTGTAGCACGCGTGCTTACAGCTATGGAAGAAGATGGAATTAAACTGGATCATCAATTTTTGGATCAACTCAGTGTCGAGTTCTCTGAAACGATTCAAACTTTAGAAAACCAAGCAACTGAATTAGCAGGTGAAGCCTTTAATATCGCATCACCTAAACAAGTGGGTGAAGTCCTATTTGATAAGCTTGGACTTAAAGGTGGTAAGAAAACTGCCACGGGTCAATACAGTACCAGTGAAAGTATTTTAGAGAAAATCGAACATCCTCTAGCTGAAGTTATTTTAGAACATCGTGGATTAGCAAAACTCAAAAATACTTATACTGATCGCTTGATCGAGCAATCACATGACGCAACGCATCGTGTACATACCAGTTATCACCAAGCACTCACGGCAACTGGGCGTTTATCTTCCACTGATCCAAATTTGCAAAATATTCCAATTCGTACACCAATTGGTCGTCAGATTCGTAAAGCCTTTATTGCGCCTGAAGGTCGTGTATTACTCGCAGCCGATTATTCGCAAATTGAGCTACGCTTAATGGCACATTTTTCGCAAGATGATGCGTTAGTGCATGCTTTCCAACAAGGCCAAGATGTACACCGCCGTACTGCATCGGAAGTCTTGGGAATTGCGATTGAAGATGTCACTCATGATCAACGTCGACAAGCCAAAGCCGTTAACTTTGGTTTACTCTATGGCATGTCTGAGTTTGGTCTTACTCGTCAACTGGGCTTTACACGCGAAGAATCTCGTAGCTATATTGCACGCTATTTCCAACGCTATCCGGGCGTACTCGACTATATGGAACGTACCCGTCAGATTGCACGTGAACAAGGCTTTGTTGAAACCATTTTAGGTCGTCGTTTATATACGCCCGACATTATGGCAACCAATAAAATGATTAAGCAGGCAGCCGAACGTGCAGCAATCAATGCACCATTGCAAGGAAGTGCTGCTGATATCATTAAACTTGCCATGATTGCAGTTGATAAAGTCCTGCCAAAAGATCAGGCTAAGCTGTTATTACAAGTTCACGATGAATTGGTATTTGAAGCAGATGTCGCTATTGCAGATGAACTTTCAAAACAAATTGCTGAAGTGATGCAGTCTGTATTAGAAATTTCAGTGCCATTTGTAGTTGAAGTTGGACAAGGTCTTAACTGGGATGCTGCTCACTAATACGTGAGCAATAAAAAAAGGATTGTGTAACACAATCCTTTTTTTTATTTAAAGCAGATTAAAGTCCTGTTAAAAGAACTTTAGCCGCTTCATTCATTAAGATTTCAGCAATATATAAAGCTAAGAAAGCCAAAATTGGAGATAGGTCAATCATCCCCATATTCGGTAACAGACGACGAAATGGTGCAAGTAAAGGTTCTGCGAGTTCCTGAATAACTTCGATATATGGTGAGCGTGACTGTGTAAACATCACCACCCAACTCAAAATAATCGTTGCAAAAATCAAGTAGCGACAGAAACGAATCAAATCCTGAATCATCGTCACGAATGTCGTAATTACAAGATAGACAGCACTATGGGGCATCTGCCCTGATAGATACATCAACCCGAAAATTTTCAACAAATAAAGCACAATCAATAAAGCAATTGCCGCTAAATTGACGCGCCCTTTGCCTACGGTTGGCAAACTACGGCTTAGGATATCTACAATTTTGGTCGCTTTAACAGTTGAAAGTACAACTGGGTTATAAGGGCTAACCGCTGCCAATTGCATTAAAAAACGGAAAAAGACCAATAAAATTGCGACATTGATCAAAACACCAAAAATTAGCGCAGAACTTGCACCCATACTTGTCTTATCCTACTTAAACTGATTTAGTCTTTTCACTTAACTCTTGTGCAAGCTCTTGACTACGTTTCTGAGCTGCCGCAAGCGCTGCTTGAATATTTTGTGAAATCTGCGCACGATCAAATACCTCTAATGCAGCTTGAGTCGTACCATTTGGAGATGTCACATTTTTACGCAATTCTGATGGTGAGTTAGAGCTGGTAATTGCCATTTGGGCTGCACCCAATGCTGTTTGCAACGTTAGTGCTGTTGCAACTTTCTCATCTAAGCCCAAATTCTTTCCTGCTCGAATCATACTTTCCATTAGATAGAAAAAATATGCAGGTCCCGAACCTGATACCGCTGTTACAGCATCAATTTGAGCTTCGCTATCGACCCAAATCGTCAAACCTGTTGCAGCTAAAATTTGACTCGTTAACTCACGATCTTGAGCATTAACAGCTTCTGAAGCATAAATACCGTGCGCACCGGTTTGTACTAAAGCAGGTGTATTTGGCATGACACGAACAATACGCTGACTACCGCCAATTAAATCTGAAATCGTTTGAATTTCAGCACCCGCAATAATTGAGATCACGAGTTTATCTGACAATAAGCCTTTTAATGGTTGTAATACCGTTGCCAAAACTTGGGGTTTAACCGCTAATACCACAACGTCCGCATTTTTAATTGCGTCCACATTGTCTGTTGTGGTTTGAATATTTTTTTCTTCTAAGATGTGACGAATTTGTTCAACTGGATCAGAAACGGTAATGCGGGTCGTCGGTAAACCACGAGAAAGTAGCCCACCAATCAAGGCTTGCGCCATGTTACCACCACCAATAAAACAAATATTTTGATTCAATGTTGTCGCCATGTCCTACTCATCATATGAAAAAGACTGCTGAAAAAAGTCATTGCAGTCAGAAATTAAACTTGGTTGCCAACCACCCTGCTCTAAATAATCAGATTGCGCCAACCAAAAACCCTTTGGGCTAAAAACCCCAAGCATAACATTATCTACGACCAATATTTGAATTGTATGACGTAACCAAGGCAAAATCTGTGCATCTTGAATGGCTTTTTTCAGTGGCCAATGTCCAACTCGACCATAGAGATGAATTTTTTCCCCTCCTAGGCGTTTCAGCAGCTTTAACTCTCGCCCTAAAAGCTGGGATGAAAACCCAATCGCTTGAGATTCGATCTTAAACGTTCCAGCCGCAACTTTGATCGTTTCACCCATCTCATATCGCTCTAATAATGCAGGCAGAATGGTAGATTGTTTTTCTGCATATAATTGGTTGTGAGTTAAACGATATAATTTTTTCTGATAGCGAACAAAATAGTGTTGATTGATATGTAAAATTGCCTGAGCATCTGGTTTTGCCAGAATAACCTCTTGTTGTAAGCGTTGTACCATATCGTAGCTTGGGCGATATTGATCCTTACCTTTTACCCAAGCAGACAGCAATTGACGTTTTCGTGCATCCGATAATTCCAACAGACAAGTTAAATCCAGCTCATTCTCAGTTGCACATAATTTCCAATCACTTTGCAGCACATCATCTAAAATTTCTGCCGCATCTTGCATCAGATAACTCGTTCTTGACACAGCTGACTGCATTTTAGGGAAGCGATTTTCTAATACAGGCCATAACTCTTCTCGACACCATGCCCGATCATAGTGCGTATCGTGATTGGTGAGATCAGTCACATAATCAAAACCCAGTTGCTGTGACCATTGCTCAATTTGCTCACGACTCAGATCTAAAAATGGTCGCCAAATGGTCATATCTTGCCGAACATCAATTTGCTGCATCGCGGCCAAACCATTGACACCTGCACCAGAAAATAATCGTAATAACAGCGTTTCCGCTTGATCTTGCTGATGATGGCCAAGTACTAAAATGTCATTCTCAGTTAAATGTCTACAATAAGCTTGATAGCGCGCATCTCGTGCTTGTTGCTCTAGATTACCTGACCCGACTGAGACTTTTTGCAAAGCACAAGGAATCTTTAGCGCATCAGCGTGTTTTTGTACTAAATTGCCCCATTCTTCACTCATCGATTGAAGTTGATGATCAATATATATCGCGCGGGTTCGGGTGGGGAAAAGTTCAGACATCAGATACAGCAACAGCATGGAATCCATGCCGCCGCTGCACCCAATTAAGAATTGAGTTTGTTCAGAAAAATGCTGAGTTTGTGCTAAGACGCGATGCCTAAATTGCTGCTGCCAAACTTCATTAAACGTTGATAACGTGCATCGCATCGCTCTTGTGCATCCATCGGTTGCAATTCATTTAAGGCTTGTTTTAACACATCTTTCAAATCATGCATGACTTTTTCAGGTTGTAAGTGAGCACCCTCACCCTCATCCACCACATACTCAACAATACCTAAAGCTTTCAGCTTGTCAGCAGTTAATGCGAGCGCTTCACTGGCTTGTGCAGCTTTGTCCGCAGTTTTCCATAAAATCGAAGCACAGCCTTCAGGTGAAATGACTGAGTAAATACTATGCGATAGCATAATCACGCGGTCAGCGACACCAATACCAAGTGCCCCGCCAGAACCACCTTCACCAAGTACAGTCGCAATCACAGGTACTTTTAAACTAGAAAGCTGCGCTAAACTTGTTGCAATTGCTTCTGCTTGACCACGCTCTTCAGCACCAACACCAGGATAAGCTCCCATGGTATCGACAAAAGTAAATACTGGAAGATTAAAACGTTCAGCCATATCAAGTAAACGCTGTGATTTACGATAACCTTCTGGATTACACATACCGAAGTTATGTTGTAATTTTTCACGCGTACTGCGACCACGATGTTGACCAACCACCATCACGGGCTGCCCATCGAAACGAGCTAAACCGCCAATCATAGCACCATCGTCACCATATAAACGGTCACCATGAAGAGCATCAAATTCAGTAAAGATTTCACTGACATAATCTAGAAATTGCGGACGTTCAGGATGTCGTGCAATTTGAACCGTAGCCCAAGACTTGGACTGAGTCGCTTTATTTTTCATAAGTCGTAGATAATCCCTAACAAGGATATATTGTTAATCAACAAAATTGTCTGACTGAATATTTAACTCAATGTCCCAATGTTTAAATTGCACTTGCTCATCATGCAAATCAGCAACCAATAAAGGCCATTGCTTAGCATCGCCAGAAACGCTGAGTTGCCATTGTTGACCATTTACAACACTCAGTTCAATGGCAGGAAGCATCTGATCACTACGACTATGGTTCAGCAAAACAGCGAGACGAAGCAGTAAGCAGAGATACAATAAATGACTACCACCAACTTTTAGAACGTCATTTTTTGCATCAGCCCGTAACTTACGACGATGATGTGAAACCAGATGTGAAAGATGGTTTTGATCAATCTGTGAGAAGCCTGGGATATCTGAATGCTGTAACAAATAGGCCCCATGACGATGATAGCCACCATGGCTAATTGCTAATCCAATTTCATGCAAATAGGCAGCACGACGCAGTAAGTCACTGTCTTCAGTCGTTAAATTTAAAGCATTCGCGACGCCATCAAATAACTGTTGTGCTGTATTTACGACACGTTCCGCTTGCTTTGGGTCTGCATTATAACGTCCCATTAAGGCTTGCACACTTCGGTCACGAATATCTTCATGTTTGAAGCGGCCAAGTAAGTCATACATCACGCCTTCACGCAAAGCACCATCAGAATATGCCAATTTATCAAGCTCTAACACTTCAAAAATGGCATATAAAATCGCAAGACCTGCTGGCAAAACTGCTCGTCGATCTTCACGTAGACCTTCAAAATCAATTTCAGAAATATGTTTAAATTTGAGCAAACGATCTTTTAACTTATATAAACCTTCACGAGTTAAATTTTCTTGTTCATCGCTCAAACCAAGATTTACAGTAATTTGACGACAAGCTTTGATTGTTCCACTTGAGCCAACAACAGTATCCCAACCTTCTGCTTTATAGGTATTTGCAATCGCAGAGAGTTCTTTACGCGCTGCGACAACAGCTTTATCAAAAGCCTTGCTTGAAATCTCACCATCAGCAAAATAAGCTTTACTGTAAGCGACACAACCCATTTGCAAAGATTCAGTGTGTAGCGGTTCAAACTCTTCGCCGATAATAAACTCTGTTGAACCACCACCAATATCAATCACTAAACGTCGACCACCATTAGCCATCGTGTGTGAAACGCCTAAATAAATCAGACGTGCTTCTTCACGTCCAGCAATAATTTCAATGGGTTTGGGTAAGATTTCAGCTGCTTTTTGAATAAATTCATGACCATTTTTTGCTTGTCTTAAAGCATTTGTCGCCACAATTCTTAGACGATTTGCTTGAACAGAGCTTAAACGACCTACAAAACGAGCCAAACACGCAAGTCCACGCTGTTGCGCAGCTTCAGTTAAATTTTTATTTTCATCCAGCCCAGCTGCTAATTGTACTTTTTCTGACATTGAAGCAACTTTTTTCACTTCACCGTGATCAACACGAGCAATCGCCAAGTGGAAACTATTCGACCCCATATCAATTGCAGCAAGTAATTCTTCATCAATCAGAAAATCAGACATTATTCATATAAACCTATGCTCAATTCACGCATTAGAGTAATTCACACGCCAATAATTTTAAAGTCATTTTAAGCAATAATAGGTGCGTATTTTCGCTTTTAAGCTATAAATGATTGTAGAAGCCGATAATCAACATCGTGAGCATCCATTAGACTTTTCATTTTGAAACTTGAATAATCAGAACAAACCCTTACATTGAGTAAAGTAGCAATGTAAGATTCATGCTGATGATGAACGAATTTGCACTTTATTTATTAAATTTGGAGTAACCTTATGTCTGCGACTATTGTTAATACAACTGATGAAAACTTCCAAGCAGATGTTTTAGATGCTGAAACTCCTGTACTTGTTGACTTCTGGGCTGGCTGGTGTGCACCATGTAAAGCTATTGCACCAGTGCTAGAAGACCTTTCAAATGAATATGCCGGGAAAGTCAAAATCGTTAAAGTTGACGTGACTGCATGTGAAGACACTGCTGTGAAGTACAACATTCGTAACATTCCAGCATTATTAATGTTTAAAAATGGCGAAGTTGTTGCACAACAAGTCGGTGCAGCACCTCGTTCTAAACTTGCAGCATTTATTGATCAAAATATCTAATGAGATTTTGACCGTATAAGTAAGAGAAATACGTCTAAATTAAGCGACGTATTTCTCAGTAAAAATTGACAAATTTCTTAGTTTCGCTTATATTCTTGGATCAAGAAGCTTTGAATGGAATCTACTTCATCGCGTTTCTTACAAGACACAAACATAAGATCGCCGCTCGGCAATAATAATTGTTTTCACATTTCTCTCTGAAACAATGAACCAGACTACTGAATTGTGGTTGTGTAACTATACAATTACATCAGCATGTATGTATGCGGTCGATTTTTTTATTCTTTCCAAACACTCCTCCACTTATTCCATTCTGTCTGACCACTTATGAACTTAACTGAACTCAAGAAAAAACCCATTGGCGAACTCATTAAAATTGCGGAGTTTATGGGCCTTGAAGGCATGGCACGTAACCGTAAACAAGATATTATTTTTGCCATTTTAAA
>CAZKJI010000100.1:0-7842 GCA_964553005.1 uncultured Acinetobacter sp. | reverse complement strand
CAAATTCCAACTTATAACGTCTATGGTGAACCTGAAGTCCAGCGAAAAACCTTACAGGTTAAGATTCCAAAAGGAATGAAAGAAGGCCAGCAAATTCGCTTAAATGGTCAAGGACAAAGTGGTATCAATGGCGGTGAAAATGGTGATCTTTATATTGAAATCCAATACAAAGATACCGACCGCATTCGTATTGAAGGGGCTGATGTCTATCAAACTATTGATGTGAGTCCGTGGGAAGCAGCTCTAGGACAAAGCATTGAAGTCAATACTCCCGCAGGACAACTCAAAGTCAATTTACCTAAAAATGCTAAGAATGGACAACAATTACGTCTCAAAGATAAAGGGATACCAAATAAAACCGCAGGGCATTTATATCTAATTATTAATATTGTTTTACCACCAGCACACAGTGAGCAAGAACAACAGGCTTATCAACAGTTTGCCGAAGCCTTCTCCACTTTCCGACCTCGTGCCTCATAAGGAGTAAGATCATGACAACTATTCAATACAAAGAAATTCAATATGACGGTCACTGCCAAGTTGAAATTATTGATGAACAATTGGCACTTGATCTCGAACACTTTGCAGAAGCATGTGGCCAAAGTACAGATTGGGTTTTAAAACTGATTGATTATGAAATTTTACAAATCCAAGTCGATCCACAAAGTTATCAGTTTATCGGTGAAGATGTCGCCCGAGCACGTCGAGCTTATCGTTTACAACGTGACTTCGATGCTAGCTTATCAGCAGTTGCGGTGATGCTGGACCTGATTGATGAAGTGCAGCAACTCCGCAGGCAGTTAAAACATTTTCACTAAGGTAACATCAATATATATGACTAAACGCTTTATTTAAGTTTAGTCATTTTTTCTACTTCTTTGAGTGTTTGCTTAATTGGTTCATAGTCTAAGAACCAAAGTAAATTTAAATTTCGTTGTTTATGCTGTTGCGCCAATAAATCAATTACGCTCCGTTCACCCCGCCCTACTAGATGTTGCTGGTAAAAATAGTACAACAGTGCCACCGTGCTCATTAACATGACTGCAAGCATAATCCAAAAACCAACAGGTGACTTTAATCCTGGAATAAACTCAAAGTTCATTCCGTAAATTCCCGTCAGCAAAGTCAAGGGTGCAAATATTGCCGTAATAATTGCCAAAATCCGCATATTTTCATTGGTTTGATTGGCAATAGCTGAAAAATGTAAATCAATCGCCGATTGAATCGCATTTCTTAAACGCAAGGTATGTTTTTGAACACGCTCTACATGGCTCATTAAATCATTGAGACGAACCAAGAGAATGTCTTGATTCTTATGCTTATGTTCCCCCATCACATGATGATAATTATCCACCAGTTCATCTCGGAACTCCTGCAAGGTCTCTATTTGTTCCTCACATAAATTTTCAATTTGCTGGAAAGCCATATCTTCATGAAACAATTGATGCCACTGTTTAAAACGGCGGTTGCCCTGCAAAAGTTGCTGTTGCCAATATTCAACACGACGGGTCAAGGGCGTACGTAAATTCAAATAGCCATCAATCATGCTGTTCAATAAGCGTAAGCATAAATCGGCAGGTGTACTGGCTAATTTTCTCGGCTTATTTTGTTCAGCAATCGGACGACCCATAATTACTTGAATACGTTGAATATAGCTTTCGATTGCTTTATTTCCCTGCTCCCTCACACTCACCAAAATATTCGGCGTTAGAATAAAACCCATCGGTGTAGTTGCTAGGCCAAAAATACTTTCATGAGATTCTAAAGCATTGTCACTTTCATAAATCTGGTCGTCTGGGCTAATCAGTTTGCGGAACACCAGCAGGTCATATTCCTCGACACTGTCGAAAGCACAAGGATGTTCGATATTGAGCAGGTCGCGCATATGAAATTCGTTAAGCACCACACCTGTATGCTCATAAATATTCTTTTGCCACATCTCGTTATGATTCACTAAATCTTGTCTTAAACTATCGACCCATAAAAACTCTAGATGATGTTCTGCTTGTTCTTCTGCACTAATAAAAATCGTATTTTCACTGTTATGTCGATAAAAATAATAAAGCTGCATAACTCTAATGTTCAGATTAAATTTTAAAAAGATGATGCCATAAAAAAGTCCGCATTTAGCGGACTTTTTGTATATTGAGAAGCTTACGCTTGTTCAATATCTTTCATTGTTAACTTGATACGACCACGGTTATCAACATCCGCAACCTGTACTTTCACATCTTGACCTTCTTTTAACACGTCAGTCACGTTGGCAATACGCTCATTTGAGATTTGCGAAATGTGAAGCAAACCGTCCGTACCTGGCAAGATATTCACGAATGCACCAAATTCAACGATACGAATCACTTTACCTGTATAGATTGTACCTGGCTCAACTTCAGCAGTCAGTGCCTGAATTTTTGCAATCGCAGCACGAGCAGCAGCTTTCGTTTCACCAAATACACGTACTGTACCATTATCTTCGATATCAATCGCAGCTTTGGTCTCTTCTGTAATGGCACGAATGGTAGCACCACCTTTACCAATCACATCACGAATCTTGTCTGGGTTAATGCTGATCACTTCAAAGGTTGGCGCATTGGCGCTGATTTCCGCACGGGCACGTGAAATCACCTTGTTCATTTCATTCAGGATGTGCATACGACCAGCAAATGCTTGGTTTAACGCAACTTCCATAATTTCTTCAGTGATCCCTTCAATCTTAATGTCCATTTGAAGCGCAGTAATACCGTTTGCTGAACCTGCTACTTTAAAGTCCATATCACCAAGATGATCTTCATCACCTAAGATGTCAGAAAGAACTGCGAAACGCTCACCTTCTTTCACTAAGCCCATTGCAATACCAGCAACTGGCGCTTTAAGTGGAACACCTGCATCCATAAGTGCAAGAGATGCACCACAAACAGACGCCATAGAAGATGAACCATTTGATTCAGTAATGTCTGACACTACACGCAACACATACGGGAAACGGTCAACTGGAGGAAGTACTGCCTGCACGCCACGGCGAGCCAAACGGCCATGACCGATTTCACGGCGTTTAGGACCAGACTCACGGCCTGTTTCACCTACAGAGTACGCTGGGAAGTTATAGTGCAACATGAAGTTGTCAGTTTTCGTACCCGCTAAGGTATCAACCATCAATGCATCACGTGTGTTACCTAAAGTTGCAGTTACAAGTGCTTGTGTTTCACCACGTGTAAACAATGCTGAACCATGAGCACGACCTAATACACCTACTTGAACGTCGATACCACGAACTGTTTTGGTGTCACGACCATCGATACGTGGCTTACCAGACAAGATGTTGTCACGTACGGTACGGTATTTAAGATCTTCGAATAAGAAATCAACTTCATCAGCGATACCATCAACATCTTCTTCAGGAACGAATTGCGCTTTCGCTTCTGCATACAGTGCATCCAAAGCTGCATAACGATCTTGTTTCACTGCAATGGTATAGGCTTCTGAAATTTTTGCTTCAAATGCTTCTTTTAATTTCGCACGTAATTCTTCGTTGTGTGTTGGAGCAACCCACTCAGATTCTTTCGCACCAACTGCAGCAGCAAATTCTTTGATTGCTTGTACAGCAATTTGCATTTCGTCATGACCGAAAAGTACTGCGCCTAACATTTGGTCTTCTGAAAGTTCTTTTGCTTCAGATTCAACCATAAGCACTGCTGATTCTGTCCCCGCAACCACAAGGTCAAGATCAGACTGTGCAAGTTGTTCTAATGTTGGGTTAAGAACATATTCACCATTGATTAAACCAACACGCGCACCACCGATTGGACCACGGAAAGGTGTGCCCGCAATCGACAAGGCAGCAGATGTACCCAACATTGCAGCAATGTCAGCATCCATGGTTTTATCAGAAGACACAACTGTTGCTGTGACTTGAATTTCGTTGAAGTAACCTTCTGGGAACAACGGACGAATTGGACGGTCAATCAAACGAGAAATTAAAGTTTCAGCTTCAGACGCACGACCTTCGCGCTTGCCATAACCACCAGGGATACGACCCGCCGCATATTGTTTTTCTTGATAATTCACAGTTAACGGGAAAAAGTCTTGACCCGCTTTTGCTTTAGGCTGAGCCACAACCGCAACAAGCACAGTGACACCACCCATGGTGATTAAAACTGTATTTGCTTGACGTGCAACACGACCCGTTTCTAAAACAACTTGGTGCTGACCAAATTGGAATTCTTTACGAACGATATTAAACATTGACATGTATTATATTTTCCTGGTTTCTTTTAAAAAGTTATTCTAGTGAGACCCCTAAGGTTTGGCATTCAGACCACAACTCATGTGTGGATAAATGACAAAGCTTAGAAGCCATCGCACCAGATCAAAATTTTTAAATAAATTTAAACACAAAGAAGGAGCGAACATGCGCCCCTTCTAAAACTCGCCTAACTTAAATCAGGCGAAACTTTGTTTTCAGCGTTAAAGCATTGCAACATGCGAAATACCGAAAATAAAGCCAAATCGAATTAACGACGTAAACCTAATGCGCCGATCAAAGCAACATAACGACCGTGATCTTTACCATTTAAATAGTCAAGTAATTTACGACGTTGGTTAACCATACGAATCAAACCACGACGGCTGTGGTGGTCATGTTTGTGTTCTTTAAAGTGACCTTGCAAATCATTGATTTGAGCAGTCAATAAAGCAACTTGTACTTCAGGTGAACCAGTGTCGTTTTCTGCACGAGCAAATTTAGCAATGATCTCTGCGCGATCTGCGTTAGTTAAAGCCATTCGATTTCTCCGAGATGCTTAAAAAATAAAATGATAATGATCAGTTGCAAGCAACTGACTGCCGTGCATCACTACAGCAAGTCGCCTATTTTAAGTGATCTATCACCATATTGCAAAAATGTTTTTATTTCGTCCTTTAGACAATGACAATTGTCAGAAAAACAGGCAAACTATTTAGTAATTCTGTTTTCAGTTTATAACAGAAATGAAAGAAAACGAAAAACTGCGAGGGAATCGTGAAAATCTTATCCACCAATACCTGTTATGTACCCCATGACCTCAATCAAGTCATTCGCTCCAAAGATGAAGTTGCGGCTGAATTGGGTGGCATGACAGAAAAGCAGATTCAAAAAATTTGGGATAGCATTGAATGTCTTTATAAAACAGGAAATTACCCTTTAATTACTTTAAGCCTACGCCGACAGGGACAGCTCCTGCTCAATCGTAGTATTGGTTATGCACAAGGTAATTCTCCTGAGGGTTTAGCAGCAGATGCCAAGATTGGCACACCAGATACACCAATTTGCCTGTTTTCCGCTTCTAAAATGGTCACCGCAATGCTGGTACACATGCTGGATGAACGTGGTGATCTGAACCTGCTTGATCCGATCAGCTATTACATTCCTGAATATGGAGTCAATGGTAAACGCCGTGCCACCTTGTTTCACTTGTTATCACATCGTGGTGGAATCCCACGGATTGAGGGTGAGGTGACACCTGAACTACTTTTTGATCAGGAAGAAATTTTAAAGCGCCTGTGTGCAGCCAAGCCTGTTTCGCCATCAGGTACGCATCTTGCCTATCATGCGGTAACTGCGGGATATATTTTGGGTGAGATTGTCAAACGTGTTACAGGGCAAAGTGTACGTGAATATTTGGCTGAGCATATTGAACAGCCTATGGGGCTGGAATATTTCAATTATGGCTTGAAACCTGAATATCGTGCAGATGTAGCGTTGAACCATGCCACAGGTATGCATCCAAGTCTAGGGACTGACCGTTATTTAGAACATGTGTTGGGTGCTGGTCTACAAACAGCCGTTGATATTACCAATGATACACGTTTCATGGACACCATTTGCCCTGCTGGAAACATCTATACCAGTGCAGATCAAGTCGGGCGTTTTTTTGAAATGCTGCTTAGTGGTGGGGAATATCAAGGCAAGCAAATCATGAGTGCCAAAACTGTCTTCCGTTCTACGTTACCTACTTCTGGGATCAGTCTTGATCGTAGCCTACTTGCACCAATGCGTTATGCACTTGGCCCAATGCTAGGCAGTAACCCTATTGGTTTGTTTGGCCCAATGACAGGACAGGCATTTGGACATATTGGTTTCTCCAATATCCTATGCTGGGCAGACCCTGAACGTGATATCAGTGTGTCATTGCTCTCTACAGGAAAATCGGTGGTTGGTACTCACTTGCCAGCATTAGCAAAAACCTTGTACCAAATCTCAGACAACTGCCCTAAGATTCCTAGAAATCAGCGCCGCTCATTATTTGCCACTGACCGTAGTGAAAATAATTTAGTTTAATCCACTCATCCCTATTACACATAAAAAAAGCCCAAGTTTTTGCTTGGGCTTTTGCGCATCATTTTATTGTTCTCATTTTTAATTTATTTTTATTTTGTTATTCATTATTATTTACACTCAAACCCTCTGAATGTTCTCCACAATATTATGCTTTTTTTGTTTCCACTTGGTTACATCAACTTCCCTCTATACATACTATTCTGCCAAAAGAAATGATGGAGAAAAATAGGATTTCTCTCATCTCTTTGTAAGTAAAAACGTACGGTTCTGTATAACATTTAACTTAATAATCCAGAAAAATTGTCAAACAACAATATCTTAGCTTTTAGATGTTGCCGTTATTTTTCACTAATAAATGACGATATACAAGACGTGCAACCGATCTGACGCAATGATTGAACAAGTAGGGTTTAAACAATACTGGTTAAAATAAAACCAAGATTTATCATGATTTTATTCATTCAATATAGATAAAAATAAAAAAGCCCTGTAGTCTCTCCCAAAACTACAAGGCTTAGCGGCTGTAAGTTTCCTCTTTTATCACTTACCTCACTGTAAGTTCGCTGTCTTTCAGACTTTTTTATTATCGTTTTGCGATTTATCTGGCTTTCCGTGCCAGACTCTTTGTGTGTACATAATCTCAAAAACATTCAGCTTGCTCTAGCGACAATATCTCGAATCCTTGTAAGCTTTTTCTTACAAAATAGTGAATTTTAAAGAATAAGTTTATAATCCAGTAAAATTGATCTTTTGTACTAAACCACTGCGGCGAACTGTTCGAATTGTAAGCGCCTGTTGCAAGGTGCCTGAATCGGCCAGAATACTGACCACTTTTTTGGCACGCGTCACTGCGGTATAAATCAGTTCCTGACTCAGTAATTTCTCTGCGGGAGCATCCAGAACAATCGCGGTATGGGTAAATTCAGAGCCCTGTGACTTGTGAATGGTGAGCGCAAATGCGGTTTGCATGTTTCGAGGCAGGCGATGTGCAGCAATCCATTTATCCAGACTTGGAAAATAAACCTCAAATTGCTGAGATTGGCTTCTATGTTTAAAACAAATGCCAATGTCTCCATTGGAAATTCCAAGCTGATAGTCGTTGTAGGTCATCATCACGGGACGGCCCACATACCAGTCACCCAGCGCAATCTGTTTAAGCTGCTGGTTGAGCCACTGTTCAGCGTAACGGTTCAGTTGCTGCAATCCCAGTTGACCATGCCGCACGGCGGTTAAGATTCGGTAATCATCAAATGCCTGTATCACCTGCTGGATATGCGGTTCTGGTTCATCCGCCTGCACATAGTGTTGTAGTGCCTCAACATAGCCCTGAAATCCATACATCAACTTTTGTTGATAGGGTTCAATTTCGAACTCACCATACTTGGGCAAATATTCCAGTTGAATAAAATCTGACATCTCTTTGGATAATACAATGGGTTGCAAGCTAGTAGGTGCAGCAATCTCCTGTTCCAGTCTGGTCAGTACCTGAGGATATTGTGTTGGCTGCTGCTGGGCCTGAATAAATC